>JAZLJI010000057.1:0-33548 GCA_045617825.1 Lachnospiraceae bacterium
GCCAAGGCCGCGGCCGACGACCGGAGCCTCATCCTGCTTCTGGAGGAGGATGACAGCGCCTACCGCGTGACCGGCATCCTGCCGGAGGGCTCCCGCCTCTCCCTGCCGAAGGCCGATTATCTGGCCGGGCAATTTGCCGAATTCCGCGAACCGCTGATCCTCATGGAAAGCGGACTGGAGGAGGAACAGCTCCTGCAGTTCATGACCCCGGTCCGCCTGATCATCGATCCCGCAGACGTGCCCGAGAAGGATCCTTCGACGGAGCCCGGGAGCGATACGGAGGGCGAGGACGAGGATATCCCCTTTGCCGAGGGCCGGGAGATCCTGTCCATGTTCCTTCCCTACGTCAACATCATGCTGCTCTACTTCCTGGTGCTGTACTTCGGGCAGAGCGTTGCCTCTACCGTGATCCTGGAGAAAACATCCAAGCTGATGGACACCTTCCTGGTCGCCGTAAAGCCCAGGGACATGATCTTCGGCAAGGTGCTGGCCGCCTGGGTCGCCGCGCTCATCCAGTTCCTGAGCTGGCTGCTTTCCCTGATCGCCGGCTTTGCCCTGGGGACCTTCCTGGTGAAAACCATCAATCCGGAGTCTCCGATGGCGCTGCTGGCCTTCTTCGAGGTGCTGGGGCAAATGACCAGGCTGCTCTCCTTCGAGGGCATTCTGATGGCCGCCCTGCTGGTCGCCGCGGGCTTCTTCGTCTACTGCGCCATGGCCGGGATCGCGGGCTCCTTTGCCTCCAAGCCCGAGGAGCTTTCCTCCACCAATTCGATCTTCTCCCTTACTCTGGTAGCCAGCATGCTGATCACCATCAACGTGGGCTTCCTGAACCAGCGCATGGAGGTGGGCGCCAAATGGTATGATTTCGTGCCCTTCACCTCCACGCTGATCTCCCCCAGCCGGGTGCTGCTGGGTTATCTTCCCATGGGCTGCGCGCTGCTGTCGCTGCTGGCCTCGGTGCTGCTGGCCGTGCTGTTCATCCGCCTGGCCGGCAAGGCCTACAGTGCCATGAGCCTGTATAAGGGGAATTTGCCGAAGCCCGCGGAAATGCTGAAGATCCTGAAGAGCTGAGCCTGCTCAGAGGCTGAATTCCTCCTTTGGGCCGGGCCTTCCTCAAAAGAGCTGAGCCTTCTCGTGGCCGTGCCTTCTTCATAGGAATTGAGCCCTCTCAGGGGCAAATGGCTAAACGAAAAGAAGTCCCCGACGGTACGCTGCCGCCGGAGACGCAGCAAAAAAGACAGGCCCCGAGGACCTGTCTTTTTCTTATTTCAGCTGAATTCGTAGAGCTCCCGGATGCTTTCGGGGGTCTCCCCCTCCCGCAGTGCGCGGCAGACCATCATCATGCGGCCGTCCGTGTGGTAATAGCTGCAGGTGACCAGCATCAGCAGCCTATCGTCCGCCGTGACATCCACCAGCGGCTTCCATTCGCTGAGTGCCTGCATCTCCGCGAGATATTCGGCCAGCTCTTCCTTGGTCTCGAAATTGAAATGCTTGATGTCAAAATAGCCGTTTTCCCCCGGCAGCATGGAGGCGTTGAAGATCAGGACCGGCGTGTAAAAGACGTCCTGCGCATCGTAGATCGTACGGAAGCTGACGATCGGATAATCCCGCAGATATCGCGGGTCCATGAATTCCTTCAGCGTGCCGAACATCCTGCCGCGCGACGTATTGTGGCCGTGCAGCATCAGGATCTGATCGCGGGGGTAAAGCGTGCAGCCGCTGTTCAGGAACACGGCGCCGTTGCTGTTGGGATGCTTTTCAAAATCATATGTCAGGTAGTATTCGTTGTCGGACTGGACGACCGGAAAATCGATCTCCGCGCCGGCCTTCAGCCAGCCGACCAGATCGTCGTTGACCGCGAGCAGCTCCGCGAAATCGGACTGGATCTCCGTGGGATCGCAGGTCGTCGGCTCCTCCGTTTCGGGCTCCGCCAAGCTTGTTTCCGCGGCGGACGCGCTTTCCGTGCTTTCGGTATCCCCGCTGCTTTCGCGGCTTTCCTCTTCCGTAGCAGCGGCGGTCTCCTGCGTCTCTGCCGGTTCGCCGGATTCCGTGGAAACCAGCTCCTCGCGGGTGGCGGCCTCCTCGCTGTGATACAGCGCTCTCGCCCGCTCCTCTACCCTGATCTCCCGCCAATCCTCGATCTTATCGACCAGGAGCTTTGTCGTGGAAAATATCAGCACGGCCAACGCGGCTATGATGACCGCTGTCCTTACTTTTTTATTTTTCATTCCGCAGCCTTCTTTTTCGGGAAAGCTCCGGCCGGCACCCGGATGGGGCCGGCCGGAGCTTTCAGCTTTATTCTTCTTCCCCGTCTTCCTTCTTCTTCTTGCGAAGAACGGTGATCAGGGTCGCCAGAGAGACACCGCTCAGGAGCCGCAGCAGGCCGCTCATGTCGGGTCCGTAGCCCGTCTTGGGGATCTCCGGCGTGTATACGTTCACAAAGACAGGATCCTGGGGAGCGATCACCTCTGCCTCCAGAACACCGTCGTTATCCTTAACGGCGACCGTTACGGTAAACTCGGTCTGGTCGTAAGTGACTCGATCCAGACTGCCCGCTTCCTCGGAGATCGTGTAGACGTACTCACCGACCGCCTCAAAGGCGATCTCATCGAAGAGGATCTCCCCGTCTGCCGTGTTGGTAACGCTCTGCAGCACCGTGCCCTCGGCATCCTTCAGTGTGAAGGTGAACATGTCGGCCTTGAGCGGCAGGTTCTTCAGCACCTTGGTGGCGCGCAGCTTTACGGAGACCTCTTCGGGCTTGTACGGGTTGACGAAGACGACTTCATCAGCCGTTTCATCGTCGACCGTCCAGGTCACCTCCAGCGTACCGTCATTATCCGTTACGACGGCCTTGATCCTGCGGATCTCAGGGTCGTAGGTGTAGCCGGCATCGCTGCCCTCTTCCTCGGCCAGCTCGTACTCGTAGGTACCGGGCGCCGTGAAGACGATGGCGCCGAAGCTTGCCTTGTCGCGGCCCAGGATCGTGATGCTGTCGCCGTCCGCGGGCATCGGCGCATCCGCCGTGACGGCCTTCAGCGTGAAGCTGAAGAGCTTATCGTTGCCGTCAGGCGTAGGGCCGTCGATCTCCTTACGGACCGGGATCACCAGCTCCACGGGGATCTGTAAATAATCGTTGGCAAATACCAGCTTCTCCGGTTCAGGCACCGTGCCTTCCCCGGCAGGAGCGGCGGGCTTGCCGCTTTCCACAACGTATTTCGCGCTCAGTGCCCCCTCCGTATCGGTGACGGTCACCGTTACCGTGTACTTGGTCGGGTCGTAGGTGTAGCCGATCTCGGAGCCGGGGATTTCTTCCACGCTGTATTTGTAGATACCGACCGCCGTATAGGCGATGGCACCGAAGGCGCTTTCGCCCGCGCCGATGATGGTCACGAGGCTTTCCCCGTCCACGGCATCCTCCGGCAGCGGAGCTCCGGCGGTCACAGCCTTCAGACTGAAGCGGAAGGTCTTGTCGGAAGGCGTATCAGCGCCCGTCAGCCGCTTTTCTACCGGCAGGATGACGAACGTGCCGTCCGGAATGTAAACGTTGGTAAATTCAGCCGCCGCGTCCACGGCATCCTCATCGCCGTCGACCGTCCAGTGAGCCTCCAGCTGACCGTCCTTATCCACGACCGTCACCGCAAAGGTGTGCGTGGCCTTGTCGTAAGCGTAGCCGTGATCGGTGCCGGGTTCCTCGGCGACCGTGTAGTAGTAGGTACCGGCCACGTCGAAGCGGATCAGGCCGAACTTGCCTTCACCGGCGCCGGTGACCGTTACGCGCTCCTTACCGGAAGCAGGCATCGGTTCGCCGGACTTTGCCGTCAGAACGAAGGTGAATGCCTTGTCGGCCGGCGTTGCGTTGCCGCTCAGGAGCTTCTTGACCGGCAGCTCGATCTCGACCGGCTGGCTGTCGTAGTCGTTGATGAACTCGGCCTCGGTCGTCTTCTCGCCGGCGATCTTCGTCTCAGCGCTCAGCTCGCCGTCCGTATCCGTGACTGTGATGATGACGGAATAGACCGTATCGTCGTAGTCGTAGCCCAGAGCCTTGTCAGCATCCGCGGGAATGATCTCCCGCAGCGTGTACTCGTAGGTGCCGGTCTTGGTGAAGACGAGCTTGCCGAAGTCGGCTGCGCCGGCATCGGTGATCGCGATCACGCTGCTGCTCGGCATCGGAGCACCCTCGGTCACGGCCTTCAGCTCGAAGCGGAAGGTCTTCTTCCCGTCTGCGCTGCGGGCGTCGCCGGTGATCGTCTTCACGACGTGAAGCACCACCTCGGCGTCATCCGGATCGTAGCGGTTGGTAAAGGTCATCGGGTCGGTGCTTGCGGCGCTGCTGCCGTCGGTAGCGGACCAGGTCAGGACCAGCTGACCGTCCACGTCCTCGGCCTTAACGTTGACCGTATAAACGGTCTTGTCGTAGGTATAGCCCTTGGCACCGCTGTTGGTTTCCTTAACGGTGTAGCTCCATTCGCCCGCCTCCGTGAACTTGATGGCTCCGAAGAGGCCCTCCTCCGTATCGGTCAGCGTCAGCTTATTGACGGCCGGCATCGGAGCGCCGGCAGTGGAACCGGCCAGAATGAATTCGAAGGTCTTCTTCAGCGCTGCCTGACGCTCATTACCGGTCACGATCTTCTTCACCGGCAGAGCCAGCTCTGCGGACAGAGGCTTGTAGAGGTTGGTCACGATCACGGTACCGCCGTCCGTGGCGTCCTCGATGACGGTATTGCCGCCGATCGTCATGATGCTGCGGAGCTTGCCGTCATCCTTGTCATCCAGGACCTCGACCTTGACCGTATAGGCGGTCTTGTCGAAGGTGTATCCCTTGTAGGAGGCATCGCCGGTCTTGTCGGTCTCCGTTACGGTGTATTCGTAGGTGCCGACCTTGTCATAGTGCATGGTCCCGAAGGCCGCCTTCGCTTCGCCGAGCGTGGTGACCACGGTCTTCTCCGGCAGCGGAGCACCGGCGGTCACGGCAGCGAGCGTGAAGGTGAAGGTCTTCGCGTTATCCTTCGGCAGGGTGTTATTCAGCGCCAGATTGGTGATGAGCTTCTCCACGCTGAGCGGCACCTGCGTAGGCGTCGGCAGATACGTGTTCACAAATTCGATCTTCTCTGCCGCGGCATTCTCCGTGACTTCCTTGATCGTGTAGGAGACCGACAGATCCGCCGCGTTGTCAACGACGGTCACGGTCACCTTGAACTGCTTGTTCGAGTAGCTGTAGCCGGGAAGGCTGCCCGCGTCCTCGCTCACCAGGTATTCGAAGGTGCCGGCCGCGGTAAAGGTGATGGCCGGGAAGGACTTGGTGGCATTGCCGGTGATGGACATCGACAGCTTGCCGTCCTGAGCGCCTTCCGGCATCGGAGCCGTTCCGACGGCCTGCAGCGTGAAGCTGAAGGTCTTGTCGCTCGGAGCCGGGCCGCTTACGGTCTTGGTGACCGGGATGGCCAGAGCGCCGGATTCCGGCGTATAGCGGTTCGTGATCTCGACCGTGGTCTTGGTCGTATCGCCGACCTTCCAGCTGACGGCCAGCTGGCCCTTGTTATCCGTCACGGTAAACGTCACGGTGACGGGATCGGTGTTGTATACGTAGCCGGGCACGTGTCCGTCTTTCTCAGTTACCTGATATACGTAGGTACCGGCCTCGGTGAAGGTAATGGCGTCGAAGTAGCCCTTATTGGCACCGCTTACGGTGACGGAGGTCTGCGTCGGCATCGGAGCGCCCGTCGTTACGGCGGTCAGATCGAAGGTGAAGTCCACGTCAGAAGGCGGCGTATTGCCCTCCAGCAGCTTCTGCACCGGCAGCACGGCTTCCACGGACTTGTTGTCGTAGCCGTTCTCAAAGATCAGTTCCTCGCCGTTGAAGTCCGTATTGGCGGAAAGCTCACCGTCGATATCGGTCACACTGATCGTAATATAGTATACCGTATCATCGTACGTATAGCCGAGAGCCTTAAGCGCATCTTCCGGGATCACTTCCTGAAGCATGTACTCGTAGGTGCCTTCCGAATCAAAGACGATGGCATCGAAGGACTTGACGCCGGCATCGGTAATTTCAACCTCTGCCACGCCGTCCTGAGCGCCGGCAGGCATCGGAGCACCGGTGGAAAACGCCGTCAGCCTGAACTTAAAGGTCTGCTTCCAGTCGTTCGGACGAACGTCGCCGGCCTTGAACGTCTTCTTCACGGAAAGGACCACAGAGGTATCGTCCGGCTTATACTCGTTCGTGAAGGTAACGGTATCGCCCGGCTCGTCATCCACCGTTACGGCGGCGCTCAGCACGCCGTTCGTGCCGGTGACGGTCACCTTGACGGTGTAGCTCTTCTCATCGAAGGTGTAGGCATCGTAGCCGCTTGCCGGCTTCGCGTTTTCACTTACCTTGTATTCATAGACGCCGGCCTTTTCGAACTTGATGCTGCCGAAGCTGTCCTCCGCGGCACCGGTCACGGTGACGGAGGCATCGGCAGGCATCGGAGCACCCTCGGTCACGGCCTCGAGCGTGAAGGTGAAATCCTTCTCCACGTCGGGGACCAGATCCTTGAACTGCTTCTTTACCTTGATCTCGGCAGATACGGGATCCGGAATATAAGGGTTCGTAATGGCCGGAGCGGTAAGCGTGTTGCCGTCCTTGTCCAGATAGGTCACGGTCGCCTCGAGCTTAGAGCTCGTTTCGTTCCAGGCGACGTCGATCCTGACCTTGACGGGATCGGCCGCATAGGTAAAGCCTTCGAGCTTCTTATCGTCCGCGGGGATCACCTCGCGGATGGTATAAATGTAGGTTCCCTCAGCCGTGAAGGTCAGCGCATTGAAGCTGACGCTGCCGTCTGCGGCATTCTTCTTGGTCTGAAGGACCGTATCCGTGCTGTCCGCCAGCTCGAAGCTGAAGGCTTCGGCCGGCAGGGTCTTGCCGGACAGGCTTTCATCGGTGATGTTCTTCGTGATGGCCAGCTCAGCCGTTGCCTTGCGCTCATTGCTGACCGTCATGCTCTCCTGATTGTTTTCGCGGTCCACAGCCGGAAGCTTCAGGACCCAGCTGTTTGCGGAGCCGCTCAGCGGGCTGATGACCGTGCCGCTGCCGGTGGTGGCTGCCGCTGCCGCGCCGGCAAGCTCATAGCCGGCGGCTGCCGCAGTTTCGGTAACGACGTATTCCTTCCACCAGTTGAGACCGGTGATGCGGATCGTGCCGTCGGCATCCGTGGTCAGCTCGGTGACCGTGCCGTTCGGATCCAGCGCATAGCTGGTCTTGCCGTCGGCGCCGGTCACAGCGGTAAACTTCAGAACGGAACCGCCTGCCGCGGCTTCGTCTTCGTCAAACGGACCGCTCAGCGTGAACTTGGCTCCCGCTACCTTGACCGAAGGATCGTCCTTGGCGACCTTTACGATCTCCAGATCGCGGAGCATGATGAAGCCGATATCCTTCGTCTCATCGACGTTGTCCGAATACATCAGGTAGAACGGCTTCGTCTGCAGCATGCTGCCGTTTGCAAAGAAGTTGCTGTCGAAGCGGTCGGCATCCGTCAGTGCGTCGGCCTCGGTGCCTCCGGAGGTCGGATTTGCCGAGAAATACGCGCGGGCGCCGGGCGCCGTCAGCTTGAAGATGCCTGCCAGCGAGGAATCGAGGGAAGCCGTCAGATAATAGTTGTAAGGATCCGTGGTCTTCAGAGCCTTCGCGTTCAGGATATAGCTGGTCGGATCGCTCGGATCCTGCAGGACGTAGAGATTCGATCTCTGTGCCAGCGCGGCGCCCAGATCGTCCATGCTGTAGTGCAGGATGCTTTCACCGACCGTATCGGTGCGGTCGGCACCGATCGTCATCTTCTTGGTGGAGCCGTCGTATTCACGGTTGTCCACGATGGAAATGGACGAAGACAGAGCGGCGATCAGCTTCTGAATGATCTTGTAATCCGAATAATCACGGCGGTTCACGGTGCCCTGGGTGCCGTCCTGATCTTCATCGATCCAGACGTCGCCGGCCACGGCCACACGGCCGTCCATGACGACTGCGGATACCAGGTTGCTCTCCATGATGTCACGGTTGCCCAGGTAGTTCAGATAGCATACGTTGTTGGCGTTTTCAAAGGCTACCTGTGCGAAATCCGTGTCGTCCGTAATATCGTCGACCGTCGTGTTGTAGGTGACTACGATGGTATCACCGGTCTTCATCTCGACAGACGAATCAAAGACGATCAGGAAGGCGGTGACGGCGGTCTTATCCGTTACGTCGGCAGCCTTCTGCCAGCCGGTCGGCAGCGTGCTGAGCTGCGGCCATGCCTGGCTGTGCGTCCAGTCGTTAGCAACGATCAGCGCATCTCTCACGGCACCCGGAGCATCGAGCGGATCGCTCTCATCGCCGCAGTAGTAGTATACGAAGTAATGGGTATTTTCCGTAAGCAGCGTACCGGACTGGGCAACGGAGGTGATACGGTTCATATCCGTGCCCCAGGCGCTGCTTAAGGCATCGTCGGCCTTGGAGATCGCGTCACCGAGTACGATGAAGCGTTGGGTCTCGTTCATACCGTTGGATACCGTCAGGCGGTAGTCCACGTAGCCCGTGGTCTCTGCGCTCGGGGAGGAATTCGTACGGCTTGCGGTGGCCAGGAAATCATCGGCATCGTTGAATGCCGTATCCTGATCGCCGCGGATGGCCTTTCTCAGCGTCATGGAGGCCTGGTACAGCACACTGACCTGACGGCTGCTCTTCACCCAGACGTAATCGTCGCCGGTGTAATCGCCGAGGGCATCGTGGAGACTGCCTTCTCTCTTGGCAGCCGTCGTGGACAGAGCTGCAGCTGCGGCGGCCAGATCGGACGGGAAGTTGCCCTTGTCGTCCGTAAAGGAATAACCGTGCTCGTTGCCTTCCACGTGATAGCCGTGGGCGCTGCTGGAGGCATAGACGTAGTTGTCTGCCTTGCTGCCGTAGAGGATGGCGGAGCTGCCGACGTGCGTCTTCAGCGTGATGGTGACGGTATCTCTCGGCTGCAGCGTTCCGGTCATGGCAAACACGACGCCGGATTCCTTGTCGCCGACGACGACGTCACCGGAGGCATCCGCATAGGTCATGGTCGGTTCGCCGGAGAATCGGCTCACGGCCGTGTTGGCATTGGTAAACGGAGCGTCGACCGAGCCGCCGCTGACCGTATACTCGCCGGTAAAGGTGAAGCCGGCGGGAAGCATATCCAGAACGACCGGGTTCACGAGCGGTTCGGTCGTGCTGGCGTTCGTAACGGTGATGACGAACTCAAAGTCCAAACCGGTCTGCGCGACCTCTGCCGAGGTCTTGGAGACCATCAGGATCGGAAGCTTGATCGGATCGACGTTGATGGACGAGGCCGCGGTGGGCGTGGACTTGATCTCATCCTTCTGAGTACCTGCGGCATTCCACTTGAGGTAGCTCATTTCCAGCGCGGAATTGTTCGTGAACTTGGTGATGACCTTGATCGGCGTCACGCCGTCCCAGTCTTCCTGCTGCTTGACCGTCATGTAGACCAGCGTCTCGCCGCAGGTGAAGCCGCAGCCCAGGCTGTAATCATCGGTCAGCGCCTCTACCCCGGCATTGAAATAGCGGATGGTGAACGTGGCAGCGCCGGTAGGAGCAGCCACCTCCTTCGCGGCGGCAAGGCTCGTTACCTTGCTTTCGCCGAGAGACAGGCCGGCCTTGTCGTACCAGGTCACGACCGCCTGGATCGTATTGTCGGAAACGGAACCGGCTTCAAAGTACTGGTTCGCGGACTGAGAAGCGGCACCGATCACGATCTTCGTGATGGCATAATCCGTCACGGAGCCGGCCGGCGTAAAGCTCAGACCGTTCTCCTTCACGATAAAGCTCGTCAGAGGCTGGTTGTGAGACGTTACGGTCGGCTTGATCGAATAGACGATATCACGGCTTCCCTTCAGCAGCGAATCGACCTTCTTCAGGACCGTATTCGTCGTGCCGGGCGTGTAGGCCTCCTGATCGTAGGCGTTCTTGGCGATCTTGACCGTAGCATCGCCGTGCACGTTCTTCAGCGTGCAGACGGCAGGCTCGGCCGAAGGATCCGGTTCCGCGGTGGCATTGACCGGCACGTACCAGATGACACGGGAGTCTTCCTTATTGATGGTATTGTAGGTCTTGCCGTTCTTGTCCGCCACGTTGGTTTCCACGATGACGTAATTCTTGGTCGGATCGCAGGTGTTCCACAGAACGGACGTGCTGGTGACGGTGGTATCCGTCTGAGCGGTCGTCAGCGTCTTGACGGGGGTACCCTCCGCCAGCAGCTGAGCGATGACTGCCAGAGCCGCCTCCTTGTCAGTCGGAAGCGCCTGGGTCAGCTCGAAGATCTTGACGGTGGACAGCGGGACCACGTTGGCCGGATAATTGCCGACGTCTTCCTTAACGATCTTCACCGTCAGCCAAGGCTTGTTGTAGACCGAGAAGCTGAGGTTGTCGCTGACGTTGCGGAGGACGTACACCTGCTTCTCCGCGCCGTTGACCGTGATGGTCTCCAGGGAAGAAGTGATGTTCTGGCCTGCCGCGTTGTACCAGCCGTCGGGGCCGATGAACTTCGCGGTATTGAAGCTGCTTTCGCAGACCGCATAGGTCTCGCCCGGCGTCAGCAGCCAGGTCGCCACGCCGTTGCTGTCCGTGGAACCGCCGCCAATCATGATGACCCATTCGTCGGTATCGGTATCATAGGCGTACAGGGTAAAGAAGGCATCGCCCTCGTTGGCCTTGAAGCGGGCCTGCTCCTCTTCCGTCATGCCTTCCATGGCGGAATGCAGGTTCACGTATTTCTGGATGCTCAGCGTCCAGCCCGCGCGGTTGACAAGGAACTTGTCATTTTCGTTGTTCGGGACGTTGCGCCAGTCGTAGTAGTTATGCTCGGGAGAAAGCGTTGCCTTCAGCTTAATGCCGGCCTGCAGGATGTAGCCGGTCGGAGCATTCGTCTCCACGATATAGTAGTCGGTCGGATCGGCCGAGGTCAGCGGGATGCTGGCGGTATAAATGCCGGTGCCGCTGCCGGTGCTGTCCAGGACCTCGCTCACCGAAGCGCCTGCCACCGGCGTGACGCCGTCGCTGCCCACTACCGTGAAGGCGGCGCCGGGCAGCAGCTTGGTCAGGATCACCGCGTCAGACTTGCGGAAGGTGACCGTGCCGCGCATCAGCGTATTCGTCAGACGGAGCTCGACGGTATCGACACCGCTGACGGTGATCGGATAGCGGCCGCCGGACGTGGCCGTCAAATGCTGCGTGCCGAGGCAAACGTCCGTCAGCCGGTAATCGGCCGCCGGAGCGGACAGTACGGTTTCTTTAATATAATAGGTCTTACCCTGCGAGAGCTTGACCTCGCTGCCGCTCTTTAAGAACTTGACGGAGCCGACGGTCGCATTGGTGATCGAAGCAGAGCCGATCGCAGTCGTGGCCGTTGCGCTCTCGTACAGATCCACGCGTACGGACCAGCTCAGTTCCTCAGGGTTCGGAACGTCGCCGGCTTCGATGAGCTTCGTGACGACGACCGGAGTCTTGGGACGGTTGGCCACCGTAATGGCGGCCGCATCCTTGAAGCAGGTCGTAACGGTCTTGGTGGAGCCGTTAGGCGTATTTACCTGTACGGACTGAGCAGGGCCGGTCACGGTCTGCGTCATGCCGCCGGTCACGATCAGCGTATAAAGGATGTCGCTGCCTGTCGCGTCCTTGATCAGGTCATAGCCGGCAGGAGCAGCAGTTTCCTTAAATACATAGATACCGGGCTCACGGTCGGTAAATGCGATCTGGCCGTTCGATTTCGTCGTGAAGCTGCCGAGGTCGGTCCAGCTGCCAAGCTGGCTGGTATCCGCCGCCGTCGTGCCGGTCCAGGCGTCAAAGGCCTTGTAATAGACCCGGAAGGTGGCACCGGACAGCGGAGCGCCCGATTCCTCATCCGTCTTGCTGAGCGTGAAGCTTACCAGCTCGGGATCCTGCACGGTGACGTCCGCGGAGGCGTCGTTCCGGAAGATCCTGCTTACCACGACGTCCTTGCCGCCTGCGCCGTCCTCCGTCAGACTATAGGTATAGCCCAGGCGCACGCCGGTATCGACCAGCGCGATGAGCTCGGCATCGCCCGTGCTCTCCATGTACTTCTTCAGATAATTGATGGACAGCTGCTTGCCGTTCACGGCTTCTGTCAGCTTGTACGTGCCGCTGACCAGGTCAAAGGCAGCGATACCGGAGGCATCGGTCGCAGCCGTATGAGGCGTGCCGCCAATGGTCAGCGTGAAGGTGACGCCCTGGACCGGAGCGCCGGTCTTCGCGTCGGTCTTCTTGATCTCCAGAGAAGGCAGGATCGGATCGTACAGGGAAACGTTCATGGCCGAGCTGCCCACGTGGAACTGACGGTAATAGGCGCTCGTGCTGCTGTACGCCTTCTCATAGGTGTTGGCATAGCTGCCCAGACTGCTCTCGACGATCCGATAGTCGCCGATCGGCAGGCCTGCGGCAAACAGATACGAGCCGTCCGCGCGCGTCACGAAGGTGGCGTCCGCGGCCGTCGAGCAGAACTGCTTGGTCTTGTAGTTATAGTATTTGTAGGCCTTGGGAGTAGCTGTCTCGTCGTATTTCAGCAGTACGAGACTTACCCCGGCCAGAGGCTGACGGCTGGGGATATCCATGGTATCCAGGATGTCCGCCGTCTTTCCAGCTGTGGTCGTATCCGGCGTATAGCCGTATTTGTGAACGCGGACCTTGGTATCCACCATCGGGTAGTTCACGACGCGGTACTGGTTTCCGTTGTGATGCAGATAGGCCGGGGTATCGGAATCCGTCGAAGCCGGATCGTTCCAGGTCGCGGACCAGGCCGTGCCGAACTGGTTGTCGGAGATCGGGATGGTCGTATCCGTGTTCGTTACGTAATAGGCATCGCTGAACCCCTCGGAGGAGGTATCGCCGTCCTTGTAGATCACAAAGGTCAGATACATAACGAGCGGCGAATTTTCGAAGCCGAAGCCGTTCGGTGCGGATTCCTCGCGGAGATATACCTTGACGCCGCGGATATAGTAATCATTCGTTTCCGCCAGGGTGTCGACCGTTACTTCAAGCGTTTCGGCATCTTCGCTCTCATCGGTATAGAATGACAGCGTGCCGATAGTATCCGTCTTGTCCAACAGGAACAGATAGTACGGGGAGCCCTGCGCGATGGACAGGCCGTTGCGGGAGGAGTCCAGACCGCAGGTCAGCTCTTCCAGCTTGTTGGTGCAGGCCGCATCGGAATATACCCCGAATACGACGTTGACCAGAGGAGTATAGAGCTCCTTCGGCAGACCGTCGTCGTCAAAGCCGTCCTGCCACTTGGAAATACGGATGGAGGACGTGAAATACTGGCTGCCGCTGCCGTGATGCGTTCCGTTCAGGATGTCGTCCTGATTGACCGTATCCAGCCGGTAGCTGTGGCTGCGGGGCGTATAGTCCGCCGCCGTGCCCTCGAGCGTCAGCTGATAGGCCTGAGTTTGCTCATAATAGAAGGTATACTTGGATTCCGGAAGGGCTTCTGCGGAGCCGGGGCCGTCATTGACCTCCGTCAGGATATACACCACGTTTTTGGAGGCGTTCTGGTCCGCGTCGCTCATCAGCTCGCCGGGCGCGCGGGTGCCGTCGTCATTGTATACGGTACCGCTGACGTAGCCGCCCATCTTCGTCCAGCCCTGGGATTCATAGGCGGCCGGATTGAAGTAAGCCGTCGTTTCGCCGGGAGCCATCTCGCGGCGGTACATGACGAATACGATGCCGTCGGCCTTGCGGTCGTAGGTCTCGGAGTTCGGGTTCATGTCCAGCACGTGATAGCCGGGCTCAGCGGGATCCGTCTGACGGTCCTGCCACTTGGTGATGTTGAACTGTACCCAGTGATCCTGGTTGATGAATTCGCCCAGGTCCACGATGGATCTGGTCTGATCGGCCGGCGCGATGAGGTAGCTGTAATTGTCCAGATCCGCAGCGGGGATCACGGCGGCATTGCCGGCGTATTCCTTTTCCGTGCCGTTCTTGTAAGGGGAGTACTTGCTGTTGGTGCAGGACTGCTCGACAACGGCATATTCCTTGGCGCGGTTCAGATTCCTGAAGCTGATGGCGCCGCTGCCGTCGGTGGTCATGGAGCTGACCAGATTCCAGTCGCCGGTGGTCTCATCCTTTTCATAGAGGCCGAAGGTAGCTCCGCCCATGGTATACTGCATGCCGGTATTGTGGAATTCCCAGCTGTGACGCAGATACTTCATGGCCTCGATCTCGTAGAAGGTGGCGTTGTCGATGCGGGCCTGAGCGGTCTGCACCGGGATCTTCGCAGCCGTGGAGATGCTGAGGGTCACTTCCTGGCCGTCGCTGACCTTCACGTAGGTCGAAGCCAACGCGCCGAGATCGCCTTCGAGTACCTTGTAGACGATCTTGTCGCCGTTTTCGTCGTAGACCGGCAGGTTCGTGAAGGTGACCGTGCCCTGAGTCGAGGAGGTGGTGCCGGTGGAGCCGGTCTTTACGGTCTCACCGTTTGCCGTAACGACGACGGGGAAGGCCGTGCTCGTTGCCTTGACACCGTCGATGTATTTCGTGACCTTCAGGCTGGCCGTGTTCGGGATGTTGTCCACGGTAACGGTGCAAAGGTTATCGGCACCGGAACCGCCGGTCCCGTTCGTCACCGCAGCCTTGATGAAGGTATGCGTCTCGCCGCTCGTGGTCTGGCCCACGGTAAAGTTCGCAGAGCTGTACGCGGTATACAGAGACGCCAGCTTATCGGGATCCAGATAGCCCTGCGGCACGTTCGTTTCCACGAGGTAGTAGGTGCCGGTCGGCAGACGGAAGGTGGAAGTGGTATTGGCCTTCAGCGTAAGGATATGGCCGTCTCCGTCCAGGACCGGTGCGTACTTACCTTCGGTATTCTTCGTGTAGAAAGCAAACTCAGCGGTCTTAAGAGCCGTGCCGGTAGCATTGCTGCTGGCGCTCGTGGTCGTCGTACGGGCATCCCGCTTGGATATCTTGACCGCAGGATCCGGGCTGTTCAGTACGGTGACGCTCTTCACGGGAACGCTGTTGCGCAGAGAATAGGTCAGAGCAGGAGTACCGGTCAGGTTGACGACCAGCGGAGAAGCCTCCGTGGCATTGTCCTGATGCAGGCCGGTCTCGTTGACTGTCTCAACGATCTGATAGCTCTGACCGGGCTGCAGATAGACGACCAGACCTGCGCCGGTCAGGATCATCTTATCGGTCAGCTCGTCACCGCTGCGGCCGTCATATACTGTGGAGCCGCTGCAGCTGACGGTTACGCCGGAACCGGTCACGAAATCCTGCGTGTAGGAATTCTTCTTATAGATAATAACGGGTACCAGCTGCTCAATGTTGTACAGCGTCTTGGTGACCTCGGCCAAAGTGGAAACGGCCACCGGCAGATAGGTCTTGCCGTCCAGGGTCACTGCGCTGCCGCCGCTCTGGGCCGCGTCCAGCTTGTAGCCGGCCACGTCGGCTTCGGCAACGTAGTAGTTGATGCGGGTATCTCCGTCATAAGCAGCCAGATTCTCGAATACCGCAGAGGAGCCGGCGCCGGCCGTCTGCGTATCCACTGCCGTCATGGAAGTGCCGTCATAGGTATACAGGGTAACGGCGACCGTCTTGGTCGTATCCTGGACCATGGACGTGGAGGTACCGTTGATGCTCCAGAACTGTTTGCCGACACTGAGCTTGAAGAACCGGCGGTTCTCCATGCTCACGTTCACGGTTTCGGGATTGGCCTTTCCGTCCTTCGTCAGCGTGACTTCGTCGGAGTAGGCGACCGTGGCGTCCTTATCGGCAGGATCGTACCAGCCGGTCGGAATGGCTTCCACGAAACGGTAGGTGTATTCATTGTTGCTGTCATCGTAAGCCGGGACACTGGCTGCGATCTGACCGGATCTGTCGACGGTCGTCCTGATCGCGGCGCCGTAGATGTCCGTGCTCACCGTCTCCCAGGTACCGCCGGCGATCTTGCGTTCCAGCGTGAAGGTGCCGGGGAAGGAGGTATCGGCACGGTTCAGCGCCGACGGCACCTCTGCCACGCCGACGTACTTGGTCAGCAGCAGCGAGGCGAAGGTCTGCCGGTTCACGATGTCAAAGCTGAAATCCTTTTTGGTATCGCCGACCGTAAAGCTTTCCGCAGCGGCGCCGGCAAAGCCGTCGGGCACGAAGCTCTCAACGAGCGTATAGCTGCCGTAGTAGACCTGATCGAAGGTGATCTTGCCGTAATTATCCGTGGTCTTCTCCACGGCTTCGTTGGTGGCGGTATTGGTCAGCGTGAACTTGGCGCCCTGCAGCGCGCGGCCGTTGTCGTCCGTCTTGACGACGGTGACCGTGCCGGCCTTTTCGACGTTGACGAAGGTGGCCGTCCAGCTGCCGCCCTCGGCAGGCGTAACGTGCTGCCATCTCGTGCTGGCACCCTCGTTCTGCTGCATCTTCTCAGCCTGAGCCGCCGTCAGGTTCTCAGCGACCGAATAGGCGATGCCCGGCAGCAGATAATAGGTCTGGCCGGTGGATACCGATACGGAGGCCGCGGTCTGCGGAACGAACTGATCGGAGCTGTTCTTGGTATATACCGTGACCGGCTGACCGTCGTCACGGGTGATCACGAATTCAATGCTGCCGTAGCGGCCGTCGTAGGCGGCGGTCCGGTCGGCATAGTCCGTCAGATTCTTCTTGACGTTGAACGCTACGGCGCCCTTTACCGGAAGGGCGACCTGGGTGTCAGCCTGGTCGCTGTCGGAGGCAGCCGCTTTATTGGCCAGCTGGTAATCCAGCGCAGCCGTGTTGCTGAAGTCGATCTTGCCGGTCGGATTTTCGAAATCCTGGATCATGTCCTCCGTGATGTCGTATACTGCCGTTACGGTGTAGGAGGTATAAGCCCCCACCGCCTGCTCACGCATGCCGTCGCCGTCGGCATCCACCATGACCGTATTCAGATCGGAAAGGACGATCGGGGTACCGACCGGCATGGCGGCGGTGCTGCCGGAGCCGGTCTTGCCGATGGTGACGCCTGCCGCCGTGTTCAGATTCAGAGCGGTGCCGCTCAGGCTGCCGCAGCTGCTCAGCACGGCCGAAAGCGTATCGGTCAGCGTGATGGCGGGATCCCCTGCCGCGGTCCGGGCAAATGCGTCACGGCCGACCCTGATATAGTCGGCGGACGAGGTCAGCATGGTATCCCCGTTCATCAGACCGACCTCGACCGTATAGACGACCGTCGCGGTCATGCTGCTGCGGTCCACGCTGGCGCTGCTCACGCTCTTCCGGGTCCCCCATACGTCGGGCGACACGGTCGTGACCGGATCCATATCTGCCGTCTTTTCCTGCGTATAGGTCGCGACCTCTACGTTATCGAGCTTGTTCAGGACCGTAAATTCGGTATGGAAGGTCACGCAATCCGACAGGTCGAAGCTGCGGATGGCGTCCTCGGTACCGTTGCCTTCCACGTAGATATCGATATCAAAATAAAACTGGGCTGATGCGGGCAGCAGATCAGCCAGATCAAACGTATAGACGTTGCCGTTTTGCGTGTAGCTATGGCCCTGCTCCGCGCCGACGATCGACATGCCCTCGGGAAGCTCGACGGTGATCCGGTTGTTCTCGTACAGGTCGAACAGGGTACGGGGCTTATCGTAGTCTCTGCTCCAGGTCGGCGGAGCCGTCACGCGGTAGTACAGCGAATAGACCAGCGTCTCGCCGGCCTTTACCGTACTGCTGCTGGCATCCTTCGGGCCGACGGCCCACGCGTCGATCATCGATGAGGAATTGGCACCGGAAAACAGACTGTCCGCTTCCGTCAGGATGTCCCTCGTCAGATCGCCGGTGCCGGAGCCGGCTCCGAAGCCGGCGCCGGCTGCTACGACAGCGCGGGCGTCCACCAGGCTAAGCACCATGATGAGACAAAGAAGTAAGGAAGCAAATCTCTTCAGTTTCTGCATTTCTTTCCCTCCCTTATGCGATAACACTTGAAAGATCAAGCAAATAGGCATCAGAAAATACTATCGGATAATAGTAGATGATTATTATACTCTTTTTTCCCGTAAAGGTCAATTCTTTTTGGTTTTCGTTCCGGTATCAGGGTCAGCGAACAGGCCCCAAAAAAAGAAAAGTCCGGACCTGTATAAAGCCTCGCGCGTTTCCACGGGGCAAATGCAATATACGGGGGACTTTCTATTTGAAGGATAACACAGGATCCCCCAAAAAGCAAGCCATAACATCGCAAAAAGCGGCAGCTTCGAGGGCGCCGGGAGGCGCTGCGCAGGCGTTCCCGGGCGGAGGCGCGGGAGGCTTCGAGGGCGCCGGGAGGCGCGGCGCGGGCATCAAAAAAAGACAGGCCCCTGAGGACCTGTCTTTTCATCATAGCAGCCTGATTACAGGTTGATGCCCTTCAGCATATCGCCCAGGCTGGTGGAAGCCTTACCGGTCTCCTTGTAGTTGAAGACCTCTTCCTTCTCTCTGCGCTCGCGGCGAGGACGGTCTTCACCCTCCTTGCGCTCACGGGGCTTTCTCTCCTCACGGGCGGGGGCCTCTTCCAGAGCCTTCTTGCTCAGGGAGATCTTGCCTTCCTTGATGCCGATGATCTTTACGGTGATGCGGTCGCCCTTGGTCAGCACGTCACTGGGCTTCTCCACGCGCTTGTAAGCGATCTGAGAAACGTGCAGCAGACCGGAGGCGCCGTTGTCCAGCTTGATGAAAGCGCCGTAATCCATCAGGGAATCCACAGTGCCCTCCAGCACGGCACCCTCAACGCATTCGGCCATGCGCTGAGCCTTGGCTTCCTTGTTGCGCTGACGCAGAGCGTCGCGAACGGAAAGCACCAGCTTCTTGCCGGCTTCCTCAGCGGTGATGACGATGGCTTCGACTTCCTTGCCCTTGTATTCCTCAAGGTTCTCCACGTAGCTGTTGGACAGCTTGGAAGCGGGGATGAAGGCGCGCACGCCGTCAACGAAAGCGACCACGCCGGCCTTAACGGCACTGTCAACGGTCACCTTGATGATTTCCTTGCTGTTCAGGAGTTCTTCAAAGCGGGCCCAAACCGGATCGCCGGTGGGCTGGCCCTGCTTCAGGGAGGCCTCCAGCTCTGCAGCGTAATCAGCCATGCTCTCAGCAGTCTCTACGGCCTCGGCCTTGACTTCTTCCGCAACTACAGGTGCTTCTTCGATAACTTCAGTAACTTCGTTCATACAATCCTCCCAGATCATCCTGATCAATATTTCAAGGCCTTTGGCCCCAAAATCCATCATATTATAGCACTATTTTGCTTAAGGTGCAAAGATTTTTTTCTTGTTTTATGGAAAATTCGTAAAAATTCGAAAGAATTCGCCCTGTTTTCTTATTAACAAGAAGCTTCCACCAATTCCCGGGTATACGGGTGCTGCGGATGCTCGAAAATATCATCGATATTTCCCTGCTCCACGATGACGCCCTTCTTCATCACGATGACCCGGTCGCACAGCTGGTAGACCACGTTCATGTCGTGGGAAATGAACAGGTAGCTGAGGCCGTATTTCTCCCGCATATCGTCCAGCAGCTCCAGGATCTGGGCCTGGATGGTCACGTCCAGGGCCGATACCGGCTCGTCCGCCACGATAAAGCGGGGCCTGACGATCAGGGCCGAGGCAATGGATACCCGCTGTCTCTGCCCGCCGGAAAGCTCCGAGGGCATGCGGGTCAGGTACTCCTCCGACAGCCCGACGTTCTCCAGCATCTGAATGACGCGCCGCCGTCTCTCGGGGGCGTCGTATTTGCCGTAAATGCGCAGCGGCTCCTCCAGGATCCAGCCCACGGTCCGGGCGGGATTCAGGGCCGTATAGGGGTCCTGAAAGACCACCTGCGGCCGTTTGGTGTGGTGGATGATCTCCCCCTCGTAGTTGGGCAGGAACCCCAGGATGGCCTTGGCCAGCGTGGTCTTGCCGGAGCCGCTCTCTCCCACCAGTCCCAGACACTCACCCTCGTAAAGGTCGAAGCTGACATCCTGCAGCACGTGCTGGATCTTCGTCTTCCCGAAGGCACCGCTCTGGGTGGTATAGGAGGTACTGACATGTTTGACTTCCAGAATCTTGTTCATCCTATTTCCTTTGCTGCAGGCCCTCTGCCAGAAGACTGAAGCCCAGGATCAGCAGCACGATGGTCAGTCCCACGAACAGCGCGTACCAGGGCAGTCCCTTCAACATGTAATTCTGGGCGTCGGAAAGCATGCGGCCCAGAGAGACCTCGGAGGCGGATACGCCCACCCCCAGAAAGCTCATGGAGGCCTCCGCCAGCACGGCATTGTTGAAGCCGATGGTTATGGCCGGCAGCAGCACCGGGAAGGCGTTGGGCAGAATATGCCGGAGGATGATCCGGCCGGCGCCGGCTCCCTGGAGCTTGGCCAGAGAGATGTAATTGAGCTTCTTGATACGGACGTATTCCGTCCGCACCACCCGGGCAAAGCTGGGGATGAAGAGGATGGCCAGCACCCAGATCACGTTCCATTTGCCGGGACCCAGCACCGCCAGCACGATCAGAGCCAGCAGCACGCTGGGAAACGCCGTGATGGCGTCGCAGATCCGCATCAGGATCTCATCCACGATGCCGCCGAAATATCCGGTCAGCGCGCCGATCAGGATCCCCGCCGCCGCGCCGATCAGCACCACGAAGAAGGCAATGAACAGGGTCGTCCCGGCGCCCTCCATGATCCGGGAGAAAATATCCCGGCCCAGGTAATCGGTGCCGCAGAGATGCCGGAAGGAGGGGCCCTGGCTCTTCGCCATGCCGTTCATGGCCGAGGGATCATAGGGCGTCCAGAACTGTCCGATCAGGATCAGCAGCACCATGAAGGCGGTGATCACCAGTCCCGCGGTAAAAAACCAGCTTTCTTTCTTCTTTGTCTTGCTCATGCCGCCTCCTAATACCGCATCCTGGGGTCCAGGCTCTCTTCCAGCACCTCAGCCAGAAAATGCACCAGCATGACCCAGAGGGCCAGGATCATCACCACGGCTTCCACCACGGGGATATCCCGGTTGGCGATGGAGACCATCAGCAGACGGCCGATCCCCGGCACGGAGAAGATCTGCTCCACCACGATGCAGCCCGCCAGCATTTCCGCCACGTTGGCCGCCAGGAAGGTGACCACCGGCAGCAGGCCGTTCTTCAGCGCGTGCTCCTTCATGGCCGTGCTGCGGCTGTGGCCCCGGCTGAAGGCCGTACGGATATAATCCCGCTCCATTTCCTCCAGGATCGAGGTGCGCAGCATCTTCACCGTCATGGCGATCCGGGGCAGCGCCACCGAAAAGGCCGGGAAGAGCATATACAGGAAGAAGCGCAGCGGGCTCTCCTTCAGGGAAATGAAATTGCCCGGCGTGAAGAGCCGCAGCAGCAGACCGAAGATCATGGTCAGCAGGATCGCCACGAAGAAGGGCGGGATCGCCATCACCACCTGATTGAACACCGTCAGGAAGCGGTCGATGCCCTTGCCCTCATGCTTGGCGCTGTAGACGCCGATGGGGATGCTCAGGGCCACGGTGAGCAGGAAGCCCATCAGGGTCAGGATCACCGTATTTGCCAGCTTCTCTCCCATCATCTGGCCCACATCCATCCGGTAAATGTAGGAGGTGCCGAAATCTCCCTTCAGGAAATTCCCCAGCCATTCCAGGTAGCGCACCGGGAAGGGGCGGTCCAGGCCCATGCTCTGCCGCAGCTCCCGGACGCTTTCCGGGGTCGCGTTGGTGCCCAGGATGGTGGCCACCGGGTCCCCGATCATTTCAAAGGCGGCATAAGACAGAAAGGACAGCACCAGCAGCGTGATCACCAGCGTGACCAGCTTCTTCAGTACGTATTTCATAGATGCCTCCTTTCCTTATAGTATTTAGGCAGCGCTTCGCTGCCGGGTTTATTTCTGATAAGACAGGGTGCTCAGATCCATCACGTACAGCGGATAATTCTGATACCCGGTGAGGGTGCCGCGGATCGCCACGAAATCGGCCAGATCCTGGGTGTACACGTGGGCGGCCGTATCGGACAGCAGCTTCGCCGCCTGCTTGTACAGGTCGGTGCGCTGGCCGTCATCCGTCATCGCGGAGGCCTGCGCGATCAGCCCGTCGTAGGCGCTTTCCTTCACATTGCAGAAGTTCTTGCCGGAATCGGAGACCCAGCGGTTCAGCAGGGCGCCGGCGGTCAGCGTCGAAGCGTCCATGCCGGAGACGGTCGCCTGGAACTTCCGGCCCTGGTAAACGTCCGTCAGCCAGGTGTTCCATTCCACCTCCTGCACCGAGGCGTTGATGCCGACGGCCTTCAGCTGCTCGGCCAGGACCACGGCGGTATCCACGTGAGGGGTATAGTTGGAGGGCACGGTGATGGTCAGATCGAAGCCGTTCGGATAGCCGGCCTCCTTGAGCAGAGCCTTGGCCTTTTCCGCGTCATGAGGATAGGCCTCCACCAGACTGCTGTCGAAGTATTTGCCGAAGGCGGGATAGATGGAGGAGCCCAGACGGGAGCCGTGGCCCTCGGCGGTCAGCTGCAGCATCGCCGGCACGTCCACCGCGTAGCACAGCGCCTGGCGGACCCGCACGTCGTCAAAGGGCTTTTCCGCGTGGTTCAGGTACAGGGCCTGCACCAGGTTCATACTGCCCTCCACGTAGCTGTAGGCCTTGTCCAGCCCGGACACCTGCGCCCAGGTCAGATGCGCCACCAGATCCACCGCTCCGCTGCTGATGGCTGTCATCAGCGCGGTCTCGGTCTCGTAGATCTTCAGGGTGACCTTCTTCACCCCGGCCTTGGTCCCCCAGTAGTCGTCAAAGCGCTCCAGCACCAGGTTCTCCTGGACCTTGCGGCTGACATATTTGAAGGGGCCGGTGCCCACAGGCTGGGTATCCTGCTGGGTGTAGCCCTTCGGGACGATATAGACGGAGGATACGTAGGCCAGGAAATCGCTGTCCGCCTTCTCCAGAGACACCTCCACGGTGCTTCCGGAGGCCGTGATGCCGACCATGTTCTCCAGCGCGGCCTTCACGTTGCTGTTCACCGTGGTCTCCTTGCAGGTGATGAAGGAATAGATCACGTCGGAGCCGGTCAGCTCCGCGCCGTTGTGGAATTTCACGCCGCTTCTCAGCTTGAAGGTGTATTTCCGGCCTTCCTCGGAAACGGAGCTCTCCGCGGCCAGCGCAGGCACGTAATTGCCCTCCTTGTCCGGCTTATACAGGCCTTCGAATACGTTGAACAGGAGTTCCCGCGTTCCGGCGGTGGACATCTGGTAGGGGTCCAGCGAGCCGGTCAGATCCTGGGCAATGCCCACGGCGATCTCATCGTCCTTCTGCCGGGCTTCCGCGCCGCCCTTGCCCTTATTGCCGCCGCAGCCGCAGAGCGAGGCCGCCAGGCATAACGTCAGTACCAGAATACTCAGTTTTTTCATCATTCGTCCTTTCCCCCTGAGGGCAGTGCAGTATTCGGCTACTATACCCGATTCTGCAGGGCTTTTCAAGACTATTTCGCTTTTGTTGACGCTTTTTGCTTTACTTAAACAGCTTCAGGATGCCCTTGATCTCCGGATCCAGCAGGGACAGGAAGCGTTCGCCGTACTCCGGGGTCCCGATGATATCGCCGTAATGGGTGGGCACGGCAAATTTCGGCTTCAGCGCGTTGACGAGCGCCGCGGCCTCCTCCGGGTCCATGGTGAATTTGCCGCCGATGGGGACCAGCGCCACGTCGCAGCGCACCCTCCGGGCGTCCTCGTTATCGTCCATGTCGCCGGCGATCCAGTATTTCAGGCCTCCCAGCGTGACGATATAGCCGACCCAGTCGTTTTCCTTCGGATGGAAGGCCTTGCCGGGGTTGTAGGACCGGACCGCCGTGAAGGACAGGCCCTTCAGCTTGTATTTGGCGTCCGGCTTCACCGCCAGGATCTTCTCCTCCGGGATCCCGGCTGCCAGGGCCTGGGCCTTGGTGCTCTCCGGCATCACGAAGACGGCATCCTCCGCGGCGACCTTCTGAATATCTTCATAAGAGAAGTGATCGTAGTGGTCGTGAGTCACGAAGATGATCTGGCCGTCCTTCGGCGCCTCCGTCAGATGGTACGGATCGAAATAGAGGATCTTCTCGCCCTCGATCCGGATGGCGCTGTGGGCCAGTACGCTAACGTTGTTCAGTTCTGTCATGCTTGCCTCCTTATGGTTCAGATCCCGCAAATGCCTGTCTCTGGCCGGGATGGATTCAATTAACTTCTTGGTATAGGGGTGCTGCGGGTGAAGGAACACCTGCTCCACCGTGCCCTTTTCCACGATCTTGCCCCGCTGCATCACGATGACCCGCTGGCTCAGCTTCCGGATGACCTGCATATTATGGGAAATAAACAGGATCGTGGTGCCGCTCTTCCGGTTGATCTTCTTCAGCAGCTCCAGGATCTGTGCCTGGATGGTCACGTCCAGCGCCGTGGTGGGCTCATCCGCCAGCAGCAGCTCCGGCTTATGGATGATGGCCGCCGCGATCATGGCCCGCTGCAGCATGCCGCCGGAAAGCTCGTGGGGGTATTTGCCGTAGACCGTCTCCACGTCGTCCAGCTCGGCCTCCTCCATGGCCTTCAGCGCTCTGGCCCGCAGCTCCTCCTTGCTGAGCTCGGGATGATGCACCCGCAGGCTTTCCTCCACCTGCAGGCCGATGGGCATCACCGGGTCGAAGGCGCTCATGGGCTCCTGGAAGATCACGCCGATGTTCTCGCCCTGCAGCTCGCGCATGGTGCTGCGGTCGCAGTGAAGGATCTCCCGGCCGTTCAGATAGATCTCGCCGCTGTAGGCGCATTCCTTGCGGACCAGCAGGCCGCTGATGGCCATCGCCGTCACGCTCTTGCCCGAGCCGCTCTCTCCTACGATGCCCAGGATGCCGCCGTCCTTGACCCGGAAGCTGATCCCGTCGACCGCGTTCCGGTCCGGGGCCGCATCGTGAAAATGCACCGTCAGATTTTTTACTTCCAGCATGTTATCACCTCAACTGACTGTTAAAAGCTCTGATAAATGAAGGCTGCCGCGTCGTAGCCTCTGCCGTATATGCCGAACAGCAGGATGCTCAGAAGCCCGGCCAGCAGCAGGGTCAGCCGGACCCGGGGCTTCATCTCCGTCAGCTTCTGCTCCCAGGCGCCGATGCCGCCGCCCAGGAATTCCGTCATCAGGATGCCCAGGATCAGCAGCAGCATCAGGACCGTATTCGGCATATCC
This sequence comes from Lachnospiraceae bacterium, assembly GCA_045617825.1. GTDB lineage: Bacteria > Bacillota > Clostridia > Lachnospirales > Lachnospiraceae > UBA6987. The sequence continues at coordinate 25,159 of JAZLJI010000057.1, forward strand.
AGCCCGTAGCTCAGCAGGCTCCCGTCGAACAGCCGCCCCAGACTCACGGAGGCGAAGGTCCGCCTGAGCAGTGCGAGGGCCCCGGTGAGGGTCCCGCCCCGGGTCAGATAGCGCCCGAAGACCAGCACGATGAAGGTCCGCAGCACGCACCAGCCCTGCCAGAGCTTCGATTTCTCGGAGATGTGCCATTTCTCGCGGGTCCTTTTGTAAAAGGGTCCCAGCAGCGTGGCGGAGGACACGAAGGCCGCCTGATACAGGCCGTAGACCACGTAATTCCAGCCGGTCCCGTGCCAGATGCCCACCAGGATGAAGACCAGGAAGCCCGCAGCAGCGGCAGCCGCCGAGGCCCGCAGCCGCTTGTCACCGATCCTTCGGCAGAGCTTCTGCAGAGGCTTACTCAGGATCAGGGGATAATAGACGTATTTTTCCATCCATTCGCCCAGGGATTTGTGCCAGCGGCTCCAGAATTCCGTCACGCTCTTCGCCCGGAAGGGGGCGTCGAAGTTCTCCTGCAGGCGGATCCCCAGGATCCGGGAGATCCCCATGATCACGTCGATGCCGCCGGAGAAGTCGCAGTAGATCTGGAAGCTGTACAGCACCATGGTCCAGAAGACCGGGAAGCCCGTCAGCTCCGCGTCGCCCAGCGCCGCGGCCACCCGGATCCCGATCCGGTCCGCGATGACCGTCTTTTTGAAATAGCCCCACAGGATCCGGTACAGCTGGAGCCTTGCCGTTTCCCGGTCGAAGGGATGATCCTCCTTCAGCTGAGGCATCAGCTTGCGGTACAGGTTGATGGGGCCCTGCATCAGGGCGGGGAAGAAACTCACGTACAGCAGGAAATCCCAGAAGCTGCGCTCCGCGGGATGCTTCTTATGGCTGACGTCGATCAGGTAGCCGCTGATAGCCAGGGTGAAATAGGACAGCCCGATGGGCGCCAGCAGGTCGGCCAGCGTGATGCCCCGGTCAAGGAGCCTTTCCTGCAGCAGCCCCCAGCTGCCCCGGAAGAATTTGAAATACAGCAAGATGCCCAGCACCGGCACCAGCGACAGATACAGCAGCCGGGCCTTCTGTTTGGCCCGCTGCCGGTCCTCTCCTCCCGCCGCCTTCTCCAGTCCCAGCCCGGCCAGATAGCCGGCAGCCGTAAGCAGCAGTACCCAAATCAGGCCCTGGACACCGCCGCTCATGCAGATGATCAGAGCCCCGTCTGCCGCAAGCAGCACCAGGCGCTTCAGCCGGTGCCCCGGAAGCAGGAAATACAGCAGCAGCGTCAGCGCCGCCGCCAGAAGGAAGGAGGGTGAGGTGATACTCATTTATTCGGCCTGCTTGTCTTTCACCAGCTGACAGATGGCGTCCAGAGAATTCAGATTCTCGGGCTCCAGGTCATCCGCGTCGATGTCCACGGAAAAGGCCTCCATCAGCTCGGTGATCAGACGGATCACCGAGAAGGAGTCCAGCAGTTCCCCGTCGATCAGGGCGGTCTCCTTCTCATAGTCGATGTCGGGATTGATTTCCTTCAGGATCTCCAAGATAGTCTCTCGCATTTATGCTCCTTCATTAGCCCGCCGGTCCAGACCCTTGCGGTCCAATTTGCCGCTCACCAGCTGCGGCAGGCTGTCTTCTTTATGGTAGGCGGTGGGGATCATGTAGCGGGGCAGCTTGGTCTCCAGCGCCCGCATCAGCTCCTTTTCCGCCGGACTTCCGATGTAAAACAGGACGATCTCGTCCTTTCTGCGGTCCTGCACGCAGCAGGCCGCCTGTACGCCGGGCACCGACAGCACCGCGGCCTCTATCTCGCCCAGCTCGATGCGCCGGCCGTTGTGCTTGATCTGGTAATCCTTCCGGCTGATGAAGACCAGCTCCCGGTCCCTATTCCATTTCGCCAGGTCGCCGGTGCGGTACATCAGGGTCGCGTAGTCCGGCTCGACCAGGTTCGGGACGAAGGCCTCCGCGGTCTTCTCCGGATTCCGGTAATAGCCCGCCGCCAGACAGCTGCCGTAGACCACGATCTCGCCGGGGGCGTCTGCCTCCGTGTCGGGGATGATCCGCCCGTCCTCGCCGATCAGGGCCATCCCGCTGTTGCGGAAGGGCCGGCCGATGGGGATGGTCTCCTCGGGGCCGTAGTCCCGCTTCGCCTCGAACCAGCAGCAGGCGCCGGTGATCTCCGTGGGACCGTACAGCTGAACGTAGCGGCCCTCGGGATAATGGCTCCGCCAGTAGCGGTATACCGGGATCGGCATGGATTCGCCGGAAAATACGAAGCGGCAGAGCTTATCCGGCCGCAGCTTTCCCAGTCCGTCGAACTGGGCCACGATCCGGTAGGCCGTGGGCACCCAGGCAATGAAGCTGACGCCCTTGTCCTGCAGATACTGCAGCAGCTTCTTCGGCGTCATGAAGTATTTCTGAGGGATCAGGCAGAGGGTCCCGCCTGCCGCCAGGGTCATGTAGATGTCCTTTAGGGACATATCGGCGTAGAAGGGCGTCTGGTTGCCCACCGTGTCCTCTTCCCGGATCCCGACCGCTGGACCGGCATTTTCCACGTAATCCACCAGGGAGCGATGCATCACCGCCACGCCCTTGGGCACTCCCGTGGAGCCGGAGGTGAACAGGATATACGCCAGATCCGTGTCCAGCTGAGCCGCGGCCGCCGCTTCCAGCAGCGCCGCCCGTTCCGGGCAGCCGCCCAGCCGCTCCAGCTCCTCCGCCAGCAGGACCTCTCCGGCATAGCCGGCCTGCCGCAGCAGCGGCTCCTCCGCCGCCGTGGTCAGCACCGGGCAGTCGCCCAGCGTCGCCAGGATGCTGTCCAGCCGTTCCTGGGGGGTCTTGGGGTCCATGGGCACGTAGGCTCTGCCGGAGGCCATGACGCCCAGCATCGCGCAGAGCATCAGCGGGCTTTTCTCCGCGAAGATCATCACCGGCCTTCGGCCCGGCGCCTTCCGCAGCAGCCCCGCGCCGATCCGGCTGAGCTTATCCCACAGCGCCGCGTAGCTGAGGCTTTCCTGCGGGTCCGTGACCGCGCATTTTTCCCCCAGCCGCCTGCAGCTTTCTTCTACCAGTTCCAGTACCGTCGTGTGTCGCATACCGCCTCCGCTTTAGTCCAGCAGGTCGTTGGCCAGATATTCCAGGCTGTCCACCAGACCGCCCCGGAAGGTCATGAACAGGTCGCAGTTGCCCAGGCTGAGCAGCAGCTGCTCGGCCGCCGGTTCTCCCGTGATCAGGGTCTCGTACAGCTTCAGCGCCGCCTCCCGGCTCATGCCCAGAGACGCGCCCTCCCGGGTCTCCGCGTTGTCTGAGGTAAAGAGGATCGTGTGGATGAAGTCGCCCTTGCCCCGTTCCTCGTCCTGATAGGTGCCCAGCTCGAAGTCGGCGTATTTGTACAGCTTCTCCAGGCCGAGCCCGGCGCAGCCGTCAAATTCGGCGTAGCCCAGAGGCTCTCCCAGGGCGGCCACCACGGCCTCCGCCGGTTCGCCCATCTTTATCTCGATACCCTTATACACAAAATACAGCTCGGTCAGCGCGCCCTCGGTGGCCGCCGTCTCCGCGGCGGAGGACTGAGCTCCGGTGCTTTCCGGCGCGGCAGCCTGCGTGGACGCCGCCTCCGTGGAGGTCTTCCGGTCCGAAGGCTCCGTTTCCTTCCCGGGATCACTGCCGCAGGCGGTGAGCAGCATCAGCCCCGCAAGCAGCAGACATAAGCATTTTTTCATCATGGTCTCCTTCATTCCCGCGCCGGCTCTGCGCCGCGCGCTGCGTCTTCAGTCTTGTTCTTCCGCCTTCTGGGCTTCCAGCAGCTCCCGGTACAGCTCCCGCTTCTCCTGCCAGCGCGCCTCCAGGGCCTCATCGCCCCGATGATCCGGCAGCTCCACCAGCTCATCCAGAAGCCTGCCCAGCAGGCGGGTGGCCTTGGCCGCGCCCTCCGTATTCAGATGGAGGCCGCCGTCGTAGGTATCCGCGGCGTAATCGATGCCGCTTTCCTCCTGCAGCTCCAGCATGTTCCAATAGGCCAGCTGATGCTCGGCCGCGTATTCCTCCAGCTGACTGTCCCACTGCTCGTACCAGTAGGGGTAGAGCACCGGCGCCTTGATCAGCACCAGCGTCACGCCCTTCTCCTCGCACAGCAGCCGCATTTTCTCCAGATATTCCCAGACGGTATCGCTGAATTCATAGCTGGTCAGCGGCTTTTTGGTCGGCAGCAGCGAGAAGGGCTTCACGCCCTCCCGGGGCATATAGCCGTTTACCGAGACCGGCTCCCGGCGGAACAGGCAGCGCAGGTCCTCGCCGGTCAGCTCGCTCCAGCGGGAGTGGAAGCGCAGCAGCGGGAAAAGGTATTCCCACAGGCTCTCGCCCTCCGTCAGGGAGGCCCTGATCGCTCCCAGCTTGTGACCGGACCAGCGCATGCCGTCCAGGGTCATCCGGTTGTAGGCCTCGGAATCCGGCGCGCCGTGCTTCATGGCCAGCACGTTGTAGACCACGGCCTTGGGGGTCTCCCGCTCCAGCATTTCCTCCAGCAGATAGTAGGACTGCCAGATCAGCTGCTCGGCGCTGCCCCGGATATACGAGGTGCTGCCGAATTCGTCCCAGAGGACCAGCGGGTCAAAGTTGCCGTAGACCTCGCAGTCTCCCACGAACAGCACGTCGTGAGGCGTATCCTCCCGATAATATTCCCGGATCAGATTGCCCTCCCGGGAAGCGGAAGCGTATTTCGGCATCACCAGTCCGGTGAGCAGCGACAGTATCAGCAGAAAGCTCAGGGCAAATGCCGCCGCCTTCAGCCATTTCCGTTTCTTCATCATACGCCTCCTTTCATCATTTCTTCGTCAGTCTTCGATTTTTTTCTTCTCGGCGCCGTCTCAGGCAGCCTCCGCGAGCAGTCCCTCCAGGGATGCCGCAGCCGCCTGCTCGCTCTCCCGGAGCGGATCCTCCTGCGTCTCACCTACGGTCTCCTGCGCAGGCTCCGTCGGGCCGTCGCTTTCTCCGTCAGCCGCCGTCTGCTCGGTGCTGACCGGGACGGGCTCCGTTTCCTGCGGCTCCCGGTAATCGGGCGTCCCGATGGGGTGTCCCTCCGCGTCCTTGATCCGCTGTCCGCTCGCGTCGAACCATTGCGGGTAATAGGGCTTCAGGAACCGATCCGGGATCGTTCCGGGGGTACGGGGATAATCCGTCAGGATAAAGTCAAAGCAGTCATAGCTCTTCTCGGAATATTCCAGCAGCTGCGCGTCGGTCCACATCAGGAAGGGGTGGGCGTTGATGCCGCCGTCTCCCTTGCGGGGCGTGGAGTCCAGATGATACCAGGCGCCGTCCACGTTCACCAGCTGCCAGTAATGCATGGAGCGGCCGGGCACGGCCCGCTTCACCACGTCGATCTGCCGGACACCGGCCATCTGCAGCAGTGCCTTGGCCGCGGAGAAGAACATATAGCAGCTTCCCCGCCGCATCACAAAGGCGTAGATCGCGCCGTCCTGCCAGTTCCCTTCATGGTGCATATCCGCGTAGCCGATATTGCTTCTGGTCCAGGTCCAGATAGCCGTCACCTTTTCCCGGTCGGACATGCCCACCGAAATGATGCTGTTGTATACGCTGCGGGTCAGGCTGTTCAGATCGTAATTATCGACCGACAGGCCGTTGACGATCCGCCCGGAGGGCTTCGTCGGCTGAGGCACGTCCGGATCTTTCGGCTGTCCCGGATCCTCCTGAGGCTCCGTTTCCGGCTCGGTCTCCGCCGGCTCCGTGATGATCTCCGGCTTCTCGAAGGTGAAGATCACCGTGACGCTGGTCTCATTTCCCGCGGCGTCCCGGGCACTGTAGGTCACGGGATAGCTGCCCTCCTCCAGCGGATTGACCCGGGAGCTGTCCACGGTCAGCTTGACCGCTCCGTCCCGGTCGTCCGCGGCGGTCACGCCGCTCTTGTACAGGACGCTCTCGCCCAGGATCACCGTCCGGTCCTCCGCGCCCTCGATCACCGGCGGGACGTGGTCCCGGGTATCGATGATCTCCAGCGTCGCCTGACACCTGGTCACGTTGCCGTATTCGTCCTCGGCGATCAGCAGCGGATGCTGCAGACCGATATGCTCCCAGTCCGGTTCCTGCTCAAAGCGCAGCCCGACGGCACTGCCGTCCGCCGCGTGAAGGATGAAGGCCTGCGGCTCCACAGTCTCTCCCAGCGGGATGCTGACGGTCCTCAGATCCATTTCCGGGCCCAGCTCATCGGCCACCGTGAGCCAGGAGGCCACCCGCCTGCCGCCCAGCAAATAGCGGATCAGGTATTGGCCGGGGGCGGCAAGAAAGCGGTCCTGGCTTTCGTCCTCCACCGCCAGCTCCGCGTCGCCGACGGACTTATGCAAAAAGTTCAGCAGGGAGGTGTCCTGCCCCAGCTCGGCCTTCAGCTGCCAGCTGCCCCCAGCCCGATCCGTTTTCAGCTTCTCCAGGCTCCAGTGACAGCGCTCCCAGACCGTGACGGCGCTGCCCTCCGGCAGCTGGTCCGCGGGGCACAAACTGCCCAGATACCATATTGCAAGGTACGCCAACAAGGCGACTGCCAAAGCCGCCCCGCATACCTGTCCTTTAGTTCTTGGATTAGTCATAACTCCCTCAACAGTCTTTCTGTAAGATAGTTATGCGGATATTATAGTCATTCCCCGGCAAATGTCAACCTTAACCGCTTTTTCTCCCTGTTTCTACTTAAATTTAAGGGAAAATCGGGTCCTTCCGGGCCTCGGCCCGTCTCCTCATCGGCCGGAAGGCAGTCGTCGGTCCTCACAGGCCGGGGCGCGGCCTGCCGCCCTCATCGCCTGAAGCCGGGCTGTCTGTCCTCACAGGCCGGGGCTCGGCCCGTCTCCCTTGCGCATCGCCGGGGGAAGTGCTATAGTGGAGATACTTTCCGTCACAAAGGAGATCTTTCATGCGACTTCTGATCATCCGCCACGCGGAGCCGGATTATCCCCACAACTGCCTCACCCCCGTCGGAGAGGAGGAGGCGGCCGCTCTCGCCCGCTATATCGAGGCATACCATATCGACGATTTCTACGTTTCTCCCATGGGCCGGGCCCAGCTCACCGCCGCCCCCTGCCTGGAAGCGCTGGGCAAGACCGCGAAGACGCTGGACTGGCTGCGGGAATTTTCCTATCCCTTCAAGCGGCCGGACAAGGAGCCGGAAAATACGATCTGCTGGGACTGGCTGCCGGAAGATTGGGCCAACGATCCCGCCTACGGCATAACGGACAAGTGGATGGAGACCCCGGCCTTTGCCGATTCCGTGATCCCCGAAAAATACCGCTATGTCACCGGAGAGCTGGATGCCCTGCTGGCGGAATACGGCTACGTCCGGGACGGCCGGCTGTACCGCACCGCCGAGGGGAACCACAAAACGGTGGCCTTCATCTGCCATTTCGGTCTGGAATCGGTGCTGCTCTCCCATTTGCTGAACATCCCGCCCATGCTGCTGTGGCACGGCAGCTGCGCGGCCCCCAGCTCCGTCACCTCCCTTTATACAGAGGAGCGCCGAAAGGGGATCGCCTATTTCCGGATGAATTTCTTCGGCGAGGCGCTGCATCTGCAGCAGGAAGGCCGGGAGCGGTCCCTCCACGCCCGCTTCCGGGAGGTCTTCGAGGACGGGGACCCGCAGTTCTGAATTCGTCCGCCTATATGCTCTCATCAGGGAGTTCTTTTCGGCAAATAATGCCGCAGGGAGCTCCTTTTTTTGTCTGCGCCCCGCCCCGCGGGCCGCTTCTCCGCCACGCGGCCATACCCCTGCGGCGATGAGAGTTCCGGGCCCGGGCGGTACGCTATGGGCCTGTGCACTTCTCCCGCATTTGCCCCCGAGTTTCCCCAAGGAAACTCGAGGGAGCCCGTCGCGGCTTTGAGCGACTTCAAAAATTTGCGAAGCAAATCATTCGTTTGGCAGCTTCGCCATTCGCGTAAAGGCTGATGCCTTTACGCTCAGGGCTCAGCAAAAGCGACTTTCCGAAGCCGTCGCTTTTGACCGGCGTCCGAAGCTCCAGGCCCATGTCCCGCCAGCGGGCCCTCCACATATCGCCGCCGTGGCATGGCCCGCGTGGCTTCCCCAACCGGAGGATCGTTTCACACCTCGTGAGCGAACCCGCCGCAACATGGTCCTTGTGGTTCCCCCATCAGCCGAGTGAGGCGGATTCCCTGCCGCCTCAATGAATTACTGAACTGTATTAATCCGCGTGAGCGAACCCGCCGCGGCGGTTAAGCATCGGCGCCTTCAGGGCCCGATGCGCACCGAACTTGAAAAGGACGCCATCAAGGCGTCCTTTGAATGTGAGGCTGCCGCCAGGCGGCGGGGAGCGCAGTATGCAATATAGTTCAACCTTGTAACCGCAATCAAATCGCAGAGCGGTGGCCAAAAGGGTTAGGGGGCGCGGGGGGAAGGAACT
>JAZLJI010000058.1:0-26171 GCA_045617825.1 Lachnospiraceae bacterium
AAAATCTTAGAACTCATCTTAGAACTGGGGTATTTCCGTGAAAAGCGAAATCGCCGAAAAGCTCCGATTTCCTCGCTTTTTCAAGCGTTTTCACGGTTTTACGAGATCGAGTGTTCCACACGACGCTAATGATTTCGAGTCATATTTGCCCGTGACCGTCCGTCTCCTTCGGTCCCGATCACCCCAGCGCCGCCCGGATCGCCCGGGACAGCTGATCGGGGCAGGAGGTGCTCCGGGGCCCGCAGGTGGTACCCGCCAGGGTATCCGCCACGGTCTTCGCGTCCTGACCCTCCACCAGGCGCACGATGCCCTTGTGGTTGCCGTCGCAGCCGCCGTAGAAGACCACGTTGTGCAGCTTCTTCTCTTCGTCCAGATCCAGCTCGATCACCTGCGCGCAGGTGCCCTGGCAGCGATACGTATAATGTGTCATGTTCTCTCCTTTTCCGCCCCCCTGCGGGGCCGCAGTCGAAAGTGCTTACATCCGCTCCGGGGCCTCGAAGCCCAGCAGATGGATCATGGTCTCCAGTACCTTCAGCGTCAGGGTCAGCGCCGCGATCCAGCCGGCCTGCTTCTCCTTGTCCTCCTCCTTCAGGATGTGATTATCGTGATAGAAGGAATTGAAGGCGTTGGATACCTCGTAAATGTACAGACAGAGCTTGTGCGGGGCCTTCTCGCCGTAGCAGTCCATGACCACCTCTCCCGCCTTGGCCAGCAGCCGCTGCAGTTCCTTTTCGGCGTCGTTTGCCGCGGCCTTCAGCTCGGAGGGCAGCTCCACCCGGGAAATGCCCGCCGCCGCGCAGTATTTGTCCAGGATGGAGCGGATCCGCACGCAGGTGTAGAGGATGTAGGGGCCGGTGTTGCCCTCGAAGGAGGCAAAGCGGTCGATATCGAAGATATAGTCCTTGGTGGCCTGGTTGGACAGGTCGCCGTATTTCAGGGCGGCCAGCCCCACGATAGCCGCGGTGCGCTGCTTTTCGTCCTCGGGGATCTCCTCCTGGGCGGCCATTCGCTGATAGACCGCCTGCTTGATATCCGCCAGCAGATACTCCAGCCGCATCACGCCGCCCTGGCGGGTCTTGAAGGGCTTGCCGTCCTTGCCGTTCATGGTGCCGAAGCCCAGATGGGTGCAGACCGTGTCGGGGCTGATGATGCCGGCCTTCCGGGCCGCCCGGAACACCTGCAGGAAATGCATGGACTGCCGCTTGTCGGTGGTGTAGAAGTATTCGTCGGGGTGATAGAGCTTCTCGCGCTCCACCAGCGTGGCCAGGTCCGTGGTGGCGTAAAGGTACGCGCCGTCGGACTTCTGTACCAGGCAGGGCGGGACCTCCTTGGTGTCGCTGTCCTCCTGGACCTCGATGACCATGGCGCCCTGGCTCTCCTTCATGATGCCCTGACGTTTGAAATCCTCCAGCATCGCCGGGATATAGGGCTGCACGTCGCTTTCGCCCTTCCACAGGTCGAAGCTCACGTCCAGATTGTCGTAATTCTTCTTCAGATCCGCCTTGGAGACCTTCAGGATCTGCTCGAACAGGGCATAATAGCCCCGGTCGCCGTTCTGCAGGCGGTAGGTATTTTCATGGGCCCGGGCCGCATAGGCCTCGTCCTCCTTGGCCTTGCCGCTGGCGGTGGGGTAGATCTCCTCCAGGTCGCTGATGGTGAAGGGGGCCTCCTCGGGGTATTCGCCGGTGAAGTCCGGATCGAAGTATGGCAGCTTCGGCTGACGCTCCTTCACCTCCTCGATGATCAGGCCCATCTGCAGGCCCCAATCTCCCAGATGCACGTCGCCGATGGCGTTGAAGCCCAGGAAGCGGCAGACCCGCTTCAGGCATTCGCCGATAATGGCAGAGCGCAGATGCCCCACGTGCAGCGGCTTGGCCACGTTGGCTCCGCCGTAGTCCAGGATGATGGTCTTGCCCTCTCCCACGGCCGGCGCGCCGAAGCGGGGGTCCTGCCGCATCCCGTTCAGGAAATCCGCCACGGCCTGCGGCGCCAGCTTCAGGTTCAGGAAGCCGGGTCTCACCGCGGTGACCTCGGCAAACAGCGGGCTGTCCGCCAGGCTCTTCGCCACCTGCTCGGCGATCTCCATGGGGTTCTTATGGGCGGCCTTGGCTGCCGCCAGAGCACCGTTGCACTGGTACTCGCACAGATCCGGGCGGTTGGACAGGGTCACCTTCCCCAGCTCCGCGGCATATCCGCCCGCGGCAAAGGCTTCTCCCAACGCCCTTGTCATCTGACTCATCAATGATTCCATATAGGCTCCTTTCCGCCTCCGTGCCCTCTCGGGGAGCCTCGGAGGAAGTCCGCCGCAGCAGTCCGCGGCGGCAAAGATAATCGCGGTGATCGTGATTTTTCAAATCTCCGCAAAATATTGCTTGCAATTTTTATTTGCTGTGCTATAATACATTTCGCTGGCAACAGCAAGGAAGCATAGCTCAGCTGGGATGAGCGTTCGCCTCACACGCGAGAGGTCAAGGGTTCGAGCCCCTTTGCTTCCAGAGAACCGAAGAAATGAAGGAAGAGGATCCGCATCAGCTTGCTTGATGCGGGTTTTCTTTTTGCCTCTGTTTCCAAGGCTGTCCGGCAAGAGCGGGACCGCTCTCCTCTGCTTTTCAAGGTTCCTGCTGTCTGGCCAGCTTCGCGGCCTGATCCGCGGCGATCAGACTGTCCAGCAGCTCCCGCAGATCACCGTTCATAATATCATCAATTCGGTACAAGGTCAAATGGATCCTGTGGTCCGTTACCCGGCCCTGAGGGAAATTATAGGTCCGGATCTTCTCCGAGCGGTCTCCGCTGCCGATCTGGCTGCGGCGGGCCTCATCCTCCGCGCTGTGCTTTTTCTCCAGCTCCAGCTCGTAAAGCTTGGACCGCAGGAGCTTGAAGGCCTTGTCCTTGTTCTGCAGCTGGGATTTTTCGGTCTGGCTGTAGATCACGATGCCCGTGGGATAATGCGTGAGCCGCACGGCGGAGTCCGTGGTATTCACGCACTGGCCGCCGTTTCCCGAGGCCCGGCAAACGTCGATGCGGATATCCTTGGGATCGATCACCACGTCCACCTCCTCCGCCTCGGGCATGACCGCCACCGTGGCGGTGGAGGTATGGATCCGGCCGCCGGATTCGGTCTCCGGCACCCGCTGCACCCGGTGCACGCCGCTCTCGTATTTCAGCTGAGAATAGGCGCCCCGGCCGCTGACCGTGGCCACGACCTCCTTGAAGCCGCCCAGCCCGGTCTCGGAAAGGGATACCATTTCCACCTTCCAGCGGTTGGCCTCGGCGAAATGGCAGTACATCCGGTACAGCTCCTGAGCGAAAAATGCCGCCTCGTCTCCGCCTGCCCCGGCCCGGATCTCGAGCACGATGTTCCGGTCGTCGTTGGGGTCCTTGGGCAGCAGCAGAAGCTTCAGCTTCTCGCCGCATGCGGCTTCCCGGGCCTCGGCTTCTCCCAGCTCCTCCTTAAGCAGGCTGCGCATCTCGGGATCGTTTTCCGCGTCCAGAAGCTCCAGCGCCTCGAGGCGGTCCTGTCCGGCCTTCAGATACCCACGATAGGTCTCCACCAGCTCCTCCAGGTCGCTTTGCTCCTTCATCAGCTTCCGGAAACGGGCGGTATCCGCCGCCGCCTCGGGGCTGCCCAGCTCTGCCTGTATCTCTTCATAGTGCTTTATCACATCCGCACACTGTTCAAACATACTTATCTCCTTGCCGTAACGACCCGGTCCAGACCGGCCAGATCCTGCAGGACCCGGACCTCCCGGAAGCCGGCCTCCGTAAGCAGGCCGGACACCGCCTGACCCTGCTCGCAGCCGATCTCCAGCAGCAGCCGTCCCTCGGGCGCCAGCACGGGCCTCAGCTCCCGGGCCAGCCTGCGGTAAAAGCTCAGGCCGTCCGCGCCGCCGTCCAGCGCCATCAGCGGGTCGTGATCCTTCACCTCGGGCTCCAGCGTTTCGATCTCGCCGCTGGGGATATAGGGCGGATTGCAGCAGATCAGGTCGAAGCTCATCGTCTCCAGGGGCTCCCCCTTCTCCGGCCTGGCGGCCAGAAGGTCTCCGCAGGCAAATACCATCCGCCGGCCGACCCGGTTCATGACGGCATTTTCCCGGGCCAGGGCCAGGGCCTCGGCGGAAAGATCCGCGGCATAGACCCGCTCAAAGCCGCCCAGCTTCGCCAGACTGATCCCGATGGCACCGGAGCCGGTGCACAGGTCCAGCACCCGCCATTCCGGATGGCCCGCGGAAAGCTCCAGGGCCTTCTCCACCAGCACCTCCGTATCCTGCCGGGGGATCAGCACCGTTTCGTCCACCTTGAAGGGCAGCCCCATGAACCAGCATTCGCCCAGGATATGCTGGAGCGGGATGCGGTTCGCCCGGCAGCCCACGTAGGCGTCGAACATGAACAGTACTCCCTGGGGCACCTCTTCTTCCTTCTGCAGCGGAAAATGCGTCCGGTCGGGCCCGCCGGCATGGGCCAGCAGCTCCTGCGCGTCCCACTGCGGGTCATCCACGCCCGCCGCCTCCAGACGTTCGGCGGCTTCCTTTAACAGCTGTCCGTAGGTCATCAGGCATTTTCCTCCGGCATGATGCCCAGCTCTTCCCGCTGCCAGCGCTTCCAGTCGAATACCGCTTCCACGGAGCGGATCCCCACCTCGATCTGATCGTCCTCGGGCTCCCGGGTGGTCAGGCCCTGCAGCCAGAGGCCGGGCTTGCTCATGATCCGGGCGAAGGCGCTGTCGGAGCTTCCCGCCAAGCGGATGAATTCATAGGAAATGCCCACCACCACCGGCAGCATCAGCAGGCGGGACAGGAGCCGCTGCCACAGGATCTCCTTCGGCAGGAAAATGCTCACCGCCACGCTGACGAGCATCACGAACAGCAGGAAGCTGGTTCCGCAGCGCGGATGCTCCTTGGAGCTGTTCCGGACGTTTTCCACAGTCAGCGGCAGGCCGCGCTCGATACAGTTGATGCATTTATGTTCCGCGCCGTGATACATGAAGACCCGGCGGATATCCTTCATCCGGGAGATCAGCCAGATATAGCCCACGAACAGCAGGACCCGCAGGACGCCCTCCACCAGCGAGACCGTGAGGCCGGAGGAAACGATGGCCTTCAGGCGGGAGGTCAGAAAGACCGGCAGCACCATAAAGATCCCCAGGCAGAGGACCAGCGCCAGCACCACGGAAAAGCCCATGGTCAGCTTGTCCGCGGCCTCCTTGCCCAGCTTCTTTTCCACCAGGCCGGGCTTCGTCTCCTCCTCTTCAAAGAAGGAGGCGGAATACTCCAGAGTGCTCATTCCCAGCACCAGCGAATCCACCAGCGAGAAGATGCCCCGGATAAAGGGGATCCTCCTCAGGCGCTTCCCGAGGGCGGTCTTCTCCTTCAGCTGCTCCTCCCTGATCCGGATCTCTCCGTCAGGCAGCCGCACCGCCACGGCGTACGTCTCCCGGTTTTTCATCATGATGCCTTCCAGAACAGCCTGTCCGCCTACGCCGGAATACTTCATCCTTCACTCCCTTCTGCCGTTTCATGCGCACGGCAGCGTCATTCTCTGCGGTCTGCTTCTGACATAACAAAACGACAGGCTCCGCCTTCTCCGTATGAGAAAGCAGGGCCTGTCGTTTTTCAGACCAACCTATTTATTGTTTAAGCCATACTTGCGGTTGAACTGATCGATACGGCCGCGGGCCTTGGTGGCCTTCTGCTGACCGGTGTAGAACGGATGGCACTTGGAGCAGACTTCTACGTGGATCTCGGGCTTGGTAGAGCCGGTCACGAATTCGTTGCCGCAGTTGCAAGTCACCTTGCACTGATAGTACTTGGGCTGGATACTCTCCTGCATGATTTTCACCTCTTGATCGATATTCCGGGCAAAGGCCGGTTCCGCCTCCCCGTTGAATGCCGTTATTTCCGAAAACGGCAAGAAACACTATAGCACAGCTTTTCGGCAAATACAAGCGTTATTTTTTCTTTTTTTCAGCGGAAACGGCATTTTTTCGGGGTCCTCCCGCCAGGATCATCACCAGAGAGCCCAGCAGGATCACCGCCGCGATCAGGATCCCGCAGTGGATGAAAAAGTCCTCCGGCAGGATCGTGATAACCGCGTCCTTTGCCGGGTCGAAGAGCCAGTTGGTCTTGCCCGGGAAGAAAACGTGATGGAAGGCGACGAACGCCGCGTCCGGATCCGCCAGGATCGCGCCGCCCAGCAGCAGGAACAGGCCTCCGGCAAGGCAGCCCGCCCAGAAGCAGGGCAGGGGCCTGCGGGCAGGCTCTTCCGGCTTCCTTCCATTCAGGAGCGCGATCAGGAGCAGCAGCAGGAGGCTGCCGCCGGCCACCGCGAAATCCAGCCGGAACAGGCTGCGGCAGTCGGTAAAGTGCGCCTTGCCCTCCTCCGACCAGGGCAGCACCCCGGTGGAAAATTCCTTCCGCGTCCCGATGCAGTAATCCAGCATCTCATTATAGGCTTCCCTGATCTCCGCCCGGGTCAGGCCGCTCTCCTCCTCCAGTCGGTAGGGGGTCACGTGGGCGAAGTAGAAGGGACGGCAGAGGATCGGCAGGGCGATGGCCCAGCTGATCAGGAGCAGCATCAGCAGCGGTACCTTCAGCACGGTGAGAATACGCTTGGTCTTCATCGCGGGCTCCGTTTACTGACACATTTTCCGGGCCAGCGGAAGGAATTCCCGGTTGTTCTTGGTGTGCTTCATCAGATCCATCATCTTCTCCAGGTACTCTTCCCCCTTCTGCGGGCTGCTGATGGCCTGGCGCAGCAGCGCCATGATCTCCTGCTCCTCCTTGGTCAGCAGCAGGTCGTCTCTGCGGGTCCCCGACCGGAGGATATCCATGGCCGGGAAGATCCGGCGTTCGGATAGCTTCCGGTCCAGCACCAGCTCCATGTTGCCGGTGCCCTTGAATTCCTCAAAGACCATATCGTCCAGACGGCTGCCGGTGTCCACCAGCGCCGTGGCCAGCACGGTCAGGCTGCCGCCCTCCCGCGTGTTTCTTGCCGCGCCGAAGAATTTCTTCGGCATATGCAGCGCCGCGGGATCCAGGCCGCCGGACAGCGTCCGGCCGCTGGGCGCC
The DNA here is from genome assembly GCA_045617825.1 of Lachnospiraceae bacterium. Taxonomy (GTDB): domain Bacteria; phylum Bacillota; class Clostridia; order Lachnospirales; family Lachnospiraceae; genus UBA6987. The sequence goes on from JAZLJI010000058.1 coordinate 7,065, forward strand.
ACGGTCAGGTTGTAGGCTCTGGCCAGTCTGGTGATGGAGTCCAGCAGGATCATCACGTCTCTCCCGTGCTCCACCAGGCGCTGCGCCCGGCCCAGGACCATTTCGGCCACCCGTTTATGATGCTCCGGGGTCTCGTCGAAGGTGGAATAGATCACCTCCACGTTGGGGCCCTCGATGTATTCCTTGATATCCGTGACCTCCTCCGGCCGCTCATCGATCAGCAGGATGATCAGATGCATATCCGGATGGTTCTGGGTCGTCGCCTTGGCGATCTGCTTGATCAGCGTGGTCTTGCCGGCCTTAGGCGGGGACACGATCATCCCGCGCTGGCCCTTGCCGATGGGAGCCACCAGATCCATGAGCCGCATGGACCGCTCCTCGGCCTCGGTCTCCAGATGGATCCGCTCCTGCGGGAAGATCGGGGTCAGATCCTCAAAGGCCCTCCGCGAAGCCGCCGCGGCCGGCGGTTCGTCGTTGACCGCGTTGATATACAGCAGCGCGGGGTATTTCTCGCTGCCGGTCTTGGCCTTGGTCACCCCGGTAATCACGTGGCCGGTCTTCAGATTGAAGCGGTGGACCTGGGAGGGCGCCACGTAGACGTCGTTCTCCCCGGGCATGAAATTCTCACAGCGGATGAAGCCGTAGCCGTCCGGCATCACCTCCAGGATGCCGTGCGCCGGGTCGCCCAGCGGCACGTTGGGGATATTGCCCCGCTCGGCCTCCGGCTCCTTTTCCTCGGCAAGGGGCAGTTCCTCCGTTCCTGCCTGTTCCGGCTCCTCGTCATAGGCCTCCCGGCGTTCTCTCCGGACCTCGCTGAATTTTTCCTTTAAGGCGGCTCCCGCAAAATCCGGCGGCACGGGCCGTTCCTCGTCCGCGGAAAGGCCGCGGCCGGCCTGCTCCTCCCGTTCCTTCAGACGTTCCTCCGTCTGGGCCCGGTAGGAGGGCGCATAGGTCCCGAAGCCGCTGCGGTTGATAAAGCGGTTCCCGGTATCGTTCCCGAAATAGTTGTAGGGTCTTCTGGGTCTGGCGGCGGTCCCGGCCTCCGGCTCGGCGATCTCGCTGTTGTCCTCCGGAGCGTCGTTGACCGGGCTGGCCATGGGCTGGATCAGAGGCTCAGCCTTGGCCGGCTGGGGCAGGATCGGCGGCGCCGGCATGGAGCGGCCGTTGGCCGGCAGCGGCGGGCGTCCTCCCAGCGGAGGCAGTCTTCTCTCGCCGATCGGGCGGCGGGCCGCCTCTCCGGCGCGGTTGATGTTCTTGGTGGAAAAGCTGGTCCAGCGGGAGCGGGGGCGTTCCTCCGGCTTCTCCTCTTCGGCCTTCTCTTCCGTTTCCTCTTCGGCCTTCGGTTCCTCTTCGGCCTCCGCCGCTTCGTCACCGCTCTCCTCGGGAGCCTTTTCCGCCTCTACCGCTTTCTCCGCTTCGCTCTCCTGCTTCATCCTGAGGGCCATCTCTATGCGGGATTCGCCCACCCGGGTGAGCAGGTCGATCAGTTCGGGCTTTTTCAGCGTGCTGACGCCCTTGATCCCCAGAAGCTTCGTCCACTCGCGCAGAGTCAGTAAGGACTGTTTTTCGATTTCGAGGCTCATGAAAATACTCCTTTGAATACAGTACCGGCAGTACCGGCGCTATTTTTGCATAAATTTATTGTTGTTCGTGGGGGGAATTATCACTGAACGGAAAAAGATACGGATCGCTCCGCTCACAAGAATATGACGCTCTTCTTCCTACAAGGGAGAATAGCACAGACCGCGCCGCTTGGCAAGAGGATTTTACGCAAAAAAAGGGCCGGCGCGGCGCCGGCCCTCCCTATGCGGTTTTACAGCAGGCCCATCTCTGCCTTCATGGCCAGCAGCTCCTCATCCACCTTGGAGCTGACCAGAGCCTCATGATAGCGGGCCTCGGCAGCCAGGGTCTCGTCCACCGGCTCCATGGTCAGATCCGCCATGGCATTGGCCTCGTCCAGCTTGTGATTGATCTTATCCTCCAGACGGGCAAATTCGCCCATCGCGGCCTGCGCCTTGTCCGCTCCGGCCGCGGCAGCCACCTGGTTGACCTTCTCCTGGGCCTTGGCCAGCTTGATCTTGGCCTCCAGAGCCGCCTTCCGCTGGTTCAGATCGTTGATATCGGCCACCAGCTTGTCGTGCATCTGCCGCATTTTCTGGGAATTGGAGGCGGCGACGTCATACATCTGCTGCAGAGACTCGCCTACGGATTCCAGCGCCTGCTTCTTCTTGATGAAGATCTTGGCGTCGCTCTCGTTGCCTGCCTCCAGCGCCTTGCGGGCCAGATTGGTGTATTTCTCCACCTCCTCCTGATTGGCGATCAGGTTTCTCTTGGCCTTGGCTTCGTCAGCCATCACGGAGGCCGTTTCCCGCTTGACCTCAGCCAGGTCGCCGGTCAGCTCCCGCATATACTGCTCGATCATTTTCTCGGGATCCTCGGCCTTGTCCAGCAGATTGTTGATGTTGGAGGCGATGATGTCTTTGAAACGGGTCAGAATGTTGCTCATGTCAGTTCTCCTTTGATCCTTAGTTTTGTTGCGTTATTGCTTCGCGGCAGCAGCTCTGCCTGCTCCCGACAGTTCTCTTGCTTCGGCCAGCCGTTCCTTACGGTAAGCCCTGGAAAAATCCAGCAGGGCCACGGACAGCACCCCGGCCGCCGTGAGGGCCAGGACCCAGATCCAGCCGCGCCTTGCCTGAACGTGCATCATGTCCCGGGCGGTATTGCGGAACACCTCGGCAAACAGCCTGTCCCCCCGGAACCTTCCGGACGCCTCGGCCTCCGCGTACAGGACCTCCGTATAGTCCAGCAGGATATCCACGGCCTCATCGTCCATCACCGCCTCCGCCGCGCTTCCGCGCTGACAGAAGCCGTAATAATTATACGGATAGGCCTCGTTGGCGAAAATGATCAGCAGCACGTGCCCCTGGTCCCTGAACAGCCGGGCGTAGGAGGCCTCGGCGAAGGCGGCGAAGTCATCGTAGGTGGGATTTACCGAGCCGTTCACCCGGTCCGTGAGCAGCAGGTAGGGCTGCGCTCCGGTCTTGCGGTAGAAATACTCCATCCCCCGCTTCAGTCCGGCGCTGTTTTTGATCCAACCCAGGCCGTCCTGATAATATTCGGTTTTCCTCACGAGGCCCTCCGCCAGCGGAGTCCGGTCCAGCGTGGAGCTCTGCACCAGCTGGCGCTCTCCGATGTGCCGGCCCCAGGAGCCGGCCAGCAGCGCCACCAGAGAAAAGAGGATGGCGGCCAATGCCATCCACAGCCAGAAGGCCAGGCGGCCCTCGCGCCGGTCAGGCTCCCGATGGCGGCCTCCTGAACGCACTGTCTTGCCCATAGCTTCTCCCTTACAGGCTGTCCTCGCTCACGTTCACCAGCTTGCCGTCCCGCCAGATCCGTTCCAGATTATACCAGACCCGGTCCTCCTTGGAGAAGACGTTCACAATGATATCGCTGTAGTCCAGCAGCACCCATTTGCCGCCCCGCTGGCCCTCCAGGCTGCGGCAGGTCAGGCCGAGCTTGGCGGCGGTCTCCTGCACGGCGTCCACCAGACTGTCCACGTGCGGGGTGTTGTTGCCGTGGGTGATGATGAAATAATCGCCCAGGCTGGAGATGCCCCGGATATCGATCACCGTGATCTCCTGTCCCTGTTTTTCCGACAGCGCCCGGTAAATGCTCTTCATCTGTTCTTCGGTATTCATGCTTTCCTCCTTACCGTTTTACGGTCACGCTGCGGTAGTAATCCACGCAGTCCAGCGTGATGGGGTCTATGGTCTCTCCCCGGGACTCCAGATACCGCACGGTGCTCTCGCCCGTGAAGGTCACGGCCCGGTCCAGATTGGTATAGGCGATCCTTCTGGCCTTGTCCAGGTCCACCATGGTGTTCCGGAAGGGCTCGATATAGTCCGCCACGTAAATGATCTTCTCCAGCGGCGTCATGCCGGGACGGCCGGTGGTATGCCAGCGGATCGCCGACAGCACCTCCTCGTCGGTCACGCCGAATTCGCTTCTGGCCCGCTGGGCGCCCGCCGGCGCGTGCCCCAGGGCGTTCAGCGCGTTGGATTCCATCCGCCCGCAGTCGTGGAGCAGGGCCGCCAGTCTGGCCTTTTCCGGGGACACGTTCCGGTACCCGTCCGCCAGCAGCATGGCCATGTGCATCACCCCCAGGCTGTGGCGCAGCCGTTTGGGGCTCAGGGTCTTCTTCAGAGCCTCGTAGTACTGCCGCTCCTCGTCTCCCGCGTCGCAGCGGTCCAGGAGCTCCTCGTCCGTCAGTTCCGTCAGATTCCTGTACAGATGGTGCTTGGATATGTAGCTGTATACGCCGCCGGGCAGGTCCTCCCGGGAGACCTTTCCCTCGGCAAATGCCTGCCGGATCTGGGTGGAGGAGACGTTCCGCTCCTCCCAGTCCACGAAGCGGATGTCCGCGCCGTATTTGTCCCGGAGCACCGCCGCGGCCCTCTGGGTCTCGGCGCTTGACACCTGTTCCTTCCGGCCCGCCGCCAGCAGCACCACGGAATCCACGATCAGCTCCGGCTCCTCCCAGTATTTGAGACTGCTCAGGGTGTCGGCCCCTACCACGTAATACCAGGTCACCTCCGGGTAAATGGCGTTCAGCTCCGCGAAGGTCCGGGAGGTATAGGTGGAGCCGGGCTCCCGGCATTCCCAGTCCGACAGCCTGAAGGAGGGCTCTCCGGCGATGGCCAGCTTGACCATGGCCTCACGGTGACGCTTTTCCGCTCTCAGGCCGAATACCGAGCGGTAGTTGTTGGAGCCCGAGGGCATGTACCAGACCTCGTCCAGGGGCTGGGCGGCCAGAGCGGCCTTGCCCAGGGCCAGATGGGCGAAATGAATGGGATCGAAGGTCCCGCCCACCACGGCGATATGCTTTTTCTCTGAGGACGTCATACTTTCGCCTCTTTTCTCAGGGCAGCTCGATCTTCTTTTTGGTCTTGGAGGGACGGTACAGCACGATCCTCCGGCCGATCACCGTCACCACCTGAGAACGGGTCCGGCCGGCCAGCGTCTCCGCGGTCTCCCGGATATCCTCGAAGCAGTTCTTCAGCAGAGAGAGCTTCACCAGCTCCCGGGCCTCCAGGGCCTCGCTGACGGCCTCGCTGACCTCAGGGGTAAGACCGGATTTGCCGATCTGGAACAGGGGCTCCTCCTTGGCGGCCAGGGACAGCAGATAGCTGCGCTGCTTGCTTGTTAAATTATTCATCCTTCATCCTTTCTGCGGCTTCCCCGGGGGCTTTGCCTCCTCTCCGCATCATCCGTTTTCAGCATAGCATAAATCCCCGGGAAATACAAGATTCCCCGGGGATTTCCTGCAGACCTTCTCTCCCGGCGATGCCCCGGGGAGGCTGTCCGATCATTTCGACCGCTTCTGGATCTGCTCCTTGAGCTCGGCCACGAAATCGGCGACCTGCACGTCGTGCCGTTCCTCACCGGCCCGGTTGCGTACGGAGATCGTGCCGCTCTCGGCTTCCTTGGCGCCCACGATGATCATGTAGGGCAGCTTCTGCTGCTGCGCCTCGCGGATCTTGTAGCCGATCTTCTCGGAGCGCTTGTCCAGCTCGGCCCGGATGCCGGCGGCCTTGAGGGCCTCCGTCACCTGATCGGCATAATCCTGGAACTTATCGGAGATCGGCAGCACCTTGGCCTGAACGGGAGCCAGCCAGGTAGGGAAGGCACCGGCAAAGTGCTCGATCAGGATACCGATGAAGCGCTCCACGGAGCCGAAGCATACGCGGTGGATCATGATGGGTCTGTGCTTCTCGCCGTCGGCGCCGATATATTCCAGATCAAAGCGCTGAGGCAGCTGGAAATCCAGCTGGATGGTGCCGCACTGCCAGGTCCGGCCGATGCAGTCCACCAGATGGAAGTCGATCTTGGGGCCGTAGAAGGCGCCGTCGCCCTCGTTGATCACGTAAGGCAGACCGATGGATTCCAGAGCCTGCTTCAGGCCGTCCTCGGCGGCCGCCCAATCCTCGTCGGAGCCCATGGAGTTCTCGGGACGGGTGGACAGCTCCACGTGATATTCGAAGCCGAACAGCTTGTAGAACTGATCGATCAGGCCGGCGATACGGGTCACCTCATCCTTGATCTGGTCGCCGGTGATGAAGATGTGCGCATCGTCCTGGGTGAAGCAGCGGACGCGCATCAGGCCGTGCAGCTCGCCGCTCTTCTCGTGACGGTGCACCAGGCCGCATTCGGCCAGACGCAGCGGCAGATCCTTGTAGGAGCGGGGGCTGTTCTGGTAGACCAGGATGGAGCCGGGGCAGTTCATGGGCTTGATGGCGAAATCGGCCTCATCGATGACCGTGGTATACATATTTTCCTTGTAATGATCCCAATGGCCGGAGGTCTCCCACAGGGTGCGGTTTAAGATCACGGGCGTAGAGATCTCTACGTAGTCGTTCTTGTAGTGCATTTCCCGCCAGAACTCCATCAGGGTGTTCCGCAGCACCATGCCCTTGGGCAGGAAGAAGGGGAAGCCGGGGCCGTAATCGCTCATCATGAACAGGCCGAGCTCCTTGCCCAGCTTCCGGTGATCGCGCTTCTTGGCCTCCTCCATCATGGTCTCGTAGGCCTCCAGGTCCTCCTTCTTGGCGAAGGCGGTGGCGTACACGCGGGTCAGCATCTTGTTCTTTTCGGAGCCTCTCCAGTAGGCACCGGCGATGCTCATGATCTTGAAGGCCTTGCCGACGCCCTTGGTGGACATCAGGTGAGGGCCGGCGCACAGGTCGGTGAAGGCGCCCTGCCTGTAGAAGCTGATCTCAGCATCCTCGGGCAGATCCCGGATCAGCTCTACCTTGTACGGTTCTTCCCAGCTCTGAGCCAGGGCGATGGCCTCGGCGCGGGGCAGGGTGAAGCGCTCCAGAGCGATATCCTCCTTCACGATCTTCTTCATTTCCTCCTCGATGGCCGGGATCTCTTCCTGGGTCAGAGGCTTTTCGAAGTCGATATCATAGTAGAAGCCGTCGGCAATGGAGGGACCGATGGCCAGCTTGGCCGTGGGATACAGGCGCTTGATGGCCTGAGCCATCACGTGGCTGGCGGTATGACGCAGCGCGGACAGGCCCTCGGGATCCTTGGCGGTGAAGATAGCCAGGGTCGCGTCCTGATCGATCACGGTGCGCAGGTCCTTCTTCTCTCCGTTGATCTCGGCCAGGCAGGCCATGCGGCCCAGACCCTCGCTGATATCACAGGCGATCTCATAAGCGCTCATGGCGCGGTCGTAGCTTCTTACCGAGCCGTCCTTCAGAGTAATGTTCATAACGATTCTCCTTCCAATATAAAAGTCCCTTTATATCCTCAGATACAAAGGGACGAGTCATCATAGGCCCGCGGTTCCACCCTGATTTTTCCTTGCGGAAACCACTTCATTTGACGGGATAACGGGGTCAGCCGGGCCGGATTGGGGCCGCTCGGAGGGTGGTCTTCCCGCAGTCCCACGCAGAGCGCTTCCAGCCTTGGCGCTCCTCTCTGGCCGTGTTTCTCCGGTACTGTCCCTCTTCAACGCTTTCAGGATATAAGGTTTTACTCCGGCAGTGTAATGCACCCCGGGGCAAATGTCAACTGTTTTTTCGATTCCCGCGGCAATGCGGCCCGGACAGCCGGCGAAAACGCCGTTTCCTGTCGCTTCGGCGGCCTCAGGCTATCCGCAGGCGGGTCAGTCCCTGCCTGCGATCACTCCGGGAGCCTCAGACTATCCGCGGGCGGTCAGTCCCTGCCTGCGGTCACTCCGGGAGCCTCAGGCCCTCCGGCGGCGGGTCAGCCCCGGTACAGCTCCTGCAGGGTCTCCTTCGCGGTCTTCACCAGCGCCTCGGCAACGCCCTTCTTAAAGCGGGAGTTGGCCACCTCGTAGCCGCCCTCCTCATAGGCAAAGTCCGGCGCCAGGTAGTTGTAGCTGCGGTTGCACTGGCAGCACAGATTGGTGGTCCCGAAGGGGGAATTTTCACGGATGGCGATGCCCAGCTCGCAGAAGGGCTCCCCGGGCAGACCGATCAGCGCCATGCCGCCGAAGCAGATCACGTTGACCGGCAGCTCCTGCTCGTCGCAGTCCTCATTTTCCAGACGGATCTGGGTCCGGGCCTTGGAGAAGACACTGTTCATGTCCTCACCGGGCTTCAGATACTCGCTGTCCTTGCCGGCGTAGTGCAGATCCCAGACCATCCGGGCCCATTCCAGCTTGGCGCGGTCTCTCACGGTCGGCACCGTGACCTTCGCCTCCCTGAAGACCAGCGGCGTGTCCTCGGTGGGCTCCAGATATTCCAGGCTCTTCAGGACCTCGGCAGCCAGCGCTCTGCCCAGTGCGTAGCCCCGCACGGGATCGCCCTTCGCGTGGGCCATGGTCTTTTTGCACAGGGGGCCGCCGGTCAGGGCATCCCGCCCCACCAGATTGCCCTCTCCGCCGTTCAGGAAGACGCAAAAGGAGCCGGGACGGTTCGCCTCCACCATGCTCCGCATGGCGCCGGGGAAATCCGCGGAGATGCCCGTGCCGCCGATATTGTCCGGATGCATGGCAAAGTTCACCAGGATCACCTCGCTGCCGCCCTCCCGCTTGAACACGGTGGTCTGCAGGCTGTGGTCCGTCACGGAGCCGTAGCGGGCGCCGGGGTGGGTCTTCAGCTGAGAGCGCATCAGGAAGCTGCCGTCACTGTCCAGGAAGCGTCTGGTGATGGTGATGTCGGGGGCCTGCCTTTCGCCGCCCAGCACCTCCGTCACCGGCTTCAGATCCCGCAGCGCCAGCGTCACGGAGTCCTTGACCTTCATCCAGAACAGGGCATCGTAGACCGGGTTGGACTCATCCTCCATATTCAGATAGGGGCCGGTATGGGTATGGGTGTTGCAGATGAACAGCGACTGCGGATCCATGCCCTGCTCTTCCGCGATCTCCCGGATCGCCTCGAAGGGCTGCGTATCGTAAATGCCCAGCAGGTCGCAGACCACCACCGCCGCGCGTTTGCCGTTCTCCTCAAAGGCCACCGTATTGATATACAGGGGGTCCAGCACGTGGGTGGCATTCCGGTGCGGCACGTTGTAGCCTCTCATGCCGACGCCCAGGGGCGGGGTGATATCCAGCCGGCAAACACCGATCATCTTAGACATAAGCTTATCCTCCTTTATACAAGGCTGCGGGAGGTCCTCCCGCAGCCCATACAGATCCTATCAGTTGAATTTCGCGCTGTTGTCCACGGCGGAAAGGCCGCTCAGCGACAGTGAGGGCCGCAGCACCAGGTACTGGTTCTGGCCCAGCAGGCCCAGCAGCATCGTGGAAAAGCCGGAGACCACCTCTGCCTTGCCCTCATGCAGGGAAAGCATCCGGTTATTGCCCAGATAGAGATAGGCCCTGGCATCCTCGGCATTGATCAGCTGGTAACGGCTGTAGCCGCTGAGGGTAACGATGATATCGCCGGGCTCGAAGAAGCTCTCCTGGAATTCCTGGCAGCGGTCCGTGATGACGCCTTCGTCCACCAGGAAATACATACCGCCGACCATCTTCCGCACCGTCATAGCCCGGACAGCCTGATTGGCCTCACCGGCGGGAGAAAGGATCAGACCTCTGTTCTCGGTCCCCTTTGGACGTTTGGGAGAATAATTGACGTTCAGCAGCTCCTCCACCGTAGCGGGAAGGCCCAGTTCCTTATCGGTCAGTGCCTTGTAGATCCCGCCGATCATCGCCAGCTCCTGACCGAACTCCTCCTGCCCTGCCGCGGCCCGCTCCGCCAGCTTGTTCAGGCCGGCCACCTGCGCGTCGGTCAGCTTATCGCCGCCGATCTGCAGGGAAATGTCGCGGGTAGGGATGTTCTCATCCACCGCGCCGACGGGGATGACCACGGTCTCGCCCTGTTTGCCGGTGATCTCATAAACGAATTCCAGCTTCAGCGTCTCTCCGGCCGGCACGTTCACCTTCTGCTCCGGCGTGCCCTTCACCAGCCTCGCGCCCTCGGGCGCGGGCTCCTTCACGGAAAGCTCCTGATAGGCCTCCTTGCTGTGGTTCTGGATCTCCACGGTCAGCGTGATCTGATCCCCGGTCTTAACGCTGTTGTACTGGGTGATATTCAGGTACTTGTTCACGCAGATCCGGGGATAAGCCATTCGCGACCGGGCCTCGGGCGTGATCTGCGCCGTGAAATCCTCCGCCACGAAGGGCCGGTAAACGCAGACGAAGTCATTGACCCTCCGCAGCTCGTTGACCCGGTAGTTGGGATTGGAGCCCACCTTCTCGCCGAACAGCAGCTCGTCCTCCGGCTGCAGCTTGATGGCGCCGCTCTTCTCCACCTTATCCACGCCGTCCGTGATGTGGCTGCCCCAGCAGTGGATCACGTAGTTGGTCCCGTCGCCCAGGCAGTCGCCCAGGAAGATCATGGCATGGCCGGCGCCGCTGCCGTAGCACACCACGATATCGCCGGGCTCCAGCAGGGCCTTGATGTCCTTGCCGATCTGCTCCAGGTCGGCCTCCTTCGGCGACTGTCTGAAATACACCATTGCCTTCTCGTCCTGCAGCTGCTTGTATTTGGCCGTCGCCAGGAAGTTGCCGTTGGCTGCGGTGATCTCGTAATCAAAGGCAAATTTGTAGATGGCGCTGGCATAGCTGGTGCAGACCGTATAGTGATACTGGTCCGCCTCGGCAAACTGCGGCGAGATCCTCCAGCTGTTCCGGCCGGCTTTAAAGTCGCCCTCAATGGTGATGCCCTGAGAATCATACTGCGTATAAGGATTCTTGTAGTAATAGGCCAGCGCCGTCTCGATCAGCGCCTTCACCAGCGTGTCCCTGTCCGTCGGAGCCTGGGGTTCCTCTTCCGTCGTGCCCGGCTGCTCCTCCGTGGTCGGCTGGGTCGCTTCCGCGGTCTCCGTCCCGGTGCTCTCCGCGGTGGAGGCGGTGCTTTCTCCGTTCCCGCCGCAACCCGCAAGGACAGTCAGCAGCAGCGCCGTCAGCGCCAGCACGGCCAGTGTCAGTTTCGTCCTGTTATTCATGTCAGACCTCCTTTGTCAGCTTTTCCGCCCGTCTCAGCGGTACCCCTCCTTCATCTCCCGTTCGGCCTCCCGCTTCGCGTCGTGCTCCGCGATCGCCTCCCGCTTGTCGTACAGCTTCTTGCCCTTGGCCAGGCCGATCTCCAGCTTGACCAGAGAGCCCTTGAAATACACCTTCAGCGGAACGATGGTGTAGCCCTTGACGGAGACCTGCGCCATCAGCTTCCGGATCTCATAATCGTGCAGCAGCAGCTTCTTCACCCGCAGCGGGTCCTTGTTGAAGATATTGCCCTGCTCATAGGGGGAAATGTGCATGCCCAGCACGAACATTTCTCCTTTTTTCTCTTCGATATAGGATTCCTTGAGGCTGCATTTCCCAGCACGCAGGGACTTGACCTCCGTCCCTGCCAGAGCCAGTCCCGCCTCGTAGGTATCCTCGATAAAATAATCGTGGTAGGCCTTTTTATTCTGAGCCACCAGCTTGATACTGTCCTTGGACATCTGTGTACAAAAACCTCCTGAAAAGACAAAAGGGGGGAGCATGTCAAAGCCACGCTCCCCCTTACTCCGATAAAGCTTACTGAAGAATGTTGATCGCCAGTGCCAGGACCATGAAAGCCACCAGCGCGATGCGGGTGTATTTCTTGAGCTGGCCTTCCTTGGTGCGGCCGGCATTCTTGGAAGCATAGCTGTCAGCGCCATAACCGGTGATAGTGCCGGACAGGCCCTTTTCATCGCCCTCCTGCAGCATGACCAGAACGATCATAACGATGCTGACCAGGACCAGCAGAATGGAAAATACCGTGACGAGCACAGAGGAAACATTGGACGAACCGGCGGCAGAGGCCGTCAGGGTAGCAGCTTCGGCAATTAAAGAAAACATAGGGAAAATCCTCCTCCCAGAAATCGTGCCTTAGAATATTAACACCTAAACCGCAAGAATGCAAGTACTTTTTTGCGGCAAATCACAATTCACCATAATCCGGCCACTAAAAGGGATTCCAGGGCGATGACCAGGAAGAAGGCGATGATCCCCCGCAGGTTTTCCCGCAGGAGCCCCGCAAATTCCCGGATCTGCGCGTTCGGCCAGAAGTACCATTTGGTCCTGCTCCCCATGCCTTCGACCCTCCAGCCCTCTCCGGCGGCCAGTATGCCGCTGCGGAAGACGTGGTAATCGCTGGTGGAGAGCGCGGCCTTTCCCTCCCGGTCCGCCGCCTCTGCCAGGGCCCTGGAATTGCGCAGATTCTCCCGGGTGGTCCCGGACCGGTCCTCGATCAGGATCCGTTCCTCCGGGATCCCGCGGGACCGCAGATAGGCCGCCATCGCCTCGGCCTCCGCGACAGGCTCTCCCGCGCCCTTTCCCCCGGAGGGAATGAATATCGGGGCGGGGCCGCCGGCCGCCTCCTGCCGCTCGGCAAAGGCCAGCGCACGGTCCACTCTTCCGCGGATCAGGGGATACAGCGTTCCGTCTGGCCGTATGCGGCAGCCCAGGATCACGATGAAGGCCTTATCCGGGGCAGGCTCGTGCTTCCGGATATACCCGAACAGCAGGAACACCGCGAAAAGCATGCAGACGAAAAAGGCGTATATCCCATAGTAGCAGTTCATCGCCGCCACGGACCAGAAGCCGCCGGAGCGGGGCAGCAGCCGTCCCAGGAGCTCCTCCAGCAGAATGCCGCCCACCAGTCCCAGGCCCATCAGGAACGACAGCGCGATGCCCAGCAGATTCACCGGGCGGAAGCGCTCCCGTCTGATCAGCACCAGATTGCTGACGCACAGCAGCACCGCGAAAAGGAACACCGCCGGCGCGCTGAAAAGGGCGAAATAGACCATCGCCATGGAAAGCGCGTTCAGGATCGTGGAAAAGCCGAAGGAAAACGGATCGATCCCCCGGATCAGCAGCAGCACCGTCCCCAGCAGCGTCAGCATCCCGAACAGCAGGGAAAGCCCCAGCTTATTGATGGTCCCGTAGGCATACAGGTTCTCTCTTCTTTCCCGCCGGTATCCGGTATAAAACAGCAGGAAGGCCGCAAGGAACCAGAGCGTCCCCGCCAGCAGCAGGAAGACCCAGCCGGTGAAATCCCGGGTATTCGTATTGACCAGAGTGCCCAGCGGCCCGCTTTTCAGGGTCATGTTCTTCACGGAGGCTCCGCCGATGATCCTGAGCGGCCCCTCGCCCTCGCCGACCCGTTTCAGCTTCACCGCCGCGCCGTTTCCGAAAAGCACCCTTACGGAGACCAGCTTGACGAAGGCCTCATCGGTCTCCACCGTGATCTCCCCGGCGGAGATCGGCTGCGGATACGCCTGATAGACGGTGAGAGAGCCGCCCTGCAGCAGGAGAAGACCTGCTGTCAGGACGGCCAGCACCAGAGTGATCAGACTTAAGGCTTTCAGTTCCCTCTTCATTCCTTATTCGCGGATCTCGATGCCCAGGCGGAATTTCAGGTTGCCCAGGATCTTCTTGATGTATTTGTCGACCTCCTCAGCCGTAAGCGGGGCCTCCTGACCGGGCAGGAAGCTGAGCCTCCAGGACATGCTCTTCTTGCCCTCGCCGACCTGCTGTCCCCGGTAAATGTCGAACAGCTCGGCCTTGCTCAGCTGTCTGCAGGCCTTCAGCATCTCCTCGGTGATGGCGCCGCAGCTCAGCTCCTCTTCCACCACCAGAGACAGGTCGCGGGTCACCGCGGGGAATTCGCTGATCGGGGCATAGCGCACCAGCTCGGGCATCTTCTCCCGCAGCTTCCGGTAATCCAGCTCCGCCAGGAAGATCTTGTGGTTCTCCTTGCTGTCCTTCGGCAGATCCAGTTCCTTCATGATCTGATTGGAGAGCTTGCCAAAGCAGCCGATCCGCTCGCCGTCTGCCAGCACGTAGGCGGCGATGCCGGGATGCAGCCAGGCCACGTCCTCCGCCCGCTCAAAGCTGAATTTCAGCCCGAAGGCCTCCGCCAGAGCCTCCAGCGCGCCCTTCATGCTGAAGAAATCCTCCTCGGCGCCGAAGGCGGCCAGTCCCAGATGCGGGATCTCCTCCGGCAGCTCCTTCACCGGCAGCTCCTTCGGACGGTAGACGTTGGCCAGCTCGAACAGACGGCCCTCCTGATTGCCCTTCTTGAGGTTCCCGACCACCACCTTCAGCAGCGAAGGGGCCAGCAGAGGCCGCATCACGTTCAGGTTGGCGGAAATGGGATTGATCAGCCGCACCAGCTGCCGCTCGGGGGCATCCGCCGGGATATGCAGCGCGTCCAGATCCTCGTCCCCGTAGAAGGACATGGTCATGGCCTCGCTGAAGCCCTGCGCGCAGAGCACGCGCTTGGTCTTGCCCGTCTGCTTCTGAGCCTTGCTCTCGCCGCCGTTGGTCACGGTGGAGGCGGTCAGGAAGGTGGGCACGATCTTGTCAAAGCCGTATTCGCGGATGATCTCCTCCGCCAGATCCGGCTCGCCCACCTCGATGTCCTCGCGGTAGCGGGGCGCCGTCACCTCCAGGGTGTCGCCGTCGGCCTTCAGGGTCACGTCGAATTCCAACCGCTTCAGGATATCCAGGCAGACGTCGGTCGGGACCGTGATGCCCAGGATGTCCGCGATCCGCTTCAGGGAAGCCGTAAAATGCTTGCCCTCCCGGGGCGCGCCGGCGCTGCAGTCGAAATGGCTGGCCGTAACCTCGCCGCAGCCCAGCTCCTCGATCAGATGCAGGGCTCTGGCCATGCCCAACTCGGTGGTATATTCGGAAATGCCCTTCTCATAGTGGCTGGAGGCATCCGTGTTCTGGCCCAGGCCTCTGGCGGTCTTCCGGATATTGTCCCGGGCGAATTTGGCGGATTCGAAGAGCAGCTGAGTGGTCTTTTCGGTGATCTCGCTGTTGAGACCGCCCATGACACCGGCCAGGGCTACGGGCTTCTCGCCGTCGCAGATCACCAGATTCTGCGGCGTCAGCCTGAATTCCTTGCCGTCCAGTGTGGTGATGCCCTCGCCCTCTGCCGCCCGGCGCACGATGATGCACTTGCTTTCCAGGGTCTCCATATCGAAGGCGTGCATGGGCTGGCCGATCTCCAGCATCACGAAGTTGGTGATATCCACCACGTTGCTGATGGAGCGGAGCCCGGACAGCGCCAGATACCGCTTCATCCACTGCGGTGACTGACCGTAACGGATGTTCCTCACGCCGTGGCCGATATAGCGGGGGCACAGATCGCCGGCATCTACCCGGATATCCAGTCCATCGTAGCGGTATTCGCTCTCCGTATAATCGGTGGCCGGCATTTTCAGCGGCTTGTTCAGGATCGCCGCCACCTCCCGGGCCATGCCGAGGATGCTCTGACAGTCGGGCCGGTTGGCCGTCACGGAAATGTCGAACAGCCAATCGTTCATGCCCAGCAAAGGCTTCACGTCGGCGCCGGACACGGCATCCGCCGGCAGCACCAGCAGCCCGTTCACCTCGGCACCGGGATACAGATCGTCGTTCAGGCCCAGCTCGGTCCCGCTGCAGAGCATGCCGAAGCTGTCGAAGCCCCGGAGCTTGCCGGCCTTGATGGTCATGACGCCCTCGATGGTCTTATGATCCTTCGCGGTGGCGTAGACCGAAGCGCCCACCAGAGCGCAGGGGTATTTGCCGCCCTTTTCCACGTTGTCCGCGCCGCAGCAGATCTGCAGGGGCTCTTCCTGCCCCACGTTCACCCGGCACAGGTGAAGGTGCGTTTCGGGGATCGCTTCGCATTCCACGACCTCACCGACCACCACGCCGGAAATATCCTTGCCGACCTCCGTCAGCTCTTCTACCTCAAAGCCGCAGCCGAACAGCTTGGTCTCCAGCTCCTGAGGCGTCACATCTACTTCGACAAATTCCTTAAGCCAGCTGAAAGGTACTAACATGGTTTTTCCTCCTCTCAGTCATGGAACTGTTCCAGAAAACGCGTATCGTTCTCGAAGAACAGCCCGATATTGTTGATGCCGTATTTCAGCATGGCGATCCGCTCGATGCCGATGCCGAAGGCAAAGCCGGAATATTTCTGCGCGTCGATGCCGCAGCCCTCCAGCACGCTCTTATGCACGATGCCGCTGCCCAGGATCTCGATCCAGCCGGTGTGCTTGCACAGGCTGCAGCCCTTGCCGCCGCAGGCAAAGCAGGAAACGTCCACCTCGGCGCTGGGCTCGGTGAAGGGGAAGTAGCTGGGACGGAGCCTCGTCTTCACCTCGCCGCCGAAGATCTTCTGCACAAAGACGTCCAGCATGCCCTGCAGGTCGCCCAGGGTGATGTGCTCGTCCACCACCAGACCCTCCATCTGATGGAACATGGGGGAATGGGTGGCGTCGGAGTCGGAACGGAACACCCGGCCCGGAGACAGCACCTTAAGGGGCGGCTTCACCGCGTCCATGTACCGGACCTGGCCGGCACTGGTCTGGGTGCGCAGCACGATATCCTCCGCCACGTAGAAGGTGTCCTGCATATCCCGGGCGGGATGGTTCTTGGGCACGTTCAGACGGGTGAAGTTGTGATCGTCGTCCTCGATCTCGGGGCCCTCGAAGATCTCAAAGCCCATGCCGGCGAAGATGCCGATGATCTCATTGCGGGTGATGGTGATGGGATGCAGGCTGCCGGCCTTCCGGGTCCGGGCCGGCAGCGTGATATCCACGCGCTCGCTCCGGTTCCGCTGCTCCAGCTCCTCCTGCTCCAGACGGGCCGCCGCCTCATCGTACAGGGCCTGCACCTGGTTCTTCACCTCGTTGATGACCTTGCCCATGGCGGGGCGCTCTTCCTTGGGGACGGTGCCCAGAAGCTTGGACAGCTCGCTGATGCTGCCCTTTTTGCTCAGGGTGTTCTGCCAGAACTGAGACAGTTCCTCCTTGTTTTTCACCGCTGCCAGCTGGGCCTTGGCCTTCTCCAGCAGCTCTCTCATTTTTTCTTCCATTCTGCTCTCCTATGGCTGATCCCGGGCTACGGGCCCCCGGATCCCAAAAAAATACAGCCTGTCCTCTCAGGGACGAAGCTGTTCTCCGCGGTACCACCCGTATTCCGCACCGCAGCGCGGTCCGGCACTCTTTCGTCGTTAACGGGACGGCCCGGCCTTTTCTACCGGAGGCTTCCCTGCGGAAAGCTTCTTTCGTCAGGCTGCTCGGGAGTGAATACCGTCCGCGTCTCTGCAGGGGCCTTTCAGCCGATGAGCCCCGTCTCTGTGCAAAGCCTGTGCGGACGTCTGTCTCCGTCACTGCATTTGTCATATACAGATAGACCATAGCATAACAGAGGGCGGCTTGTCAAGAGCCGCCTCCTGTCGTGAAGGATTTTATCCAAAACCTTTTGGGCTATAGCATTTCAGCCAAGACCGTCCCCGGCTGTCTCCGTTAAATTCTGGGTCTCCAGGCAAGCCTCTAATGGCATTCTCATGTGTTTTGTGTACAGGTCAATCTTTCCGGCCTGCGTTCGCCCTCGGATTCCATGCTCAGTTCTGAAATAGCGTCTATGCTGATCACATCATCGCCATCCGGTTCCCCATACCAGTCCAACGCTTTTATTTTGACACTATCGTTGTCGATCTCCGTCACAAAGCCCTTTGGGGGATACGCCGTCAATTGACACGACTGGTATTTGCCCATCAATGGAGTATTTCTTTAGTTCTTCCATAAAAATCTCGAGATTATCATATTCTTGATTGCCAATGTAATATAGTTTATCAAAGAAAACCGAATCTCCCGGTTTATTGTCAGAACTTGCTCCGATATTGAGACGTGTGCCTTTTGATACTATTTCAAAATCAATAATATCATTTTGACCAGTGAGTGAAACCACTCTCTCGACGGAAAAGCTAACGCATTCTTCGTCATTTTCAATCATCTGTTTATGCATCTTATGTTTATTGTCATGAACCACCAGTAACTCTGCCAGGGATATTTCCACGCACAGTATACATGCGAAGCAAAGAATTACGCAAAGCACTCCGACTATGATTTCCCACAATAATTGATCGATTTGTATGAAATGATCACGGAAAATCAACAACAAAATGATCCCTATGCATAATACTATTTTCACGAATGGGTAAATGTATGAATTCATCGATTCATCAAGACAAAATAGATGAAACTTTTTCACAGTGTTACCTCCTCGTACTGATTTCACGCAATCTTATCCTAAGGTCTTCTGAAAACAGGTCTTATTTCTTTTAAGTGTTCCCACCGGGAACAGTCCTCATTATTTAGAAAAATGTCATTGATATTGCCAATCAGCTGAAGAACTGATTGACTTGAAGACGAATAAGACAAAATCAACGAATTCGGGCAGCATATACTGATTGCCTGTAGTAATTCTATTGGTGGTGCGCTGCAAAAATCGTAATTGTTCATTCTTAGGACCGACAAAATCACGGATTCTTTCACTTGTGGTCCCAAAACAATTAAAGGTGACAAATCAGACATAAACCCGCAAGGTCCGAGTGTGCAGGATATTCCGCAATACACTTTTCCATCCGGAACCACATATGAATCCTCAAAAGCATTGCAAACACGATTTGTGAGTTTGGTCCCCCCTCTATAATCGGTCAGTCTGTTATAAAATCCGGATAAATACCGCACTCCAAAAATATGATATGTATACAGGTCATTCCTTTCTAATTGCTCAGCTAAAGTACGATCCCAACAATCCGGTGTGACAACCATTCGCCTCTCGCTTTGAAGTTCATCGTTCTCATTATCATATTGATGAAGAATATCACATGATAGGTGATATAATTGCTTTTTTCTTTCAATTCTAAAGTTATTAAAAAGATACGTCATTTCACTAAGTTAATACCAAAAATGTAGTCCATTTTGGATATATTCTCCTGCTTTAATAATGCCCGCGTTAAAATGTCTTGATAGAGTAGCACCGTCTTTAAACAGATGCCCCCCTACATCATTTCTGATAAACTTATTCCCATATATCTCAAGTTTTGCAAATACAGTACGGCCGTTTTCCCCAATCATTTTTACTGTTTGAACCGAGTCGGGGTGCTGAGACATAGGTATATTTAGTGTCTGCTCGTTAAGAGGCCTCTACAAGCCAAGTGCATGACTTTGGTTCGTACTGTATAAGGCTTCTTGCTTCGTTAGCGGATACCAACGGATCAGTGTTACGCCCTGAGTTCGTCCTCATTAACGTCAAACAAA
>JAZLJI010000059.1:0-56553 GCA_045617825.1 Lachnospiraceae bacterium
AAGCTTTACTGGCCGGGGCGGTTCGAGATCCTGAGGGAGGAGCCGCTGATCTTCGGGGACGGGGCGCACAACAGCAGCGCGGTGGAGCAGCTGACGGCCTGCTTCAGACGCTACGTGCCGGGGCAGAAGCTGCGCTTCATCCTGACCCTGCTGTGGGACCGGAACTGGCAGGAGATGCTGGACATGCTGGCACCCTTCGCCAAGGACTTCATCGCGGTGGAGGTGGAGGATCACAAGGCCCTGCACGCCGCGGAGCTGGCCGGCTATATCCGGGAAAGCCTGCATTTTCCGGCGGTGACCGCGGACTCCGAGGCGGAGGCCCTGCGGCTGGCCCTGTCGCATGAGGACGGCGCGCCCGTCTGTGTCATGGGCTCCATTTACCTTCTGGGCGCGATCCGGGATCTGCTGAAGGAGAAAGCTTAATCCCGCATTCCCACGCAAAGCGTCACACAATAGATCTCCTGACAGCCGGCGGCGGCAAGCACCCGGCTGCAGGCTTCAAGGGTACTGCCGGTGGTGTAGATATCATCCACCAGCAGTACCCTTTTCGGTATTTCCCGTCTTTTGCATACGGCCAGGGCGTCCGTCAGATTCCGCACCCGCTGGGCAGGGCTCAGCTCCTTCATGGCGCGGGTCTTTTTCACCCGGCGCAGAAGAGCGGCGTCCACCGGCAGTTCCAGCCGCCTGCCCAGCGCCCGGGCCAGCAGCTCCGCCTGATTGTAGCCGCGCTTCCTGAGCCGGTCGCTGTGGATCGGCACCGGGACCAGCACGACAGGGGCGAGGGCCTTGAGCTGCTTTCCCAGACCCTCCGCCAACAGCCTCCCGTAAACCGCGGCATATTCCTGCCGGCCCCGGTATTTGAAGCGGGCCAGGCTGTCCCGCGCGGCCCGGTTATACGCAAGCAGCGCGAAATTCCGCCGGAAGTGAAAGTTTTTCTTCCGGCAGTCGGGGCAGTATTCCTCCGCGGAGCCCTCCTCCAGCTCCTTCCCGCAGCCGAAGCAGCGGGGCTCCTCCAGAAAGCGGAGCTGCGCCAGACAGTCCGGATGGATGCGCAGCTTTCGGGCATCGGCGGCCTTAAAAAAAGAAAAGACCCCATCGCAAACAGGACAGCGATGGGGGTAAAGTACACTGCAGAGAAGATCGGGCCACAGGGCCCGTTTGATTTTATGAGACAAAGGTTTCCTTTCTGTTTACGGGCTTCCGGGATAGGGGTCCGCGGCAGACGGCTCCTCCCGGTAAAGCTCTCTTAATTGCAGCGCCAGGGAGGAATAGCGCTTCTCCCGGCTGTTATTGGCGACCATCTGCCGGAAACAGCTCCAGAGCCCCACCAGGCAGACGCAGCTTTTGGCTCTTGTGACGGCGGTATAGATCAGGTTTCTGGTCATCAGGGGCTGCGGGATCGCCAGCAGCGGGATCACCACGGCGGGGTATTCGCTGCCCTGAGCCTTGTGAACGGTCACCGCGTAGGCCAGCTCCAGCTCCTCGGCCTCAGTGAATTTGTAGACCGCCTCGCGGCCGTCGTCGAACCGGATCACCAGCTCCTCGGAGAAGAAGCGCAGATCCCTGACGATCCCCATGTCCCCGTTGAAGACACCGCTGCCTTCCTCCAGGGTAAGCTCCCGCCGGTCCTTTACCGTCCATTCCTTCTGGTAATTGTTTTTGATCTGCATGACCTTGTCGCCCTGGCGGAAGACGCCCTGGGGAAAGGCCCGCTCCTTTTTCTCCTCGCAGGGAGGGTTCAGCGCCTCCTGCAGCACCCGGTTCAGGTTTTCCACACCCAAGATGCCCTTTCTGGTAGGGCTGATCACCTGGATCTCGTAGGGATCGACCTTCACGTAGGGAGGCAGCTTGTCCCGGACCAGCCGCACCAGGGCGTGCAGCACCTCCGGGGCATTGTCCCGCTGAAGATAAATGAAATCCCGGCTGTTTTTGTCCGGCTGGAAATCCTCGCCGCGGTTGATCCGGTGGGCGTTCAGCACGATGTCGCCGTTTTCCGCCTGCCGGAAGATATGGGTCAGCTCGGTGGTCTTTACGGTCCCCGAGGCGATGATATCCCTGAGGACGTTGCCCGGGCCCACGGAGGGCAGCTGGTTGGCGTCGCCCACCAGGATCAGACGGGTGCCCGGAATGATCGCCTTCAGCAGCGCGTAGAGCAGCGGCAGATCCACCATGGAGACCTCGTCCACGATGATGGCATCCGCCTCCAGCGGATTGGCCTCGTTGCGCAGGAAGCGCAGCTCCTCCGAGTCCTGCTCCTCCTGGGGCACACCGGTAAATTCCAGCAGCCGGTGGATGGTCCTGGCCTCCATGCCGGTGGTCTCCGTGATGCGCTTGGCGGCCCGGCCTGTGGGGGCGGCCAGCGATACGGAAAGGCCCATGGCATCGAAATAGCGGATCAGGGCGGAGATCGTGGTGGTCTTGCCGGTACCGGGTCCGCCGGTGATCACGGAAAGCCCCCGCTCCAGTGCGTGCAGCACGGCATCCTGCTGCATGTCCTCCAAACGGATCTGAGACTGCTCTAAAATGCGCCAGAACCGGTCCAGATCCTCCTCGGAAAGCGGCATGGGCTGGTCCAGCTGCCGCAGCATCGCGGCGCAGGCCGCCTCCATGTAGTAGAAGGCCGCCAGATAGACGACCGTCTGCCCCTCGACGGTCTTCATCACGAAGCGCTTGTCCAGGGTCAGGTCCATGATGGCCTTGTCCGTAAGAGACTGCTCCACCTCCAGCAGCCTCGACGCGTAGTCGGAGAGGGTCTCCCGGGGCAGATACAGATGGCCCGAGGAGAGCGCCTGCTGCATGGCATACTGCAGCCCGCTGCGGATGCGGTATTCGGAGTCGGGAGAAAGCCCCACCTTCTTCGCAATGTCATCGGCAATGCGGAAGCCCACGTGGGTGATGTCATCCATTAACTTGTAGGGATTTGCGGTGATAACAGAATAGAGTGAGCTGCCGTAGCGCTCGTAGATACGCAGGGAGAGAGAGGGACTGATCCCGTACTGTCCCAGAAAAAGCATCGCCTCGCGGGTCTCCCGTTTTTCCAGGACCTGCTGGGACATGAGGAGCGCGCCCTTTTCCGAAATGCCCTTGATCTGGGCCAGCTTCGCGGGCTCCTGCTCCATGACCCTCAGGGTATCGCCCTTAAATCGCTTGACGATGCGGGCGGCGAGGGCCGGCCCGATGCCCTTGATCACGCCGGAGCCCAGATAGCGCTCCAGCGCACGGATATCCTCCGGCTCGGGAAGGGCGTAGGAGCTGATGGAGAGCTGCTCGCCGTAGACCGGATGGGTGATCATCTGGCCCTCCAGCTCGATGGGCTCGCCAGGCTGGACCTCGGGAAGATTGCCCACACAGGTGAGCAGCCCCTTGTCGTCGGATACCTCTAACACCGTATAGCCGTTCTGCGGATTGCGGTGGATCACATGTTCAACGGTACCCTTCAGCCTGGTCATCAGTTCCTCCGTACAGTCAGGCGCGGTATTCCCTGCCCTCTGCCATGAATTCGATATAGCGGCCGGTGCCCACCGCCACGGCGGTCAGCGGGGCTTCGGCCAGCACGGTGTTGATCCCGGTCTTTTCTTCGATCATTTCATCGAGGCCGGAGAGCAGCGAACCGCCGCCGGTCATCACGATGCCCCGCTCATAGATATCCGAAGCCAGCTCGGGGGGCGTGCGCTCCAGAACACCGTGGATCGCCTCGACGATCTGGGAAGCCGGGTCGTGCAGGGCCTCCAGCATCTCGTCCGAGGTGACGGTGATGGTCTTCGGCAGACCGGTCATCAGGTTCCGGCCCTTGACCTCCATGGTCGTGGTCTCCGGACGGGGATAGGCGCAGCCGATGGTGATCTTCACCTCCTCGGCGGTGCGTTCGCCGATGAGCAGATTATGCTTCTTCCGCATGTAGCGGATGATGGCCTCGTCAAAATCGTCTCCCGCCAGCTTGAGGGATGAGGAGACTACCGTGCCCCCGAGGGAGATCACGGCGATATCCGAGGTCCCGCCGCCGATATCCACCACCATGTTGCCCTGAGGCTGGGAAATGTCGATCCCGGCTCCGATGGCGGCCGCCACCGGCTCCTCGATGATGGTGACCTCACGGGCGCCCGCGTTGTAGGCGGCGTCCTCCACGGCCTTTTTCTCCACCTGGGTGGCGCCGCTGGGGATGCAGATACAGATCCGGGGCTTCCGCAGGGTGCGCCGGTTCATGGCTTTGCTGATGAAATACTTCAGCATCTTCTCCGTCAGGACGTAGTCGGAGATGACGCCCTGCCGCAGAGGACGGATGGCGGTGATATTGCCCGGAGTACGGCCGATCATCTTGCGGGCTTCCTCCCCGATGGCGACGATCTCCTGAGAATCCCGGTCGAAGGCGACCACTGTGGGTTCCTTCAGGACAATCCCGCGGCCCTTTATATAAACCAGTACGCTGGCGGTACCCAGATCGATACCGATATCCATTGAAAGCAGTGACATGAATGTTCCCCTTTTACGCTATGAAGGAATGCCGTGAGGCAGATAATTACGCTTGATAATTCATTCTACCCAGTAGAAAAGAAAAAGTAAAGGGGAAAATCACGGAAAAAATCCTATTTGTTTTGCAAAAAAAGTTTCCTAAAGCCGCCGCGGGTGGTATACTGAAAGTGGTTCAGCATAAGACTTGACCGGAGGACTGCAAATGCTGCATTTTGAAAGTGATTATTTGACGGGGGCGCATCCGGAGATCCTTCGCCGGCTGGCGGAGACCAACGGCGAAGCGCAGCCGGGCTACGGTGACGACGCCTACTGCTTATCCGCGGCGGAGAAGATCCGGCAGAGCATCGGTCTGCCGCAAGCGGAGATATATTTCCTGATGGGCGGGACCCAGACCAATCAGGTGGTCATCACCACCCTTCTGGCGCCCAGCGCGGGCGTGCTGACGCCGGTGAGCGGCCATATCAGCCTGCATGAGGCCGGCGCCATCGAGCACGGCGGCCACAAGGTGCTGGCCCTGCCGGCCAAGGACGGCAAGCTGGAGGCCGGCTGCCTTCGGAAAGCCCTGCAGGATTTCGCTGAGGATGAAAACAGGGATTTCATGGTGGAGCCGGGGCTGCTGTATCTGTCCTATCCCACGGAATACGGGACGCTCTATACCAAGGAGGAGCTCACGGCGCTGCATGAGATCTGCCGGGAATACGGGATCCCGCTGTATATCGACGGGGCGCGGCTGGGCTATGGGCTGGCCAGCCGCGCCTGCGATCTGACGCTGGCTGAGCTGGCAGGACTTTGTGAGGTCTTTTATATCGGCGGCACGAAAATGGGCGCCCTGTGCGGAGAAGCGCTGGTCTTTACCGGCATGAAGGCTCCTCACCGCTTCGGCGCGCTGATGAAGCAGCAGGGGGCTCTGCTGGCCAAGGGACGGCTGCTGGGCGCGCAGTTCGACGCCTTATTTACCGACGGCCTGTACCTGCGCATAGGAGAGCACGGCATCAAAATGGCGGAGCGGCTGAAGGACATCCTGATCCGCAAGGGCTATCCCCTGTATATCGATTCGCCCACCAATCAGCAGTTCCCGATCCTTACCGGGGCGCAGCTGGAGCGGCTTAAAGGAAAGCTGGGCTTCAGCTTCTGGGAAAAGGCCGGCGAGGATCGGACGGTGGTCCGGCTGGCCACCTGCTGGTCCACGACGGAGGAGCAGCTGGACGCCCTGGAGCAGCTGCTGTAAGTGAGCAGAAGAAACAAATTCGACGGAAGAGCAGGAAATATCTATGTTTGAATATATTGCGCCCTGTCATTTCGGACTGGAGGCAGTATGCAAGAGAGAGATCTACGATCTGGGCTATGACGTGACCCGGGTTGAGGACGGAAAGGTCTTCTTCCGGGGCGATGCCGAGGCGGGCGTGCGGGCAAATATCTTCCTGCGCACCGCCGAGCGGGTCCTGCTGGAGGTGGGCAGCTTCACCGCCCGGACCTGGGACGAGCTTTTTGAGGGAACGAAGGCCCTGCCCTGGGAGGACTACCTGCCCAGAGACGCCTGCTTCTGGGTGGCCAAGGCCGCGTCGGTGAAGAGCGCGCTGTTTTCTCCCTCGGACATCCAGTCCGTGATGAAGAAGGCCATGGTGGAGCGCCTGAAGAAGGCATATCATCTGACCGTATTTCCCGAGACCGGGGCGGACTATCCGGTGCGGGTCGTGCTGATGAAGGATCAGGTGACGGTGGGACTGGACCTGTCCGGCGACTCCCTGCACAAGCGCGGCTACCGGAAGCTGGTCAGCAAGGCCCCGATCACGGAGACCCTGGCGGCAGCGCTGCTGATGCTGACGCCCTGGCGGGGCGACCGCATCCTGGTGGATCCCTTCTGCGGCAGCGGCACCTTCCCCATCGAGGCTGCCCTGATGGCGACCCATACGGCCCCCGGCATCAGCCGGGAATTTACCGCAGGCGGCTGGAGGAACCTTTATCCGGAGCAGCTGTGGAGGGAGGCCCGGGAGGAGGCGCACGACCTGATCACGCCGGAGATCGAGACGGACATCCAGGGCTACGATCTGGACGGAGAGATCATCAAGGCCGCCAGAGACAATGCCCGGGCAGCGGGAATGGACCGCTATATCCATTTCCAGCAGCGGAACGTGAGCGAGCTGAGCCATCCTAAAAAATACGGCTTCATCGTGACGAATCCTCCCTACGGCGAGCGGCTGGAGGACAAGGAAAGCCTGGGCGAGCTGTACGCCCTGCTGGGCGAACGCTACCGGGCGCTGGATTCCTGGTCGCTGTATATGATCACCTCCTTTGAGGGCGCCGAAAAGGCGATGCAGCTGAAGGCCGGCCGCAACCGGAAGATCTACAACGGCATGCTGAAGACCTATTTCTATGAGTTCCAGGGGCCTAAGCCCCCGAAAAAAATCAGACCGCAGGGGGAAGAATGAGATGAAAACACTGATATTCGCCACGGGGAACGCGCATAAGACCCAGGAGGTCCGGGCCATCCTGAAGGACCTGCCCTTAGAGATAAAATCTTTGAAGGAGGCCGGGATCGACGTGGAGATCGTCGAGGACGGCACGAGCTTTGAGGAAAACGCGCTGATTAAGGCCAGGACCGTCTACGCCGCCACCGGCCTGCCGGTGCTGGCGGACGATTCCGGCATCGAGATCGACGCGCTGGACGGCGCGCCGGGGGTCTATTCCGCCCGCTTCCTGGGGGAGGATACCCCCTATACGGAGAAGAACGCCACGATCCTGGAAACGCTGAAGCCTATCCCCGAGGAACTGAGAGGAGCCGACTTCCGCTGCGTGATGGCCGCTGTTCT
Organism: Lachnospiraceae bacterium; assembly: GCA_045617825.1. Taxonomy (GTDB): domain Bacteria; phylum Bacillota; class Clostridia; order Lachnospirales; family Lachnospiraceae; genus UBA6987. Next base: position 7,281 of record JAZLJI010000059.1, read on the forward strand.
GCCCATGAAGAAGGACGGCGTGACCGAGGCCCGGGAGATCACCGAGGAGGGCCGGATCGACGGACGGATCGCCCATGCTCCCGCCGGCGAGAACGGCTTCGGCTACGATCCCATTTTTTACCTGCCCGACCGGGGCTGCACTTCGGCGGAGCTGTCCCCTGAAGAAAAGAACGCCATCAGCCACCGGGGCCTGGCCCTGGAGGCGATGAAGAAGCATTTGCAGGCCTGGTTATTAGAGGAGGACGTATGACATACCGAGAGTTTTCGTTTCCCTCCACCGGCGGCAGAGCGGAGATCCGCGTCAGCTGCTTTGAGCCGGAGGGAGAGATCAGGGCCGTCGTGCTGCTTGCCCACGGGATGAAGGAGCACATCGGCCGTTATCATGAATTTGCCGCCTGGCTGGCGGAAAAGGGCTTCGCGGTCTGGGGCCACGATATGCTCGGCCACGGCCGCAGTGCCGCAGACAGCAGCGAGCTGGGCTACTTTGCCCCCCGAAAGGGCTGGGAATGGCTGCTGAGAGATCAGTATGCCATGGTGGGCTATGCCCGGGAGGCCTTCCCCGGGAAGCAGGTCTTCCTGATCGCCCACAGCATGAGCTCCTTTATCGCCCGCCGCCTGATCACCCTGTACCCGGGCGCGCTGTCCGGCGTGATCCTCAGCGGGACCGCCGATCCCTCCTACGCGATCGCCCATATCGGCAAACGCCTGGCCCAGCTGCTGTGCCTCTGCCGGGACGGTCATTACCGCAGCAGGCTGCTGGAGCTGCTGGTCTTCGGACGCGGCGGTCCCGAGAGGTGGATGAGCTCCTGCCCCGAGACCCTTAAGGCCTATGAGGAGGATCCTAACTGCGGCTTTCTTTTCACGGCCTCCGGCTACGCGGATTTCTTCAGGCTCCTGGAGGATCTGGCGTTAAAGAAGGGCCGCCGGAACATCCCTGCCGGGCTGCCGGTGCTGCTGGCCTCCGGCATGCAGGACCCCATCGGACAGCAGTCCCGGGGACCGCTGCGGGTGTATAACCGCTTCAAGGCCTGGGGCCTTAAGGACGTGGACCTGTTCTTCTATAAGGACGATCTGCACGATATCCTGGGCGAAGCGGACCGGGACGAGGTGCGCCTCGACATGCTGCTCTGGCTGGAGCGGCATTTGACGAAAGACTGAAAGAAAGAGAGACCTTGGCGTGTATTATCCGGATACGCTGATCGAAGAAGTGCGCAGCCGCAGTGACATCGTGGCGGTGATCGGTACGCGGGTGAAGCTCACGAAGAAGGGGGCCAATTACTTCGGCTGCTGTCCCTTCCATAATGAGAAGACCCCGTCCTTTTCCGTGTCTCCGGCGAAACAGATGTATTATTGCTTCGGCTGCGGCGCCGGCGGCAACGTGGTGAGCTTTCTCATGCAGTATGAGAGCTACAGCTTCCCGGAGGCGCTGGAGCATCTGGCAGAGCGGGCGGGGATCACGCTGCCCAAGCGGGAAATGACCCAGGAGGAGAAGACCCGGGAGTCCCTGAGGAACCGCCTGCTGGAGATGAACACGGAGGCCGCCAAATACTTCTACTACATGCTGCGCCAGCCCGTCGGTAAGGAGGGGATGGCCTATTTCACCCGAAGAGGCCTCACGGAGGAGACACTCCGCAGATTCGGCCTGGGATACGCGCCGAAGCTGTGGGACAATCTGTACAGATACCTGCGCAGCAAGGGCTACCGGGACGAGGAAATCAAGGCCTCGGCGCTGGTGAAATTCCGGGAAGACAAAGGGCCCATGGACTTCTTCCGGGACCGCGTGATGTTCCCCATCATGGACAAAAACAGCCGGGTGATCGGCTTCGGCGGCCGGGTGCTGGACAAGAGCGAGCCCAAGTACCTGAACAGCCTGGAGACCCCGCTGTTCGATAAGGGCCGCAACCTCTACGGGCTGAACTACGCCCGGCAGACCCGCAGGCCCTATTATCTGGTGATGGAGGGCTACATGGACGTGATCGCCCTGCACCAGGCCGGGATCGACTGCGCGGTGGCTTCCCTGGGCACGGCGCTCACCGTCGGCCACGCCATGCTGCTCAAGCGCTATACGGACCAGGTGGTCCTGACCTATGACAGCGACGGCGCCGGGGTGAAGGCGGCGATGCGGGCGATCCCGATCTTCCGCCAGGTGGGGATGAACCTGAAGGTGCTGGATATGCGGCCCTACAAGGACCCCGACGAATTCATCACCCACGAGGGCGCGGCCGCCTTCGAGGAGCGGATCGCCGGAGCCAGGAACTTCTTCCTGTATCAGGCGGACGTCTGGAAGACCGGCTTTGACATGGCCGATCCCGCGGGCCGCACCGCCTATCAGAAGAAGCTGGCAGAGGAGCTGACCGGCTTCGAGGATCCGGCGGAGCGGGAAAATTACCTGGAGGAGGTCTGCCGGGAGCAGCATATCAAGCCCGAGCTTCTGCGGGGCCTGATGAACCGGGTGGGGAACCGCCGCGTCACCTCCGAGCTGCCGGCAGAGCCGGAAATGACGGAGGAGGACCCCGGCATGGCGGCCTCCGCCGTGAAGGGCGAAAAGGACGAGGGCCTTTTGGTGGCCCAGCAAATGCTGCTGGCCTGGGCGGTCAGCGCGCCGATCACGCCGCAGCGGCTGGGTCAGCTGGTCGAGGCTACGGACTTTTCCCTGTCCCTGTACCGGGAGCTGTGGGAGAGGATCCTTAAGGAGAAGCCCGGAGCAGGAGAGCTTCTGCCCGCCTCGCTGCTCACCCAATTCCTGGAGCATGAAGAGGAAGGCAAGCTGGTGGCGGCCGTATTCAGCCGGAGCCTCAGCCAGAGCCTGCCCGCGGAGGAAAGGGCCAGAGTCCTCACCGAGAACCTGCGCCGCCTGCGGAGACAGCGGCTGAACGCTTCCCTGCGGGAGGCCGTAGAGCCTGCGGAGGTGCAGCGTCTGGCGGTGAAGCTGGCGCATTTGCAGGAGGTACGGATCAGCCCCGAGGAGGTTTGACGGGGTGACCTGAGGAGTTTGGAATGGGCGGCCCGACGTGAAGATGAGGCGGCCTGACGAGAAGATAAGGCTGCCTGACGAGAAGATGAGGCGGACCCGCGGGGCGGGCCTCCGTCTGAGCATAGAGCATGGCGCGCGGCGCCGTCCCGGAGGACCGGGAGAAGGAGATATTATGGAATTGACTAAGATACTTGCCGCCTGTGATCATACCCTGCTGAAGCAGGATGCCACCTGGGAGCAGATCAAAGCGATCTGCGATGACGGGATGGCCTATCATACCGCCTCCGTCTGCATCCCCGCTTCCTTTGTGAAGCAGGCGAAGGAATACGCTGGAGAGCGTCTGGCCGTCTGCACGGTCATCGGCTTCCCCAACGGCTATTCCACGACGGCGGTGAAGGCCTTCGAAGCGGCGGAGGCCGTGGCAAACGGCGCCGACGAGATCGACATGGTCATCAACATCGGCTGGGTCAAGGAGGGCGCCTACGACAAGGTCCTTTCCGAGATCAGGACCGTGAAGACGGCCTGCTGCGGGAGGCTCCTGAAGGTGATCATCGAGACCTGCCTGCTGACGGAGGCCGAGAAGATCGAGATGTGCCGGGTGGTCTCCGAATCCGGTGCGGACTACATCAAGACCTCCACCGGCTTTTCCACCGGCGGCGCTACCCGGGAGGACGTGGCCCTGTTCGCGGCTCACGTGGCGCCCCACGTGAAGATCAAGGCGGCAGGAGGGATCGCGGATCTGAAGGATGCCGAGGATTTCCTGGCGCTGGGGGCCAGCCGTCTGGGAACCAGCCGTCTGGTGAAGATCGCGAAAACGCTGTGAAGGGAGAATAAGCTGATGCGCGGCGACGAACTTTGCGCTCTGGCCCTGGAGGCCAGAAAGGGCGCCTACTGTCCGTATTCCCACTTTGCCGTAGGGGCGGCGCTGCTGACCCGCGGCGGCAAGGTCTATACCGGCTGCAACATTGAGAACGCGGCCTTCGGTCCCTCCGTCTGCGCGGAACGCACCGCCATCTTCAAGGCGGTCAGCGAGGGCGAGCGGGAATTTGCCGCCATCGCTATCTGCGGGGCAAATGCCGACGAGGAGCCTTCCGTTCCCTGCCCGCCCTGCGGCGTCTGCCGGCAGGTGATGAGTGAATTCTGCGATAAGGATTTCCGGGTGATCCTGTACGGCTCGGAGGGCAGGACGAAAGAATATACGCTGGCGGAGCTGCTTCCGCTGAGCTTTGCGCTTTAAGACAAGAGTGCCTTCCGGAGGCAGTTAGGAGATGCGATGCGTGCCATTGATTTGATCACCAAGAAGAAGCAGGGCCTGGAGCTGAACGAGGAAGAGATCCGCTTTCTGGTCCGGGGCATCACCGACGGGTCGATCCCGGATTATCAGCTGAGCGCCTTCTGCATGGCCGTGATCTTCAGATCCATGACGGAACGGGAGACGGCTATGCTAACGGATGCCATGGCGAGATCGGGAGATTCTATTGATCTGTCGGAATTCGGGCAGCTTTCCGTGGATAAGCATTCCACCGGCGGCGTCGGCGACAAGACCAGTCTGATCCTGGCTCCCATCACGGCGGCGGCCGGTGCCGTGGTAGCCAAGATGAGCGGCCGTGGCCTGGGTCATACCGGGGGCACCGTGGATAAGCTGGAATCGATCCCCGGCTACCGCACGGAGCTGTCCATCGATGAGTTCCTGGCGCAGAGCCGCCGGGTGGGCCTCTGCCTGATCGGTCAGAGCAAGGACCTGGCGCCGGCGGACAAGCGCCTTTATGCCCTGCGTGACGTGACCTCGACGGTGGATTCCGTTCCGCTGATCACCTCCAGCGTCATGTCCAAGAAGCTGGCGGCCGGCGCCAGCGCCATCGTGCTGGACGTGACCGTCGGCAGCGGAGCCTTTATGAAAACACCGGAGGACGCCTCCGTCCTCGCGAAGAATATGGTGGAGATCGGACGCCGCTGCGGCCGGAAAATGACTGCCCTCATCACCAACATGGATGAGCCGCTGGGCTTTGCCATCGGCAACTCCCTGGAGGTGCAGGAGGCCGTCTCGGTGCTGAAGGGGCAGCTAAAGGGGGACGTTTACGAGGTCTCTCTGGCTCTGGCCGCCGAGCAGCTGGCGCTGGTCTTCGAGCTGGCGCCGGAGAAGGCCAGGGCCCTGGCGGAGGAGATGGTGAGCTCCGGCAAAGCCTTTGCCAAGATGAAGGAATGGGTCGCGGCCCAGGGCGGAGACGTGCGGTATCTGGATGAGCCGGAGCGTTTCCCGAGGGCGGCCTTTACCCTGGAGGTCCCGTCTCCCCGGGACGGCTTTGTGTGCCGGATGGATACCGAAGCCATCGGCAACGTGGCCGGGACCCTGGGCGCGGGCCGGGCGAGAGCGGAGGAAGCAATCGACTTCGCGGCGGGCATCGTGCTGAAGAAAAAGATCGGGGCTCCCGTCCGGAAAGGCGAGCCCCTGTGCGTGCTGCATACCGAGCGCCAGGAAAGCCTGCTGCCGGCCATGGAGCAGTTCCTGCTGGCCGTGGAGATCGGAAGTGCTGCACCCGCACCGGTGAAGCTGATCCATGAGATCATCCGCTAAAGCGGCAAAGGCAGTTCAGGCATGAAGGATATGCTGATACAAAACTATCCCGTACCCTCGGGAAAGCTCAGATACTGCCTCTTCGGTGAAGGAGAGCGGACACTGGCCGTGCTGCCGGGGATATCCCTCGGAGATACCTTCCGGCCGGCGGCGATCCGTCAGCAGCTGAGGAGCCTGGCGGAGCATTTTCGGGTGCTCTGGATCGACCGGCGGGAAGCTGCCGCTGAGGGCTGTACGCTGCGGACGATGAGCCGGGATACCGCCGCCCTGCTCGGGCATCTGGGCATCCGGCAGGCGGATATCCTGGGAATATCTCAGGGGGGCATGATCGCGCAGTATCTGGCACTGGAGCGGCCGGAGACGGTGCGCCGCCTGGTGCTGGCCTCCGCAGCCTGTACTCTGGAGGCCTCTGCCGCGGCAGTGCTCACCGAATGGGAGCAGCTGGCGGAAAACGCGGACAACGGGGCTCTGACGGAGGGATATCTCAGACGCGTGTATTCTCCGGCCTTTACGGCGCGTTACGGACGTTTCCTGAAAATGCAGTACGCCGGTCTCGGCCTTTCGGACCGGGAGCGGTTCCGCGTGATGGTCAGGGCCTGCTTTGAGCTGCATACGCAGGACCGGCTGGCGGAGCTTTCCTGCCCCGCACTGGTCCTGGGCGGAGAGCGGGACGGAGTACTGGGCCCGGAGGCCGCCGTGAAGCTGGCTGCGGTCCTGCCCGGAGCCAAGCTGCAGCTCTATCCGGAGGGCAGCCACGGGATATTCGAGGAGGAAGGAGACTTTTACGGACGGGTGAAGGCCTTTCTGGAGGCCGGGAGCTGAAAGACAGGTAAGAAGGAAGCTTTTCCGGAGGCGAGGAGCAGAAGAGATAAGTTAAGAAAAAAGGCTTTTCCGGAAGTAAGAGATCATGCGATAAGCAAGAAGGGAGTCTTTTCAGAGTCCGGGAACAGAAGAGATAAAATAGAAAGGCCCAGGGCAATGCCCCGGGCCTTTCCCGCAGATCGGATTTACTGCTCCTCGTTGTTGATCTCGGCGTCCTCGGCAGCCTCGGCAGCCTCTCCGTCGATCACTTCGGCAGTCTCTTCGGCAGCCTGCTCGGCTTTTCTGGCAGCGGTAGCATTCTTGGCTTCCGCCACGGCGGCCTTCATATCCTCGGCGGCCTTCTTCAGACCGGCCAGGATCTCCTGAGACACCAGCTTGGCATCGGCCTTGAAATCCTCCATGGCCTTGCCGGCTTCGGTCTTGACGCGCTTCTTGATCTCCTCGGCGCTCATTTCCTCACCGTTTTCATCGGTGTAGCTGGCCTTCCAGCTGTCATCACCCTCGGCGGGCTCCCAGCTTTCCTGATCCTCTTCGGCGCGCTTCAGCTTTTCGGCATTATTCTTCAGATAAATGAAGCCCCCGGCCAGAGCAGCTCCTGCCAGCACAGAAAGCAGTGCATGATTCTTCTTGGACATAACTTTTTCCTCCCCAAATCCTCTGTCCCACAGGGATATGATACTATGATGACATTATAGGGTATAATTCCGCAAATGAAAAGCCTTATTTTTGCCGACAGCGGATTTTTTACGCATATTTGCGGCAAACACGGCTTTATTTTACATGTTTTGCGGCAGGCGCCGGCATTTTCGGCCCGGTTTCGCGGGTGCGCAGCGGCAGCTCCCGGACCTCCGCGGTATTTTCCGCGGCAAGACAGCCCAGCAGGATCCAGAAGTAAGGATAAACGTTGAACTTCTGATTGCCGAAGAAGGCGGAGAAGAGATACCCCATGACGCCGACCGCGGCCGTAAGCGCCAGAGGACTCAGCTGTTTGATCCGCTTTACGCAGACGGTGCAAAGACTGAGCAGTCCGCCGAAGTAGGCCAGAAAGCCCGGCAGGCCCAGCGAGGACAGCACGATCAGGTATTCGTTGTGGGCCCGCAGATAATCCAGATAGATGGTGTAGGGCTGCTCCAGCCCCTCGGGGCCCAGCCCGAACAGGGGATGCTGCAGGAAGCACTGAAAATAGTGCTTCCACAGGCCCCAGCGGGAGCTTCCGGCGGCCGCTGCGTCCTCGCTGCCGGTCACGATCTTTCCGAAATCCAGGCCCATGGCCACCAGGCTTTCGCGGATCGATCTGGCACTGCCGAGAGGGATCAGCTCTGCGCAGTCCAGGACGATAAGCGACAGCAGGATGATCGCCGGCAGCAGGGCCTTCAGACCGATCCTTTGCCCGGAAAGCCTTGTAAACAGCGGGAGCATGATCAGGACCGCGAAGACCAGTCCCAGCTCACTGCCCAGGGTGTCGTTGATCAGCATCGCGTAGACCAGGATCCCGAAGAAGAGGGAGAGGGCCGTACGCTGCTGCCGCTGCTCCGCTGCGGAAGCCTTTTCGTCGGGAAAGGCGATCAGCCCCGCCAATACCGCGCCGGCGGTGCAGAGATAGTAGCCGCAGTGGTTCGAATTGGTAAAGCAGGCGGCATGCCCGCTGTTGTCATTGAAGGCATCAAAGAAGAAGGGCATACCGAAGCCCTCGGCCAGAACGATCAGGGCGATGGGCAGGCTCGCCGCCGCGAGCAGGGTGAGCAGCTTCCGGCGCAGATCCTCCCTCTTAAGGCTCCGTACCGCCAGAAAGAAGCAGCCGTAAAGGAAGAGCGAAAGCACGCCGTCCAGATTATAATCGGTGCCGAGGAACGCGTGGCGGGGATCCACGGACAGGGCCGCGCAGGGGATGCTCCAGAGAGGAATAAAGGCAAACAGCGGGATCCAGGGCTCCTTTCGCAGGCGCTTCGCGGATAATAGCCCGTCCCTGCGGTATTTCTGCTGCAGGATGAGGATCAGCAGCAGAAGGAAGCCGATGGCCAGAAATAGCTTTTCGTAAACGTAGAGATATCCGTAGAAATGGCCGTACAGTCCCAGACAGTGCAGAAAGGACATGACAAGCGGCAGAAGTGCGTACAGGCCGAGCAGGAGCAGGGCAAATACCTCCGTATCGTCCGGCACCAGCTTGTGGTTGATCAAAGTAGACAGGCGTTTGTCAGCGTTCTTGTTGCTTTCCATTTGAGGGCTCCTTACTTGAGATGCCGCCATTATACGCAATTATCTCCTAAAGATAAATAGCCACAGCGAGAATCTTTCAAAATTCCTTAAATTAGGGCTTGCATTTTTCCGGGAAGTGGATATAATGGCTTTAGCACTCAGAAATAGAGAGTGCTAACAACGTGAACCGAATTCATTAAGGAGGACATAAAGATGAAGTTAGTGCCTTTAGGCGACAGAGTCGTGCTGAAACAGGTCGAAGCGGAAGAGACCACCAAGAGCGGTATCGTTCTGCCCGGCAACGCCAAGGAAAAGCCCCAGACCGCGGAGGTGCTGGCCGTAGGTCCCGGCGGAGTGGACAAGGACGGCAAGGCCGTGAAGATGGAGGTCGCCGTTGGAAATAAGGTCATTTACAGCAAATACGCCGGTACGGAAGTCAAGCTGGACGGCAAGGAATACGTAGTGGTACGTCAGAGCGATATTCTGGCTATCGTGGAAGACTAAGGAGGAACATCAGTCATGGCAAAGGAAATCAAGTACGGCGCAGAGGCCCGCAAGGCCCTGGAAGCCGGTGTTAATCAGTTAGCGGATACCGTCAGAGTCACCCTGGGTCCGAAGGGCCGCAACGTGGTCCTGGACAAGGCCTTCGGCGCTCCCCTGATCACCAACGACGGCGTGACCATCGCCAAGGAGATCGAGCTGAAGGATCCCTATGAGAACATGGGCGCTCAGCTGATCAAGGAAGTCGCTTCCAAGACCAACGACGTGGCCGGCGACGGCACCACCACCGCTACGGTCCTGGCTCAGGCCATGATCAATGCCGGTATGAAGAACCTGGCCGCCGGCGCCAACCCCATCGTTCTGCGCAAGGGCATGAAGAAGGCTACCGACACTGCCGTGGAAGCCATCAAGGCTCAGGCCAGCCCCATTTCCGGCAAGGAACAGATCGCCAAGGTCGCGGCTATCTCTGCCGGTGACGAGACCGTCGGTCAGATGGTCGCCGACGCCATGGAGAAGGTCTCCAAGGACGGCGTGATCACCATCGAGGAGTCCAAGACCATGCGCACCGAGCTGGACGTGGTCGAGGGCATGCAGTTCGACCGCGGCTATCTGTCCGCCTACATGTGCACCGACATGGAGAAGATGGAAGCAAACCTGGAGGATCCCTACATCCTCATTACCGATAAGAAGATCGCCAATATCCAGGAGATCCTGCCCCTGCTGGAGCAGCTGGTCCAGTCCGGCGCCAAGCTGCTGATCGTGGCCGAGGATATTGAGGGCGAGGCGCTGACCACCCTGATCGTCAACAAGCTGCGCGGCACCTTCACCGTCGTGGGCGTTAAGGCTCCCGGCTTCGGCGACCGCCGCAAGGAAATGCTGAAGGATATCGCGATCCTGACCGGCGGCCAGGTCATCTCCGAGGAACTGGGCCTGGAGCTGAAGGATGCGACCATGGATATGCTGGGCCGCGCCAAGAGCGTCAAGGTGACCAAGGAAAATACCATCATCGTGGACGGCTGCGGCGATGCTGCCGACGTACAGGCCCGTATCGCTCAGATCAAGGCGCAGATGGCGGAGACCACCTCCGATTACGATAAGGAGAAGCTGCAGGAGCGTCTGGCCAAGCTGGCCGGCGGTGTAGCCGTGATCCGCGTCGGTGCCGCCACCGAGACCGAGATGAAGGAAATGAAGCTCCGCATGGAGGATGCGCTGAACGCCACCAGAGCTGCCGTGGAAGAGGGCATCGTTGCCGGCGGCGGCACGGCCTACATCGAAGCCTGCAAGAAGGTCGAGGCCCTGGCCGAGACTCTGTACGGCGATGAGAAGACCGGTGCCGAGATCGTGCTGAAGGCTCTGCAGGCTCCGCTGTTCCATATTGCGGCCAACGCCGGTCTGGAAGGCGCCGTGGTCGTGAACAAGGTGAAGGAAGCGGCCGACGGCATCGGCTTCAACGCCCTGGAAGAGACCTACGTGGACATGATCAAGGCCGGTATCCTGGATCCCGCCAAGGTGACCCGCTCCGCTCTGGAAAATGCCACCTCCGTGGCTTCCACGCTGCTGACCACCGAGAGCGTCGTGGCGACCATCAAGGAACCCGCCCCCGCTGCTCCCGCGGCTCCCGACATGGGCGGCATGTATTGATCTGATAATAACGTGTATGGCAGACCGAAGCCCGTCTTCGGTCTGCTTTTTTTAGCGCTTTGGCTTGCAGGCTGTCTGTCCGGATGCTATACTGAAAAGCGACAAGCCGCAAGGCGAAGAAAGGCAATAGGACTATGCTGATCAAGAAATTACTGAGAAAGACCAAAACCGTCCGCCGCATCCGGGAATACATGGACAGCCGCTTTACTGAGGTGCTCCATACGACCTTAAATCCCGAAGGCCCCGGCGTGATCCGCATCCATCTGATCCCGCCCCGGAACGATGAGGAACACCTCAATCCCAGCGTGGCAATCATCAACGGGACCGACATCGTCCCGGTCAATTTCAGCTGGACGGTCATGCTGGCAGAGCTGATCCGCGAGGTCAACCTCTGCGACGGCCGGGAGCTGGAGCAGAAGGATCTGGATAAGATCCTGGCGGATACCGTGGAAGACGTCAAAAAGGTCATTCCCCTGCTCAGCCGCAGGAGGATCCGTGAGGATATCCTGACCATTTATACGACCTTCAAACAGCTGGCTTACCGTGAGCCGGTGACTGAGGACATCCGGCATCTGAATATCGGCGAATACGCCGACGTGATGAGGGCGCCGCACCGAATGGACCTGATGGTCAGCGCCATGACCAAAAACGGAGCCTGGCACTGCAACCAGAAATGTGTCCACTGCTATGCCGCCGGTCAGGTCCAGGCCGAGGAGGAAGAGCTGAGCACCGAGGACTGGAAGAAGATCCTGGATAAGCTGAGAGCGGCGGGGATCCCGCAGGTCACCTTTACCGGCGGAGAGCCCACCATGCGGGAGGATCTGTTCGAGCTGATTTCCTATGCCCGCTGGTTCATTTCCCGGCTGAACACCAACGGCATCCGGCTGACCGAGGACTACTGCCGGAGGCTGAGAGAGGCGGAGCTGGACAGCGTGCAGATCACCTTTTACTCCGCGGACGAGGCGGTCCACAACACGCTGGTGGGCGCGCCGCAGTTCCGCAGCACGGTGGCCGGGATCGACAATGCGCTGGCCGCCGGTCTGCGCATCAGCATCAACACGCCGCTGTGTACCCTGAACAAAGACTATGTAAAGACCCTGGAATTCCTGCATGAGAAGGGAATCGTCTACGTGACCTGCTCCGGACTGATCACCACCGGGAATGCCGAGGGCGAATCCTCCCGCAGCCTGCAGCTGGATTCCGCTGAGCTGGAGGAAATCCTGCGGGAGGCCGTCGCCTACTGCCATGCCAACGGGATGGAGATCGCCTTCACGTCGCCCGGCTGGATCGACGGGGCGGTATTTGACGAGCTGGGGATATCCACCCCCTCCTGCGGCGCCTGCCTCAGCAACATGGCCGTCACCCCCGGCGGTCACGCGGTCCCCTGCCAGAGCTGGCTGTCCGGCGATATCCTCGGCGATCTGCTGACGGATGACTGGGAGACCGTCTGGGAGCAGGAGACCTGCAGAAGCCTGCGGAATTATTCCGGCTCTCTGAGCGGAAAATGCCCCTTAAGGAGGTACTGCTGATGAAACGGTTTTTCCGGCTGCTCCTCGCGGCGCTGGTACTGATCACAGGCTTATTGGCCGTCCCCGGCAAGGCTGAAGCCGCCGGAGCCACCGACGAGATCCTGTTTTTTACCGTCACGGTGGACGTCAACGAGGACGGCACCCTGAACATGCTGTATCATATCGAATGGCGGGTCCTGGACGACGTTGTCTACGGGCCTCTGACAGACGTCAACATCGGTCTGCCCAACAGCCATCACAGCCGGCTGACGGCCCTGAGCCCGACGGTAGCGTCCTTACACGACAAAGGCTCCTACGTTTCGGTGATCCTGGACCGGAAGTATTATAAGAATGAAGTGGTCAGCTTCGATTTCTCCTTCGTCCAGGACAATATGTATCAGGTGGGACGCTTCGCGGAGGGTGAGACGGCCTTCATCTATACGCCGGCCTGGTTTGACGGCATCGACGTGGACGTGCTGACGATACGCTGGAATAAGGACAAGGTCGGTGCCTGGCAGCCGGACTGCTACGAGGAGGGCGATTATCTGATCTTTGAAGCCTCCCTCGATGCCGGAGAGCGCTATCAGATGACCGTGGCCTATCCGAACGACGCCTTCCTCTTCGATACGGAAAAGCGGATCGAGGGCGGTGGGTACGAAGACGGCTCCGATGACGATGTCGGCTTTTTCGGCATGGTCGGCGGACTGGCTCTGGCCGTTCTGGGGATCGCAGCCGTGGTGCTGATGTTTGTGGCCCCTGTCCTGCTGATCGGCTGGCTGCTCAGCCTTGTGGGCGGAAAGGGCAGCGGCTTCGGCAGCACGACCGAAACGGAGAAGAAGATCACCCGGACCAAGATCATTTACTTTGAGAACTGCCCCGGCTGCGGCATGGCCCACGTGGACGGAGAGGACAACTGCTCCTACTGCGGTCATACCATGATCAAGTCTAAGGAAGTGGTGGAGGAAAAGGACATCGAGAAACCGGAACGATATTCCACCGCTGGTACCTTCCGCTACGGCAGCGATCCGAATACCTTTATCCGGGTCAACGTGGTCAATGTTCCCATAACGCATACGACCACGACCAGCAGGACCAGATCTTCCGGTCATTTCCACTCTTCCTGTGTGTCCTCCTGCGCCTCTGCCTGCGCCTCCTCCTGCGCCTGCGCTTCTCACTGCGCCTGTGCCTGTGCCTGCGCGTCCAGCGGCAGAGCCGGCTGCTCGGTCAAGGATTTCTTCGATCAGGAGCGCTATGAAAAGAATCTCCGGGTGGACAGCCGGGAGAAGGCCGATAAATGAAGCCCGGCCGTACCGCCGTGGGCAAATCCCTATCATACAGAAAGGACGGGAAGGCAGCGCCTTCCGCAACACTATGAGCATGAAGCAGTATCTGAACGGGATCCAGCATCTGGGTCTCCCCACCAATGACATGGACAAGACGATCGCCTTTTATGAGAGCCTGGGCTTCACGATCCCCTACGAGACCCGCATGGGAGAGGACCGGGTCGTTTTCCTGCAGCTTGGCGATCTGGTCCTGGAGTGCTACACCGACACTCCTGCCGTGATGAAGAACGGAGCCATCGACCATCTGGCCATCGACGTCAGCGATATCGACGCGGTATTTGCGGAAGCAAAGGCCGCCGGATATCAGATCCTGGAGGATGAGGTCCAGTTCCTTCCCTTCTGGGAAAAGGGCGTCCGGTTCTTCAATATCGTCGGCCCGAACGCGGAAACCGTCGAATTCAGTCAGAAGCTTTCTTGACATTCGCCGGGACCTGTGATACAAAGGTCTGGCTGCCTTTGTCAGCAAATCCAAGCAAGGTGCATTGATCATGATCTATAATACCGTTCTGGAGGCCATGGGCCATACCCCCATGATCCGCCTCAATCATATGACCGACGAGGACTCCGCCGAGATCCTGGTCAAATACGAGGGCCTCAACGTCGGCGGCTCCATCAAGACCCGCACGGCCTATAACATGATCGCCGACGGCATCAGCCGGGGGCTGATCCATGAGGACAGCGTCATCGTGGAGCCCACCAGCGGCAACCAGGGCATCGGTCTGGCGCTGATCGGCGCGGTCATGGGCTACAAGACCGTGATCATCATGCCCGACTCCGTTTCCGTGGAGCGCAGGAAGCTGATCCGTCATTACGGGGCAGAGGTGATTCTGGTCCATGACGCGGGGAATATCGGCGACGCCATCGAGGAGTGCCGGCTGATGGCGCTCAGGATGGCCAGGGAGGATCCCAAGGTCTTTCTGCCCGGTCAGTTCGAGAACCCGGCAAATCCCAGCGCCCACAAGCATCACACCGCGCTGGAGATCCTGGAGCAGGTGGGCGGGCCCATCGACGGCTTCTGCTCGGGCGTAGGCACCGGCGGAACGATCTCCGGGATCGGAGAAACGCTGAAGGCGCTGAACCCGCAGATCACCATCTGGGCGGTGGAGCCGGAGCACGCGGCGATCCTGGCCGGCGGCAACGTGGGAACGCATCTGCAGATGGGCATCGGCGACGGCCTGATTCCGGTCAATCTGAACCGGACGATCTACTCCGACATCTGCATCATCAGCGACGAGGAGGCCATCCGGACCGCCAGAGACCTGGCCCGCAGGGAGGGCCTGATGTGCGGCATTTCCTCAGGGACCAACGTGGCGGCAGCCCGCCGCATGGCAAAGCTTCTGGGCAAGGGCAAGACCGTCGTGACCGTGCTTCCCGATACCGCCGAGCGGTATTTCTCCACGCCGCTGTTTGAAGACTGACATCAAAAAACCTTCGGAACCAGACGTTCCGAAGGTTTTTGATTTATCGCTAGCAGTATTCCTGCCGGGAAACGGCTGCTCCCTCAGCGCAGGAGCCGGGCGGCTCACCGCAGCGGGGCAGTCTGACTCACAGCGGCAGATACGCGGCGGCCACGGCCAACAGGACGGCGGGGAGGAGATTGGCCACCCGCACCTTCTTGCCCCAGACCAGATTGAGGCCGACGCAGAAGATCAGCACGTTGCCCACCAGGGAAAGATTGACCGTGGCGGCATCGGTGATCAGCGGCGCCAGAAAGCGGGCCAGCAGGGTGATGCTGCCCTGCAGCACGAACACCGGGATGGCCGAGAAGATGCAGCCCTTGCCCATGGTCCCGGTCATCACGATGACGATGATAAAGTCCAGGATGGATTTGGTGGCCAGCAGGGAAAAGTCGCCGGAGATCCCGTCCTGCAGGGAACCGATCACGGCCATGGCGCCGATGCAGACCGTGAAGGAGGTGGTCAGAAAGCCCTCCACGAAGCGGACGTCCCTGCTGCTGCCGGTCTTGCGCTTCAGCCATTCGCCGAAGCGCTCCAGCAGGCCCTCCAGATCGATCAGCTCGCCGAGCACGGCGCCCAGCAGCAGACAGAGCACCACGAACATGGAGCGGCCGGCCCTCAGGGCGCCTTCCTCCAGGCTGAGCATGCCCTCCATGGCGCCGGCGATGCCCAGAAACATGACGCTGACACCGCAGGCGGTCTCAAAGGCCTGCTGTTTTTCTGCCTTGATGCCCTTACCGGCCGCCAGACCGATAAGCCCGCCGACGATGATGGCTCCTGTATTGATAATGGTACCCAATCCGAACATGGCGGATCCTCCTTTGGTTTCTGGCGCTACTATACCGCGAAGCGGGAGACAGTGCAAGCCTTCCCTGCGATTCCCGGAGAATTCGGCGGGAATTCGCGCGGGATGCCGTCTTTGACTGGATTTTCCGCGGCAAATGTGCTACAGTAGCATACCGCAGGACCTCCCGCCGCCTGACCCGGCGGCTTGAAAGACAGGGAACTGCGCACGGAAAGGAAGGGCAAATGCCGCATATCGATTGGATTTTTCTTATCAACAGCCTGCTGCTCGGCGTAGGGCTGGCCATGGACGCCTTCTCGGTCTCCCTGGCCAACGGCCTGAACGAGCCGCAGATGAAATTTCCCCGGATGAGCGCGATCGCCGGGACCTTCGGCGGCTTTCAGATCGCCATGCCCCTGCTGGGCTGGTTCTGCGTGCATACCATCCTGGAGGCATTTTCCTCCTTCCAGCGCTTCATCCCCTGGATCGCCCTGCTGCTCCTGCTGTATATCGGCGGCAAGATGCTGCTCGAGGGCCTGCGCTACCGGGAGGGCGAGAGCGAAAAGACGGCGGTGGGCTTCTGGGGCCTGATGCTGCAGGGCATCGCCACGGCTATCGACGCCCTGTCCGTCGGCTTCACCATCGCCGACAGCGCCTTCCCCGAGGCACTGCTGGAATCGCTGATCATCGGCGCCGTGACCTACGGGATCTGCCTGGTGGGCCTTCTCCTGGGCAAACGCTTCGGGACCAGGCTGTCCGGCAAGGCCTCCGTCCTGGGAGGTGTGATCCTGATCGCCATCGGCATCGAGATCTTTGTCAAGGGCATTGTCGGCTGAGCGGCGCCGCGGGCAGGGGCATTTGCGGGTAAAGACCTTTACTTTTTCCGGCAAATGTGCTATGCTGAAGCCGCTTTTAGAACGCAAGGAGGCTGTCATGAGAAGAGTACTGCTGAAACTGAGCGGTGAAGCGCTGGCCGGTGACAAAAAGACCGGCTTTGATGAAGAAACGGTGCGGGGCGTAGCCCGTCAGGTCAGACTTTCCCATGAGGAAGGCGTGCAGCTGATGGTCGTCATCGGCGGCGGAAATTTCTGGCGCGGCCGTTCCTCCAATGCCATAGACCGGACCAAGGCGGATGCCATCGGCATGCTGGCGACGGTTATGAATGCCCTTTATGTTTCGGAGGTCTTCCGGAGCGAAGGCATGGATACGGAGATCTATACGCCCTTCCTCTGCGGGAACATGACCAAGCTGTTCTCCAAGGATGCCGCTTCAGAGGACCTGCGGAAGGGCAAGGTGCTGTTCTTCGCAGGCGGACTGGGTCATCCCTATTTCTCCACCGACACCATCTGCGTCCTGAGAGCGCAGGAGATGGAGGCGGACGAGATCCTGCTGGCCAAATCCATTGACGGCGTCTATGACAGTGATCCGGCGACCAATCCGAATGCCAGGCGCTTCGATACGGTGAGTCTGGAACGCATTCTGGCGGACGGGCTCAAGGTGATCGATCTGACCGCCACCGCTCTGGACAAGGAGCCCTTTGTACCCATGATGATCTTTGATCTCAATGAAACCGACAGCATTTCCCGGGCGATGCGGGGAGAGGTACTGGGTACCCGTATCGTAAAGGAATAAAAACATAAGGAGGACCGCATGAACGATTATTTGAAAAACGCAGAAGACAAGATGGAAAAGACCCTGGCTAATCTGAATGAGGAGTTTGCCGCCATCCGTGCCGGCCGCGCCAATCCCCAGATCCTGAACAAGCTCACCGTGGATTACTACGGTTCCCCCTCACCGCTGCAGCAGATCGCGAACATCTCTGTTCCCGAAGCCAGAATGCTGGTGATCCAGCCCTGGGACAGAAGCCTGATCAAGGCAATCGAAAAAGCGATCCAGACCTCGGATATCGGGATCAACCCCAGCAACGACGGCACCTGTATCCGGCTGATGTTCCCCGAGCTGACCGAGGATCGCCGTAAGGACCTGTCCAAGGATGTGAAGAAAAAGGGAGAGGCAGCCAAGGTGGCGGTAAGAAATATCCGCCGGGACGCGGTGGATGCCATCAAGAAAGCCCAGAAGGCCGGAGAGCTGACCGAGGACGATCAGAAGAAGGACGAAGCCGACGCGCAGAAGCTCACCGATAAATTCATTGAGAAAATCGATAAGGCCATCGAAGCGAAGACCAAGGAGATCATGACGGTTTAAGTCCGTCTGTACACACTGCCTTCCCCGGAAGGGGAAGGCTTTTTGAGGTATGCCGTTATGGAAGAACAATTACAGATCCCCGCGCATATAGCCATTATTCTGGACGGGAACGGACGCTGGGCCAAGGCCAAGGGCCTTCCCCGCAAGCTGGGCCACAAGGCCGGCTGCGAAGCCCTGGAGGCCATCGTGGAGGATGCCGCCCGGCTGGGCGTCAGGGTGCTGACCGTTTACGCCTTTTCCACGGAGAATTTCAAGCGCTCCGCCGAGGAGGTGTCCGCGCTGATGGCACTGTTCAGGGCGTATATCCCCCGCCTGCGGAAGAAATGTTTTGAGGGAAATATCCGGGTGGAGACCATCGGCGATCTCAGCCTGTTCGACAGGGACCTGGAGGAGGGCCTGGAGGCCCTGAAGCGGGATACCGCCGGCTTCGACCGGATGAGCTTCGTCCTGGGGCTGGGGTACGGCGCCCGGGACGAGCTGCGCCGGGGCGTCACCGCCCTTGCCCGAAGGGTACGGGAGGGAAGCCTCGAGCCGGAGGACATCACCGAGGAGCTGATCGGCAGCGTCCTGGACACCGCCGTGCTGGATCACCCCGACCCCGATCTGATCGTTCGGACCAGCGGAGAGCAGCGGCTGTCCAATTTCCTGCTGTGGCAGAGCGCCTACGCGGAATTCTATTTTCCGACGGTGCTGTGGCCGGATTTCGATCACGAGCAGCTGATGGAGGCTATCCGGGTCTATAATCGGAGAGACCGCCGCTTCGGAGGGAGGAAGGAGAGCACATGAAGCATAATTTTCTGATCCGGCTGAGAAGCAGCGTGATCCTGACCGCTCTCGCCGCTCTGGGCTTCTGGGCCGGCGGGCTCTGCCTGTTCCTGCTGGTAGCCGCCGCCTCGCTGATCGGGCTTTTCGAGCTCTATCAGGTGCTGGGCCTAAAGGGCAGTGCGCCTGCCGCAGCCGGCTTCATGGGCGCCCTGCTGTATCTGGAGGGGGTCTGGCTGGGCTGGCACAGCGGCCTTCTGCTTTGTCTCTTCCTGGCCTTCATGCTGCTGGCGGGCACGCTGGTCTTCACCTATCCCCGCTATACGCCGGAGCAGCTCGCGCTGGCCTTCCTGGGCGTTCTGTACGTGCCCGGGCTTTTGTCCTTCCTGTTCATGACCCATCGGGAGGCCGGGGTCTGGACCGCGATCCTGATCCTCCTTTCCTCCTGGGGCTCGGACGTATTTGCTTACTGCTCGGGCATGCTTTTCGGCAAACACAAGCTCTGCCCGGCGCTGAGCCCGAAGAAGACCGTGGAGGGCGCCTGCGGAGCGGTGATTCTTTCCGCCGGTCTGGGCGCGCTGTACGGCCTGCTGTTCAGGGATAAGCTGACGCTTTTCGGCAGTCCTGCCGCCGCCTGCGCCCTGATCACCGGCCTGGGCAGCCTTCTGTCCCAGCTGGGAGACCTGACCGCCTCCGCCGTCAAGCGCTGCCGGGGCATCAAGGACTACGGCACCCTCATCCCCGGACACGGGGGCGTCATGGACCGCTTTGACAGCGTGATCGTCACGGCGCCGGCCATATACTTTCTGACGATGATTCTCAGCCGATGAGGCTGAAGCCATAAAGGAGCACACTTGGAAACCTTATTGAAGATCCTGATCGCGGTGCTGCTGTTCAGCGCCCTGGTACTGTTTCATGAATTCGGACACTTTCTGCTGGCGAAGGCCGTGGGCGTAGGAGTTACGGAATTTGCCCTGGGCATGGGGCCGATCCTGGTCTCCTGGGGCAAGGGCGAGACCAAATACGCCATCAAGGCCTTGCCCTTCGGCGGCTCCTGCTCCATGGTGGGAGAGGACGCCGACGACCCGGCCCCCAATGCCTTCAACAATAAGCCGGCCTGGGCCCGCTTCCTGGTGGTGGCGGCAGGACCGGTCTTCAACTTTATTCTGGCGTTTCTGGTATCGCTGGTGCTGACGGCGGCCGGCGGCCTGAATACGCCGATGGTCTATTCCGTGACCGGCGGCAGCGGTGCCGAGGCGGCAGGGCTGAAGCAAGGCGATATCATCCGTTCCATCGGCGGCAAACGCATTTACCTGGGCCGGGACATCGTGATCTATGAATTCAACCGCCCGCTGGACGGGACGCCGCTGGAGCTGGTCTATGAGCGGGACGGCGAGCGCCATGAGGTCCTGCTGGATACCCACAGCTCCGGTTATCGCATCGGCATCAGCTACAACGCCACCGAGTCGGCCTGCGCCCTGCAGTCCGTGTCGCCGGATTCGCCCGCTGAGGCCGCCGGTCTCAAGGTGGGAGACGTGATCCTCGCCATCAACGGCACGGCGGTCGCCGGCGGAAACGACCTGCAGCAGTATCTGCAGGAGCACGCGCTGGACGGCAGTGCCCTGAAGCTGAAGCTCGGCCGGGGCGACGAGGTGCTGGAGACCGAGCTGATCCCCGCCCCCTACGAGACCAATTCGCTGGGCTTTGACGCCTATTATTACTACGATACGGAATCCCTCAGCCTGGGCAGTGTGCTGGGCTGCAGCCTGGCGGAGCTGCGCTACTGGCTGGAATATACCTTCATGAGCCTGAAAATGCTCCTGACCGGCAGCGTGGGCATCCGGGACCTTTCCGGCCCCGTCGGCATCGTGGAGATCATCGGTGAATCGGTGGACGCCGGCATGGAAAGCGGCGGCATCGGCGACGCCCTGCTCAACCTGATGACCATGGCCGTGCTGCTGAACGTCAATCTGGGCATGATGAACCTGCTCCCCATCCCCGCGCTGGACGGCGGCCGCCTGATCTTCATCCTTTTCGAGCTGCTCACCGGCAAACGTTTCCCGGCCAAGTGGGAGAATTACGTGCACCTGGCAGGCTTCATCCTGCTGATGCTGCTCATGGTGGCCGTCATGTTCAGTGACGTGCTGAGGCTGTTCGGGAGGTAGACATGGAACGGAGGAAGAGCACCAGAAAAATATCCGTGGGCGGGCTGTTTATCGGCGGAGATGCGCCGATCTCGGTCCAGTCCATGACGAATACGCCTACTGAGGATGCAGAGAAAACGGTCTCGCAGATCCTGCGGCTGGAGGCCGCGGGCTGTGAGATCATCCGAGCGACGGTCCCCACCCCCGAAGCCGCCGCTGCCTTCGCGCAGATCAAGAAAAGGATCCATATCCCGCTGGTGGCGGATATCCACTTCGACTATAAGCTGGCCATCGCGGCCATGGAAAACGGCGCCGACAAGGTCCGGATCAATCCCGGCAACATCGGCGAGGACTGGAAGGTCCGGGAGGTGGTGCGCTGCGCTGCGGAACGGCGGATCCCTCTGCGCATCGGTGTGAACTCCGGCTCGCTGGAGAAGGCAATGCTGGCCAAATACGGCGGCGTCACCCCGGAGGCGCTGGTGGAAAGCGCGCTGTCCGAGGTCTCCCGCATCGAGGACGCCGGCTACGATCAGATCGTGATCAGCATCAAATCCTCGAACGCGCCCCTCTGCATCCGGGCGCACGAGCTGTTAGCGGAGCGCTGCGATTATCCGCTGCACGTGGGCATCACCGAGGCCGGCGGCATCCTCAGAGGCACCGTCAAATCCTGCGCCGGCATCGGCGCGATCCTGAGCCGGGGCATCGGCGACACGATCCGGGTATCCCTGACCGGCGATCCGGTCGAGGAGGTGCGGGTCGGCAGGCTCCTGCTGCAGAGCCTGGGCCTGCGGGAAAACGGCATCGAGGTGGTGTCCTGCCCCACCTGCGGCAGAACGTCCATCGATCTGATCTCCCTGGCCGAGCAGGTCGAGCGGATGGCCGCCCGCTATCCGGAGAAAAAGCTGAAGATCGCGGTCATGGGCTGCGCAGTCAACGGGCCCGGTGAGGCCCGGGAGGCGGATCTGGGGATCGCCGGCGGCAAGGGCGAGGGTCTTCTGTTCAGGAAGGGGCAGATCCTCTGCAAGCTGCCCGAGGACAAGCTGCTGGCGGCGCTGGAGGAGGAACTGATCCGCTATTAAGAAGGAGCACGCATGAAGACACTGAAGGACGTGATGCCGGATCTGATGACCGGCCGCGAGATCATGGACAGGATCGAGGAGATCCAGGTCCTGCGCATGACCATGCCCCGAGACAGAAGCCTGCTGAAGCTGTATCTGCAGGCTCCCTTTTTGATCGCCAAAAAGGATATTTTTGCCTTAGAGGCGGCCATCAAGCATAAATATTTCGCCAACAGAGGGGTCACGGTCCGCGTCTATGAAAGCTTCGTGCTGCCCGGGATGAGTCCCGAGGAGATCTATCAGGCCTATCGGGACAGCATCCTGCTGGAGCTGAAGACCTTCCATCTGATGGATTACAACCTGATGCGCAGCGCCGAGCTGGCATTTCCCGAGGAGGGGATCGCCCAGCTGAGCATTCCCGACAGCTATATCTATACGGCCCTGGGCAAGGAGCTGGCTTCGTTCCTGGAGTCCCTGTTCCAGGAGCGGATGGGCCTTTCCCTGTCCGTTCGCGTGAAGACGGTCGCCAAGGCCAAGGAGAAGCCCGCCGAAGACAAGGCCCTGTCCGAGGAACTTTCCGCCATCGCCCGCAAATACCACGAGGCCGAAGAGGAAGAAAAGGCCAAGCGGGCTCAGGAAACGGCGGCGAGCAGCGGAAGGCCGGAGAAGAAGACCTACAAAAAGAAATTCGAGGACGGCGTGGGCTTCGGCTATGAATTTGACGACGAGATCATTTCTCTGTCCGAAATCCAGGAGGAGATGGGCGAGGTCGCGATCCAGGGACAGATCCTGGGTCTGGAGGCCCGCGAGCTCAAGACCGGGAATCTCTTATATATTTTCACGGTGACCGACAGCACCGACTCCATCAAGGTGAAGCTGTTCCTGAAGCCGGAGGAAAAGGCCCAGATCGACAGCCTGGTCAGTCCCGGCGCCTTCGTGCGCCTGAAGGGCGTGGCGGCCATGGACAAATTCGACCGGGAGATCGCCATTTCCGCCGTCAGCGGCATCATGAAGGCGGAGGGCAGAGCGCACGAGCGCTCGGACAAGGCGCCGGTCAAGCGGGTGGAGCTCCATGCCCATACCCAGATGAGCGAAATGGATGCCGTGACCCATACCGACGAGCTGGTGAAGCGCGCCGCCAAATGGGGCATGCCCGCCGTGGCCATCACCGACCACGGGGTCGTGCAGTCCTTCCCGGACGCCATGCACGCGGCGGAGGGGCTGGCCAAGAAGGGCAAGCAGATCAAGATCATTTACGGCTGCGAGGGGTACCTGGTGGACGACGACGGCGGGAAGAGCAAGGAGGACATCCTGAAGGACCGCTCCTACCATATCATCCTCATCGCGAAGAACGACGTGGGCCGGATCAATCTGTACCGCATGGTCAGTGAATCCCATCTGTATTACTATAACAAGCGGCCCCGCATCCCCCGCAGTCTCCTGAAGGAGTGCCGGGAAGGGATCATCGTGGGCTCCGCCTGCGAGGCGGGCGAGCTGTATCAGGCCGTGGTGAACGGCGCCGATGAGGAGCGCCTGGCGTATCTGGTGGATTTTTACGATTATCTGGAGGTCCAGCCCATCGGCAACAACGGCTTCATGCTGCGGGAGGGCAAGAACCGGAAGGCCTGCACGGAGGAGGATCTGCGGGACTACGTCCGCCGGATCGTGGAGCTGGGCGAGCAGTTCGGCAAGCCCGTCGTGGCCACCTCGGACGTGCATTTTCTGGATCCCGAGGACGAGGTCTACAGACGGATCATCCAGAAGGGCCAGGGCTACGAGGACGCGGACACCCAGCCGCCGCTGTATCTCCGGACAACGGAGGAAATGCTGGCGGAATTTGAATTCCTGGGCCACGCCAAGGCCAATGAGATCGTGGTGGAGAACAGCCTGAAGATCGCCGAGGCCTGCGAAGCCATTTCCCCGGTGCGGCCCGACAAATGCCCGCCGGTCATCGAGGGCTCCGAGGAGGAGCTGCAGAGCATGTGCTACAAGAAGGCCCACGACTGGTACGGGGACCCTTTGCCGGAGATCGTGCAGACCAGACTGGACAAGGAGCTGAAGTCCATCATCGGCAACGGCTACGCGGTGATGTACATCATCGCCCAGCGTCTGGTGAAGCACTCCAACGACGACGGCTACATGGTCGGCTCCCGGGGCTCCGTGGGCTCCTCCTTCGTCGCCACCATGAGCGGCATCACGGAGGTCAATCCTCTGAGCCCGCACTACCGCTGCCCGGCCTGCAAATTCAGCATCTGGGACAACGAGGAGACCAGGGCCCACGCCGGCGGCGCCGGGGTGGACATGAAGGATATGGACTGTCCGAAGTGCGGGACCAGGATGATCAAGGACGGCTACGATATCCCCTTCGAGACCTTCCTGGGCTTCAAGGGCGACAAGGAGCCGGATATCGACCTGAATTTCTCCGGCGAATACCAGTCCAAGGCCCATGAGTATACGGAGGTGCTGTTCGGCAAGGGCCACACCTTCAAGGCCGGGACCATCACCGGTATCGCGGAGAAGACCGCCTACGGCTACGCCCTCAAGTATTTTGAGGAGCTGGGGCAGAGCAAGCGCCGCTGCGAGATCGAGCGGCTGGCTGCCGGCTGCGTGGGCACGCGCCGCACCACCGGGCAGCATCCCGGCGGCATCGTGGTCATGCCCCACGGGGAGAATATCTACAGCTTCACCCCGATCCAGCATCCGGCCAACGACGTGAACAGCAAGATCATCACCACGCATTTTGACTATCATTCCATCGACCATAACCTGCTGAAGCTGGATATTTTGGGGCACGATGATCCCACCATGATCAGAAGACTGGAGGACCTGATCGGCATCGACGCCACCACGATCCCGCTGGACGATCCCGAGGTCATCGACCTGTTCAAGCGGCCGGATGCCCTGGGCATCAGGTCCGAGCAGATCGGCGGCTGCCCGCTGGGGACCCTGGGCGTGCCCGAATTCGGCACCGACTTCGCCATGCAGATCGTGCTGGACGCGAAGCCTACCTGCCTCGCGGACCTGGTGCGTATCGCCGGGATCGCCCACGGCACCAACGTCTGGCTGGGCAACGTGCAGGATCTGATCCTTTCCGGCACGGCGACTCTGGAGGAATCCATCTGTACCCGTGACGATATCATGCTGTATCTGATCTCCAAGGGCATGGATCCGGCCCTTTCCTTCAAAATCATGGAAAATGTCCGCAAGGGCAAGGTGGCCGGCGGCAAGGTGGCGGAATGGCCCTCCTGGAAGGAGGAGATGAGCGCCCACGACGTGCCTGACTGGTACATCGGCTCCTGCGAAAAGATCCAGTACATGTTCCCGAAGGCCCATGCCGCGGCCTACGTGATGATGGCCTGGCGGGTGGCCTGGTGCAAGGTGCATCATCCGCTGGAATACTATACGGCCTACTACAGCATCCGGGCCGACGGCTTCGACTATTCGCTGATGTGCCTGGGGCAGGAGGAATTCCGCCGGCATATCGAGGGCTTCCGGAAGAACGCGGACCATCTGTCCGATACGGAAAAGCTCACCTACCGGGATATGCGCCTGGTGGAGGAGATGTTCGCCCGGGGCTACGATTTCATGCCCATCGACCTGATGAGGGTGAAGGCCAAGCGCTTCCAGATCATCGACGGGAAGATCATGCCGTCCCTGGTCAGCATTTCCGGCATGGGTGAGAAGGCCGCCGAGGGCATCGAAGAGGCCGCGAAGGACGGCAAATTCCTGTCCCGGGAGGATCTGGTGCAGCGCGCCAAGATCTCGGCGACCATGGCGGATACCCTGGCTGAGCTGGGGATCCTGGGGGATATCCCCAAGAGCAATCAGATCAGCTTCCTGGATCTGGAGCTGATGTGAGCCGAGGCGGGAAATGCAAGCGAAGGAGGAAGGAGCATGATCACTGAAACCTATAGGATCGACGGCATGCACTGCGCCGCCTGTTCCGCGGCGGTGGAACGGGTCACGGGCAGGCTGCCCGGCGTGGTCTCTTCCGGGGTCAATCTGGCCACCTCCAAAATGACGATCTATTACGACGAGACCCTGACCGGACCGGAGGAGATCTGCCGGAAGGTGGAACGGGCCGGCTTTACCGCCAGTCTGATCCCGGAGG
The DNA here is from genome assembly GCA_045617825.1 of Lachnospiraceae bacterium. Classification (GTDB taxonomy): domain Bacteria; phylum Bacillota; class Clostridia; order Lachnospirales; family Lachnospiraceae; genus UBA6987. The sequence continues at coordinate 33,362 of JAZLJI010000059.1, forward strand.
GAGAGGACGCGACGAAGGATATTTTCGCAGACCGGCTGCGGGAGCAGGAAAAGCTGAAGCATCGCTTTCTGATCGCGCTGTGCTTCGCCCTGCCGCTGTTCCTGCTGGCCATGGGACCGATGCTGGGGCTGAAGCTGCCGGGTTTCCTGGACCCGGAGACCGAACGGCTGCGCTATGGGCTGGTCCAGCTGCTGCTGACCCTGCCGATCCTGATCTGCGGGAGCAGATTTTACCGGGAGGGGCTGCCGGCTCTCTTCAGGGGCCATCCCTCCATGGATTCGCTGGTGGCGCTGGGGACAGGCTGCGCCTTCCTGTACAGCTGCGGCGTCCTGCTTTTAACGGCATTGGAGCATGGTGACGGCGCCTTCTATTTTGAATCGGCCGGCATGGTGGTGACCCTGGTCATGCTGGGGAAGACCCTGGAGGGGAAAAGCCGCGCCAAGACCTCGGAAGCAATACGGGAGCTGATGGCCCTGCAGCCGGACCGCTGCACGCTGCTGAAAAACGGCGAGGCGGTAACGGTCCCCACCGAGGCGGTATCCGCTGGGGCGATCCTCCTGATCAGGGCCGGCGAACGGATTCCTCTGGACGGCAGGCTGACCAAGGGAGCGACCGCGGTGAACGAAGCCATGCTGACCGGCGAGAGCCTTCCCGTAGAGAAAAGTGTGGGAGACGAGCTGATCGGCGGCAGCGTCAATCTGACCGGGGTCCTGGAAATGCAGGTGACCCGCGTCGGCACGGATACGGTGCTGGCGCAGCTGATCCGCCTGGTGGAAGAGGCACAGGGCAGCAAGGCGCCGGTGCAGCGGCTGGCCGATAAGGCCGCCGGGATCTTCGTTCCCGTCGTGCTCGGAATCGCGCTTCTCGCGGCTGTCGCCTGGGCGGTCTTCGGCGGGAAGGACCTTGCCTTCGTGCTCAACGTTTTTGTTTCCGTGCTGGTGATCGCCTGTCCCTGCGCGCTGGGGCTGGCCACGCCTACCGCCATCATGGTAGGCACCGGCGTGGGCGCGAAAAACGGGATACTGTTCAAGGGCGGCGAGGCCCTGGAGCAGCTGAGCCGGGTAAAAACGGTGATCTTCGACAAAACCGGGACTCTGACTGAGGGCCTTTTCCGACTGACGGCCCTGCTGCCCGAGCGCCCAGACGAGGAAAAGGCATTGCTGCTTTACGCCGCGGCGGCGGAAGGCTTCTCCGAGCATCCGCTGGGAAAAGCCGTTTGGCAAGCGGCTGCCGAGCGGTATCCGCAGGAAGCGCTCCCGCAGGCGGAGGAGCCCGAGATCCTAAGCGGCTTCGGGCTGCAGGCCCGCGTCGGCGGCGCCGTCCTGACCATGGGCAATGCCGCGTTGGTCTGCGAAAGCCTCGGTGATGAAGCGGAGGGTGAAGCCTTCCTGGCGAAGGGCGCGGCCCTTTCGGAACAGGGCATGACGCCGATCTTCGTGCTGAAGGACGGTAAGCCCTACGGCATCCTCGGTCTCAGAGACAGCCTGAAGGCGGATGCCCGGGAAGCCCTGCGGGAGCTGCAGGCGATGGGGCCGGAGCTGTATCTGCTGACGGGCGACCGAAGGGAGACGGCTCTGGCGCTGGGCAGAGAGCTGGGCCTTGCGGCGGAGCATATCCGCGCGGAGGAGCGGCCGGAGGAGAAGGCAGCGCAGGTAAAGGCCCTGCAGAAGAGCGGCGGACGGGTCCTGATGGTCGGCGACGGCATCAACGACGCTCCCGCCCTGGCCTTGGCCGACATCGGCATGGCCATCGGCAGCGGCAGCGATATCGCTCTGGCCTCGGCGCAGGTGATTCTGACCCGCTCCGCGCTTTCGGACGTGGCGAAGGGCCTACGCCTTTCCCGGAAGACCATGCAGGTGATCCGCCAGAACCTGTTCTGGGCCTTTTTTTACAATTGCTGCGGGATTCCGATCGCCTGCGGCGTGCTGTATCTCTTCGGCGGTCCGCTGCTTTCCCCCATGGTCGGCGGGCTCGCCATGAGCCTGTCCTCCGTCACGGTGGTGAGCAATGCCCTCCGCCTGCGGAAAATGAAACTGTAACGTTGGTTTCACTTTTAGAAATGATCAGCTGAGTTCAGCGGAAAAGAGGAGAGAAATGATCAAATTCAGCGTACCGGAAATGATGTGCAATAACTGCGTGGCCCGGATCGAAAAGGCCATGGCCGCCGAGGAGCTTAAGGTCACGGTGAGCCTGGCGGAGAAGACCGTGCTGCTGGAGGGCTGCGAAAAATGCGCCGCGAAGGCCAAGGAGGTCCTGGAGGACCTGGGCTTCTCCGCGATCAGACAGTAAGCCCGGCTACTCGCACGGAGGACCCTCCGGAACAAAAAAACACCCACCGATGAAAACCTTCCTTCTCGGTGGGTGTTTTGCTGTCTGACAGCAGAGACTTACTGGTTCAGGTTTTCCTTGAAGCTGCCGCCGGCCTTGAAGCTGGGCACCTTGCTGGCAGGGATCTCAACGGCCTCGCCGGTCCGGGGATTCTTACCGGTGCGGGCAGGACGTTCCTTGGTCTCAAAGGTACCGAACCCGATGATCTGGGCCTTGTCACCGGCAGCCAGAGCCGCCTCAATGGCTTCGAAGGTGGCATTTACCACCACAGTGGTATCCTTACGGGAAAAGCCGGTTTTCTCGGCTACGGCATTGATCAGTTCTTTCTTGTTCATGACGGTTCCTCCATAAAAACTATATATGGTCATATTAACACATTTTCCGGGAAATGCAAGGATTTTTGCCGGGCGGCAGGGGAAAATTGAGGAATTTCCTTAAGAATTTCAGTCTTTCGCTCCACTTGGTCCGGGGCCTACCGCTTACAGCCCCTCCAGCCCGGTCCCGTCGAAGGCGGGGATAGCTTCCTCGCCGGAGGCGGAAAGCTCCTGGATATAGCCCTCTTCAATGGAGGAAAAATCCAGGTAGTCCATGACCCGTTCATATTCCTCCGGCGACACGCAGCGCTTCAGCTCCGGATGGGCCCGGAAGGCCGGCGTGTCCGTAAGCGCTGCGATCGGCGTGTATTGGGCCATCAGCGAAAATAGCATCTGCCGATAGGGCAGCCGGTCCTCCAGCGTGTCCATCACCCGCAGGGTATTTTCCGGATGACCGGGCAGGATCAGATGGCGCACGAGGACGCCCCGCCGCAGAAGCCCCTTTTCGTCCAGTACGAAGGGACCGGTCTGGCGGAACATCTCCTTGATGGCGGAAAGCGCCACCCGGGGATAGTCGGGCGCGAAGGAGAAGGCCGCGGCCAGCTCAGGGTCGGCGTATTTGAAGTCCGGCATATAGATCTGCACGAGCCCGGAAAGCTCCTTCAGCTGGGAAACGCTTTCATAGCCCGAGGAATTCCACACCACGGGGATGTCCAGCCTGATCCCGGACAGGGCCTCGGCGATCAGCGTGGAATAGTGGCTGGGCGTCACCAGATTGATATTGTGGACGCCCTTGTCCTGCAGCCGCAGCAGCAGCGTGCGGAACTCTGAGACCGTCAGCTCCTTTCCGCCCGCGCCCCGGGAGATCGCGCTGTTCTGGCAATATACGCAGCCCAGATTGCAGCCGGTGAAGAAGATAGCGCCGCTGCCCTTGCCGTCGGTGCCGCTGATGCAGGGCTCCTCGCCGAAGTGGGCAGCCGCCCGGGCAACGCGGAGGGTCCTCGGCGAGCGGCAGAAGCCCTCGCCTGCCCTGTCATCCCGCCTGGCCCCGCAGTTTCGGGGACAGAGGATGCAAAAAGAACCCTCCCCACCGGGGAGGGCAGAAGGGTCCTGAAGCTTGGTTTTCAGATCAAATGTAGCCATATTCGGATTTGATGGCCAGGGCATCCTTGTATTTTCTCTGCGCCATGTAGAGATCCACCAGATAATCGGCAAAGATCCTCCGGTAGCCTTCTCCCAAACGGTCGTCAGCCTGGGCATAGAGCTCTTTGAGCACGTTTTCGTATTCCTCGGAGCTGCGGTCGCCCTGGACATAGCGCAGCTGCGTGAAATACAGCAGCATTTCGAAGCTTTCCGGCATCCGGTCGGTGCGGCGGTTGGCAGCCTGCTGCAGGAACTGATGTCCCAGAGAGGTCAGGCCCTGCTCGAAGTAGCAGGAGGCCAGCTTCTGACCGGCCAGGAACTTCTGCTCCTCCAGCGAATTGTCGCCCACCTGCAGGGAAGCCAGCAGATACGCGATCGCTTCCTGATATTCGTGATGCTCCAGATAAGCGGAGCCGATGTTGTACTGGATCATGGAGGAGATCCGGGCGTCGTACCCGCGGCAAAGCTCCAGTGCCCGCTTATAGTACTTCAGCATGAAGCTCATGTCGTTGAAGTGAGAGTAGCAGGCCCCCAGCAGATAGCTGCTCCACAGCAGGCAGGACAGGTTGCCCTCCTCCGCGGCGGTGGCGTAGGCCCGGTCGGCGGCCTCGATGGCCTTCATGTATTCCTTCCGGCCGTAGTAGCATTCGGCCATGTTCTGACGGATGAAGCTGATGGGATGGATGGTCTCGGCCAGCCGCAGCATCTCGATCTGATCCTCGGATTCCACGAGACCGGCGCCGATGTAGTAAACGAAAAGCTGGTCCTCCTCGAGATATTCCGTGAAGCGGGAGAGATAGGACAGCTCCTGATGGCAGACGGGAGCGGATTTGCCGTATTTCTGGATCAGATTGTACAGATTGAACAGATGCCAGGACAAATGCAGCTCGCTGTTCTCCATTTCCTGCTGATGCAGCTTGAGATAAGCGGCCTCCTCCTCGGCGGCCTCACTGTGATAGTATTTGTCGAAATAGCCCCGCAGCATGGTCTGGGCCTTTTCCTGCATGGCTTCGTTGGTGTTATAGGAGATTTTCAGCTCCTCCAGCAGCTGCTTCAGGATCGCGGGAGAGGGATTGCCGATGCCCTGCTCGATCTTGCTCAGGTAGGAGACCGCGCAGATGCCGCGGCAGAGCGCTTCCTGGGACAGCCCCTTCTGCAGACGCTGCTGACGAATTAAAAAACCGGTAAAATTTTTCATGACATAACACCTTTCGGAAATCTGAGGTCACAGTATCAACACTATACAAGGAAAAGTTGAAATGTGCAAGCATTTTTTGCAAGAATATGCTATAGTAAATAAGAAAACTGTCATCAAAGGGGAAGATCAGCCATGCTGAGAGAACAATACGAGGAAAACGGGATCTCCCGTGAGGTCTGGGAAAAGGGCGAGGCGGTGCTGGAAACACTGAAGGACCGCTTCCGGGAGATCGATGAGATCGCGGAATACAACCAGCTGAAGGTCCTGAACGCACTGCATAAGAACCGGGTGGCGGAGCAGCATCTGCTGGGCTCCACCGGCTACGGCTACAACGACAGCGGCCGGGACACCCTGGAGCGGGTCTACGCCGACACCTTCCATACGGAGGACGCGCTGGTGCGCCCTCAGATCACCTGCGGGACCCACGCCCTGTATCTGGCGCTGGCCTCCTGCCTGCATCCCGGAGACGAGATCCTGTCACCGGTGGGCAGACCCTATGATACCCTGGAGGAGGTCATCGGGATCCGTCCCTCCGTGGGCTCGCTGGCGGAGCAGGGAATCAGCTATGCCGAGGTGGAGCTGCTGCCGGGCACCGAATTCGACTGGGACGGGATCCGGGCTGCCATCAACGACAAGACGGCGTTAGTGACCATCCAGCGGTCCAAGGGCTATTCCGCCCGGGATACCCTGTCGCCGGAACGGATCGGTGAGCTGATCGCCTTCGTCAAATCCGTGAAGCCCTCGCTGGTGGTCATGGTGGACAACTGCTACGGCGAATTCACCCGCCGGAACGAGCCCTCCGACTTCGGCGCGGACCTGGTGGTGGGCTCCCTTATCAAGAACCCCGGCGGCGGCCTGGCCCCCGTCGGCGGCTATATCGCCGGACGGAAGGATCTCATCGAGCGCTGCGCCAAGCGGCTCACGGCCCCCGGCCTGGGACGCGAGGTAGGGGCCTCTCTGGGACTGAACGCCTCCTTCTTCCAGGGCTTCTTCCTGTCGCCCACCGTGACGGCAGGCGCCGAGAAGGGCGCGATCTTCGCCGCGGCGCTGTACGAGAGCCTGGGCTTCAACGTCCATCCCTCGGCGGAAAAGGTCCGCTACGACATCATCCAGGCCATCGATCTGGGCAGCGCGGAGTATCTGGAGGCCTTCTGCGCGGGGATCCAGGCTGCCGCTCCGGTGGACAGCTTCGTGACGCCCGTGCCCTGGGATATGCCGGGCTACGCGGATCCGGTGATCATGGCGGCCGGTGCCTTCGTCCAGGGCTCCTCGATCGAGCTTTCCGCCGACGGCCCGCTGCGTCCGCCCTATCGGGTGTATTTTCAGGGCGGCCTGACCTGGTACCACGCCAAGTACGGTATTTTGATGTCCCTGCAGAAACTGGTGGACGCCGGTTTTCAGTTATGATATAATATAATCCCTTCTTTGGAGCTTCGGAGTGCCTGAAGGAGGAAAATACACTGCAAAACAGCAACATGAAGGCGCTGCCCCCCTCGGAGCAGCCCTACGAAAAGTGCCTCAGCCGGGGACCGCAGAGCCTGAGCGACGCGGAGCTCCTGGCAGTGATCCTGCGGAGCGGGACCCGGGAAATGAATGCCCGGGAGCTGGCGCTGCAGATGCTGAAGCGCTTCGGCACGCAGCGGGGCCTGGGCTTTCTCTGCATGGCCACCCGGGAGGAGCTGATGTCTCTGCCGGGGATCGGTGAGGTCAAGGCCGTGCAGCTGCAGGCAGCGGGAGAGCTGTCCCGCCGTATCGCCAGGACCAGACAGGAGGAAAGGCCCGTGCTGAGCCGCCCCTCCGCCATAGCCGGATATTTCATGGAGGACATGCGCTATCTGGACCACGAGGAGCTGCGGATGGCCCTGTTCAACACCAAGAACGCCCTCCTGCGGGAGGAAACGGTCTCCGTCGGCACGGTAAACGCCTCGCTGGCGTCCCCGCGGGAGATCTTTCTGAAGGCGCTGCGGCAGGGCGCGGTCTCGCTGGTGCTGGTCCACAACCATCCCAGCGGCGATCCCCAGCCCAGCCAGGCGGACATCCGTCTGACAAAGCGGCTCCTGGAGGCGGGCGCCCTGCTGGAGGTCCCGGTGCAGGACCATATCATCATCGGAGACGGCAGATACTGCAGTCTCCGCGAAAGCGCCTATATCGACCCCTGGGGCAGCTGAGCCGCCCCGAAAACGGAGGAAACATGGCTGACCGTCGAAATCATCAGGGAATGAGACCCAGAAGCGGATTGCTGATACTGATCGGCATCTGCCTGTTTCTGCTGCTCCTTTCTTCCTTCAGCGACGGCTTCAACAATGCCCTCCGCCAGGGCGTGGACCGGGTCCTGATGCCGATGCAGAAGGGGATGAACCGGGCGGGCTCCATGGTCTTCGGCAAGCTGGAGAAGCTGTCCGAGCTGTCCCGCGTTCAGGACGAAAACCTGTCCATGCGGGAAGAACTGGCGCTGCTGCGGGAGGAGAACGCCCGCCTTAAGCTGAAGGAGGAGGAGCTCAGCTCCCTGCGCGGCCTGCTGGAGCTGGGAGAGCAGTATCCGGACTATCCCGTGGTCGGAGCGCATGTCATCGGCAAGAACTCCGGCAACTGGTATCAGTCGTTCCTGATCGATAAGGGCTCTGCCGACGGACTGGCCCTGAACATGAACGTCATCGCGGACGGCGGTCTGGTGGGAATCATCACCTCCATCGGCGAGAATTACGCGACCGTCAGCACCATCATCAACGACAATCAGTACGTCAGCGCCATGAGCGCCCGGACCCAGAACAATTTCCTGGTGGCCGGGGATCTGAAGCTGTACGCCCAGGGCCTGCTGAAGCTGGAGGACGTCGGCAAATTCGACGACGTTCAGGTGGGCGACATGGTCGTGACCTCCAATATCAGTGAGCTGTATCTGCCGGGGCTGCTGATCGGCTACGTGGACACCATCGAGGTGGACAGCAACCGCCTGCAGCAATCCGGGACCCTGCTTCCCGTGGCGCGCTTTGACGATCTGGACATCGTTCTGGTGATCACGGAGCTGAAGAATATCGAGGAGGTGCTGCCGTGAAGCGCGTCCTTTCCTACGCCGTCCTGATCCTGGCGGCCTTTTTTCTGCAGAACAACGTCTTCGCTGCGGTGCCGCTGATCGTGACGGTCCCGAACATCCTGCTGATCCTGGTCTTTGCCTTCGGCTTCCTCCGGGGCAGCTCCGAGGGCATGCTGATCGGCTTCTGCTGCGGCCTGCTGTCCGACGTATTCTTCTCGGAAACGCTGGGGTTTTCCGCCCTGATCTATACCATGCTGGGCTACGGCATCGGCCTGCTGGGGCGGCTTTACTATACGGAATTCGTGGACATGCCCCTGCTGCTGTGCCTGCTGTCCGACATGGCCTACCATCTGGGGATCTTCGTCTTCGGCTTTCTGGTGAACGGGCAGCGGGCCCTCGGGGCGTATCTGCTGACCATCTGCCTGCCGGAGCTGCTGTATACGGCGGTCATGACCCTGATCCTGTACCCGCTGCTGCGGAGGGCGGAGGCGTTCATTTGCCGGCTGGAATCCAGGAGGACCAGAAACCTTGTTTAAAGAGCTGCTGGATTATCTGCTATATCGCTTGAAGAGCATTGTCAGCTCCCGGCTGTTCCCGGTGGCGGCAGTGTTTCTTTTGCTGTTCGGACTGCTGTTTCGGCAAATGTACAAGCTGCAGATCGTAGAGGGCGAGGAGGCGGAGAAGAGCCTGCAGACCACCACGGTCCGCAGCGTGAGCACCAGCCCCACGCGGGGAAATATCTATGACCGGAACGGAGAGCTGCTGGCCTACAACAAGCTGGTGCAGAATATCACCGTGATCGACGACGGCACCTATCCCTCGGGCTACGAGCGGAACCATATGCTGCTGGAGCTGATCGACCTGCTGGACCGGCATGGGGAAACGGTGGAGCCGAGCATCCCGCTGTATTTTGACGAGGAGGGGCAGCTTCAGGAGAGCTTTACCTCGGAGAACGCGCGGCTGCGGTTCCTTCGGGACATGTACGGGAAGAAAAGCATCAGCGAGCTGACGGAGGAGCAGGCGGCCTCCGACAGCCGGACGATCCTGGACTACTATATCAGAAAATTCGGCGTCGGCACCAACGCGGACAAAACGACCTACGAGGTCCCGGACGAAACGGCGCTGAAGCTGGTCTATATCCGCTACGCGATGTATCTGAAATATTATACCCGCTACAACGCGGTGACGGTCTCCTCAGACGTCAAGGACGAGACCGTGGCCGCCATCCGGGAGCACGCGGCGCGGCTGCCCGGCGTTGACGTGGCGGAGGACTACATTCGGGCCTATAACGACGCCCAGTACTTCTGCCACATCATCGGCTATACCGGCCAGGCCAGCGCGGAGGAGATCGAGGCCCTGAACGCGAACGGCGGCAGCTACAGCGCGGGCGATACCGTCGGCAAGACCGGCATCGAGGACAGCTGCGAGCTGTATCTGCACGGGACCTCCGGCTACGTCTCCATGTACGTCAACAACTTCGGCCAGATCCAGAAGGTCATCGAGGTCGTGGACGCAGTGGCGGGAGACGACATTTACCTGTCCATCGACGCCGAGCTGCAGAAGGCCTGCTACCATCTGATCGAGCAGAAGCTGGCCGGTACGCTGGTGGCGCATCTGAAGAACGAGGACGTGGATCCCGGCGAAGCCGACCACTACATCCCCATCAAGCAGGCGTATTTTCAGCTGATCAACAACAACGTCCTGGACCGGGATTCCTTCTTTGACGAGGACGCCGGGGAAGCCGAAAAGCGGCTGGCGGAGATCTATTCCGCGGCCTACCGGGAGGTCATGGAGGACGTGGAGGAGGAGCTGCTGAGCTTCACGCCCAGGAGCTACGCCGAGCTGAGCGAGGAGGAGCGGGACTATTTCGACGCCCTGTACCAGATGCTGCTGGACCGGTCCATCCTGATCCGCGCCAATATCGACAGCGAGGATCCGATCTACACCGCCTATCGGAAGGACGGCAGCGTCAGCCTGCAGGCTTATCTGAAGGCCGCGCTCGAAAAGGGCTGGATCGACGTGACCAAGCTGGATCTTTCCGCCAAATACACCGGCGCGGAGCAGGTATACCGGGAGCTGATCTCTCTGATCCTGACCTGTCTGGAGGACAGCGGCAGCTTTGCCAAGGAGATCTTTGAGCATCTGATCTACAGTGAGGCTGTCAACCGCTGCGATATCGCCCTGGCGCTGTTCGAGCAGGGTATCCTTCGGGCGGACGAGTCCTGGCAGACCCGCCTGGCGACCGGCTCCGACCGTATGGCCTTCGATTTCATGGTCGAGAAGATCAATAACATCGAGCTTACGCCTGCTCAGCTGGCTCTGGATCCCTACTCCGCCTCGGCTACCGTGGTGGATATTTCGACCGGCAAGGTCCTGGCTATGGTTTCCTACCCCGGCTACGACAACAACCGGATGTCCGATCCCGCCTATTACAACACGCTGCTGAACGATCAGTCCACCCCGCTGTTCAACTCCGCCACCCAGGCCAAGACGGCACCCGGCTCTATCTTCAAGGTCGTGACCACCGCCGCCACCATGGAGAACGGGATCATCGACGAGAACACCTATATCCATACCGTCGGCAAATTCACCGGCGCCGGCATGGAGGTCCGCTGCTGGTGCTATCCCGCCAGCCACGGCGACATCAACGTGACGCAGGCGCTGCGCTTTTCCTGCAACGACTTCTTCTGTCAGATGGGGTACCGCCTCGGCCTGGTGGACGGCGTCTACTACGACACGGTCGGTATCGATAAGATCCGCGAATACGCGACGCTCCTGGGGCTGGGCAGCAAATCCGGCGTGGAGGTCACCGAATACGCGCCGGAGATCTCCACTACCTCCTCCATCACCTCCGCCATCGGACAGGGCACGCACCTTTTTGCCGGCGTCCAGCTGGCCCGGTACGTCACCACCGTGGCTACCAGAGGAACGGTCTACAGCCTGACGCTGCTCGACCACCGTACGGACGCGGAGGGCAATCTGGCCCAGAGCTACCGGGGCGAGATGCTCAGCAAGACCGATCTGGCCGACAATACCTGGGATGCCATGCAGACCGGCATGCATCTGGCCACCACCGTCGGCTCCACGGCCTGGGTCTTCAGTAAAAAGGTGGATATCGCCGGCAAGACCGGTACCGCCGAGGAGAACGGCCTGCGGCCCAACCACGCCACCTTCATCAGCTTTGCCCCCTACAGCAACCCGGAGATCACCGTGACCGTGACCATTCCTCACGGCTACACCTCCGGCAATACGGCTGAGCTGGGCGGCTACATCTACGACTATTATTACGGCTATATCACCTATGAGGACGTCATTTCCGGCCATGCCAGAGACGCCGGAGGCAATACGATCTACAACTAAGGAGAACACCATGGCAAGAATCATCGCTGTCACCTCCGGCAAGGGAGGCGTGGGAAAAACGACGGTATCCGCTAATCTGGGCATCGGCCTGGCGGGCCTGCACAAAAAGGTCGTTATCGTGGATATGGACCTGGGCCTGCGCAATCTGGATGTATCCCTGGGACTGGAGACCAAGGTCTTTTATCACCTGGGCGACGTCCTGAGCGGCAAGATCCGGGTCGAGGAAGCCCTCGTGACCTCCCCCGATTATCCCTACCTGTATCTGCTTTCCGCACCCCAGAACCTGCAGACCGGTCTGATCACGGAGGAGGCCTTCTGCCGGCTCCTGACCGATCTGGACAAAAAATGCGATTATATCCTGATCGACTGTCCCGCCGGCATCGGAGAGAATTTCATGCATCCGATCCGCATGGCGGACGAAGGGCTCGTGGTCACGAATCCCGTGATCTCGGCCGTCCGGGATGCCGATAAGGTGCTGCATCTTCTGGAGCAGGCGGGCGTCCGCCGCCGCTACGTGCTGGTCAACGACGTGCGCTACGAGCTGCTGATGCGGGGCGCGCTGATGAATCCCAAGGACATCAGCGAGGTCCTGGGCACCGAGCTGATCGGCGTGATCCCCGATGACGACGAGGTCATCGAATGCTGCAATGCCGGAAGGCCCGTGGCAGGCACCCACTGCCCGGCCGGAGAGGCATTTTCCCGCATAGCCCGCAGGCTGAACGGCGAAACTCTGGATATCCCGACCGGCCGGAAGCTGTTCCACCGTAAGAAAGGACTGTTCAGGCACTGATGTTCCCCTTCAGAAAATACCGCTTAAAGAATTTTAACCTGCCGCTTATTCTGGTGGTGGCTGCTCTGAGCATCATGGGCTATACGGTGCTGCAGAGCGCGGTGGCCGGCCTCGCGGACGGCGAAGCGGACCTGAAGAACCAGCTGATGGGCTTCGGACTGGGCTTCGGCGCCATGCTGGTGCTGACTCTCACCGATTATCATTTCTGGCTGAAGCTCCACGGCCTGATCTGGCTGGGCTCGGTGGGCATCCTGGCGCTGGTCTTTACTTCTATGGGCAAGAACCTGAACGGCGCCACCAGATGGCTGCAGCTCACGCGGTCGATCCGCATACAGCCCTCGGAATTTGCCAAGGTCTGCATCGTGTTGTTCTTCGCCTGGTATTTCGGCCGCTTTTATCAGAAGATCAACCGCTTTCCAATCCTGCTCATGGCCCTGGCCTTCGCGGTGATCCCCGCCTTCCTGATCTTCAAGGAGCCGGATCTTTCCACCACGGCGACCTTCCTCGGACTGGTGCTGGTGCTGCTGTTCGTGGCGGGCATCAGCTGGAAATGGATCGGGGTCATGGGCCTGTCCCTGATCCCCATCGGCGGCTTCCTGTACTGGGATTCCATTCAGGAAAAGCCCCTGATCCTCAAGCAGTACATGCTGAACCGCATCCTCAGCCGGCTTCATCCAGACGATCCGGAATACGTCGCCAGCGGCATCAACGATCAGCAGAACAAGGCCGTCCTGGCCATTTCCTCCGGCAAGCTGAACGGAAAGGGCCTGTTCAACGCGGACTTCGATTCGGTCAAGAACGGCAATTTCCTTTCCGAGGAAAACTCCGACTTTATCTTTGCCGTAGTGGGAGAGGAGCTGGGCTTCATCGGGACCTGCACGGTCATTCTGATGTTTGCCCTGCTGGTCTTCATCTGTCTGAGAGCGGCTTCCCGGGCGCCGGACATGGAAGGCAGACTGATCTGCGTAGGGATCGCGGCGCTGATCGGCCTCCAGGTCTTTATCAACATCGGCGTATGCAGCGGGCTGCTGCCGAACACCGGTGTGGTGCTGCCCTTCTTCAGCGCCGGGATCAGCTCTCTGTCCTGCATGTTCGTGGCGCTGGGATTTGTCATGAACGTGTCGCTGCAGAGGATCGACGCGGACATGACGCCCTGGTAGACCGCGGCGCGCGGGCAGGAAATGTCACGAACTTGCGATTACCGCTTGTCTTTTCCGGCGGTATCCTATATAATACTTAAAAAAGAATATTCTATGACTAATATATTTCAGGAGGACAAAACGATGGTTCAGATTATCGCCGGCAGAAAAGGCAAAGGCAAGACCAAGTACATTTTAGAGATGGCCAATAAGGCCATGACCGAAGCTCACGGCACGGTCGTTTTTCTCGACAAGAACGTTAAGCACATGTTCGAGCTGGACAGAAATATCCGGCTGATCAATGTTTTCGATTATCCGATGACCACGCTGGACGGCTTCTTAGGCTTCCTCTGCGGCATCATTTCTCAGGATCACGATCTTGAATATATCTTCCTTGACAGCTTCCTGACTATCGCCGGCATCGAAGAGGGCGGCGACCTGGAGAAGGCCATCAAGGAGGTCGATACCCTGGCTGACAAATACGGCGTGCAGTTCGTCCTTTCCGTTTCCATGGATAAGGAAGAAATGCCCGAGGCCGTGCAGAAGTGCGTCAGCCTGGCTCTTTGATCAGGAGCATCCTTGAACCGCGCCGAAGGCCGGGAACTGAATACTGCAGGGAACAGCACCCGTAAAGAGGAAGGAGCGAAAGTCCTTCCTCTTCCTCGTAAAAACATCAGCCGTATCGGACTGGTGATCTTTCTGTTTATCTTCCTGTATCTGGCCTATTCGCTGGTGAGCTTCGCCACGAAGGATAAGGTCTATTCCTTCACCGTGGGTCTGCCGGAGCAGATGGGAGTAAGCAGCTTCCGCCAGGCGATCCTGCTGCGCAAGGAGGAGCCGGTCAGATCCGATTATGCCGGATACGTGGATTTCTTCCTGGAGGAGGGAAGCCGCGCCGCCGTGGGCAACCCGGTGGTGGCCGTGGATGAGATCGGGAGCTTTTCCGACAGCATCCGCAGCTCCCTGTCCGTACAGAATCTGAACGACAGCCAGCTGCTGGACATCAAGGAGCGGCTGAAGAGCTTTTCCGCGGATTATGACGGCATGCGCTTTCATGAGGTCTATGAAGCGGAGAGAGGTCTGGGCGGGAACTATTTTGCCGGCATCAGCAGCCGCTATCTGAAGGACCTGCTGGCCGGAAGCAGCTCGGAATTCTTCCACGTGCGCTACGCCGCCAGAAGCGGCCTCGTCTGCTGTTATCAGGACGGGTATGAGAGCTGTACCGCCGCTCAGCTGAAGGCCTCGGACTTCCGGACCTCCGATTACCGGAGAGTGAATACCGCCGAGGTCGTGGCGAAGGACGATTTCCTTTACAAGACCGTATATTCCGAAAACTGGTCTCTGGTCTTTCCGGTCACGGCCGAAGAGGCCTCCGTTTATGAGGGGAAGACCAAGCTGAGCTTCACCTTCCTGAAAAACGGCCTGGAGACCTCCGCCGCCTGCTCGCTGATCACCGGCGCCGACGGAAGCTATCTGGTCAAGCTGGATCTGACCCAGTACATGATCCAGTTCATTTCCGAGCGTTTTACCGGTATCTCCATCCATACCGCCGAGGAAAAGGGCTACAAGATCCCCCGCAGCTGTCTGACCTCGGCAAATTGCTACCTGATCCCGAATGAATACGAGACTGATTCGGGCTTTCTTGTAATGGACTACAGCGGAGGAAGCGGCATCCCTGTCGCCACCAAGCCGGACGTGGTGTTCCGCGACGGCAGCTACTGCTACGTGCTCCGGGAGGAGCTTCCGGAGGGATGCGTCCTGGCCAAGCCGGATTCGCAGGAGCGGTATACCGTAAGACTGACCCAGAGCCTGGACGGGGTGCTGGTGATCAACAAGGGCTTCACCGAATTCACGCCGGTAGAGCTCCTGGACGAATCGGCTGACTACCTTCTGGTCAGCAAGGCCACGGTGAACGGCATTTCCGCCTACGACACCCTTTTACTCAACGCAAAAGGTCATGCCGACGGCGAGATTTTGCCTTGACAAGCGTACGTTAATTTAGGATAATACAAGCAGATCCATCATGAGGAGATGACCATGGCTAATATTTTTGATAAATTTCTGGATTCGATGAAGCTCTATGACGATGACGAGGAAGAGGAAGAAAGCCTGAGCTTCGAGGAGACCGACGAAACGGTCTACCCCGAAGAGGAGGAAGAGGCCGCGCCGGAGAAGGAAAGCACCCTTCGCCGCTTTGTCCGTCCCTCCAAGAAGGCAGCGGCTCCCGAGCCCGAGGAAGAAAAGGCCGAAAAGAGCAGCATCTTCAACTCTGCCCGGAAGAGCGGCAACGTGACGCCCATCCGTTCCGCTGCTCAGGCGCCGGCTTCCCTCGAAGTGAGCATGATCAAGCCCACGACGATGAACGATGCCAGAGATATCGTGGATATGCTGCTGGCCGGAAGAGCCGTCGTGATCAACATGGAAGGGGTCCAGGTCGATCTGGCGCAGAGGATCATTGACTTTTCCTCCGGCTCCTGCTATTCCCTGGACGGCAATCTTCAGCGGATCTCCAGCTATATTTTCATCATCACTCCCTCCAACGTGGAGCTTTCCGGAGACTTCCAGACCAATCTGGGCGCCGGGATCTTCGGGATGGACCGCGAATAAATGAAAAAGCACAGCTGCTTCTACTGGCTCGGCGGCTTCCTGCTCACGGCAGCTTTGGTGGCCGCGGATCAGCTCACCAAGGCGCAGGCCGTTCTGAAGCTGAAGGGAACGCCGGGACGTGAATTCGTGCCCGGGCTCCTCCGCCTGTCCTACGTGGAGAACCACGGGATGGCTTTCGGCCTCCTGCAGGACGCCCGGCTGCTGTTCATCCTGATGACGGTCCTCATCGCGGGGGTCCTGATTTATGCTTACGCCTGGCTGCCGGAGCAAAAGAGGCTGCGGCCTCTTTCCCTGGGCATCGTCTTTATCTTTGCCGGCGCGCTGGGCAATTTCATCGACAGGCTGCGTCAGGGATACGTGGTAGATTTCCTGGAACTGGATTTCATGCGTTTTCCGGTGTTCAATCTGGCTGATATCTTTGTGACCTGGACCGCCGTGATCCTGGCGGTACTGATGCTTTTCTATTACAAGGACAGCGATTTTCCGGGGAAGGCTCATGACAGAACTGATTCTGACAACTGATATTTCTGACGCCGACAAGCGTCTGGATACGTACCTCTCCGAGTATTTGGAGGGGCATTCTCGTTCCTATACCCAAAAGCTCATTGGGAACGGTCTGGTGACGGTAGAAGGGAAGCAGGTCAAATGCAGCCTGAAGCTGAAGGGCGAGGAGGAGCTGCGGGTCGAGCTGCCCGATCCCGAGCCGCTGCTTATCCCCGCGGAAAATATCCCTCTGGATATCGTCTACGAGGATCAGGACCTGATCGTGGTCAACAAGCCCAAGGACATGGTGGTGCATCCGGCACCCGGCCATAAGAGCGGGACGCTGGTGAACGCTCTGCTGTATCATTGCGGCAGCAGCCTGTCCGGGATCAACGGCGTCCTGCGTCCGGGGATCGTCCACCGCATCGACCGGGACACGACGGGGCTCCTGGTGGTCTGCAAGAACGACGAAGCCCACCGGAAGATCGCTGCTCAGCTGAAGGAGCACAGCTCCAAAAGAAAATACACCACGCTGGTGCAGGGGAACATCAAGGAAGACAGCCTGCGCATCGAAGGAGCCATCGGCCGGGATCCGAAGAACCGTCTGCGTATGGGGCTCGATCCTCAGGGAAAGCCGGCGGTGACCCACGTGAGGGTCCTGGAGCGCTTCGGGAAATACACCCTGGTCGAATGTATCCTGGAGACCGGGCGGACGCACCAGATCCGGGTGCATTTGTCCTCGCTGGGCCATCCTCTCGTGGGGGACGAGCTTTACGGCGCCGGAAAATGCCCCTGGAACACCCGGGGCCAATGTCTGCACGCCGGCCTTTTGGGCTTCATCCATCCGACGAGCGGACAGTATATGGAATTTGAGGCGCCCCTGCCGGATTATCTGGAGAAGATCCTCAGACAGCTGAGGGATCTCTGATCCCTCGCGCAGATCGCCCTTGTCCGGAAGCCCCGGGCAGATAAAGGAGAAACTTATGAAAAAGATCTATCGGGCCTTAGCCCTTTTGCTCAGTCTGGCCGCCGTCTTCGGCATGGCAGCCTGCGGCAGTCAGAATAAGGAAAGCACGGCGGCTCACTCGGGAGAACATACGCTGCCGGTGATCGGGCCGAACGTCACGCAGGCGGAAACGGCAGCCTCGACGGTCGGGACCGAGGAGCATACGGAGGAAACCGCGGAAAGCAGCACGGAGCCCGAGGGCACGGAGCCGGAGGGCAGCACGGCGGAGAGCACGGAGGAGACTGCGGAATCGACGCCGGAGGAGACAAGACCGACCGAGCCCTTACCCACAGGTCCCCGGCAGACGGGAAAGGGCTTCCTGGTCTGCATCGATGCCGGCCATCAGGCTACGGATGATTTTTCCACGGAGCCCCTGGGCCCCGGTTCGACCGAGATGAAGCAGAAGGCCAGTCGGGGAGCGACCGGCGGCAGCAGACCCGAATACGAGATCAATCTGGAGGTCGCCCTGAAGCTGAAGAGCGAGCTGGAGGCCAGAGGCTATCAGGTGATCATGACCCGCGTGACCAATGACGTGCATCTCAGCAACGTGGAACGGGCGGAATTTGCCAACAAAGCCGGGACTGACGTGTTCCTGCGTCTGCACTGCGACAGCTCCGAGCTGTCCTCCTGGAACGGCTTCTACGGGATCTGCATGAGCGAATGGAATGCCTATAACGCCTCCCTGCACGGCGTCAGCCGGGAGCTTTGCCGGCTGCTGACCGAGGAGACCACGAAGCTGACCGGAGCGGAGGCCTTCAAGGGCGGCGTGGTGGAGACCGACACCATGGTGGGCATCAACTGGTGCGAATGCCCCGTTTCCCTGGTGGAAATGGGCTTCGTGACCAATCCTGCGGAGGATAAACGCCTGAACGACAGCGTCTATCAGGGCCTGCTGGCCAAGGGAATGGCCAATGGGATCGACCGCTTCCTGGAGGGGAAGAGCCCGAAGGAGCATCATGTGACCGGTACTGTGGCCTCTGAGATCGTTCCGCCGGTTCAGCCCACGGAAAGTGCAGAGGAACCTGCGGAGAGCACAGCGGGCGGCGATGCGCGGCTGATCCCCGGAGACGCCGGGATCCTGCTGCCGCAGCTGGAGACGGGACAGTCTGCCATGATCGAGTGCCGGTATCAGACCGATGCCCGCTATACCCAGGGCAGCAACGGCAGGCTCGCCGTGATCGACGCGGGCCATCAGGGAAAGGCCAATACGGGCAAGGAGCCCATCGGTCCCGGCGCCTCCGAAACGAAGACCAAGGTCAGCAGCGGCACCCAGGGACGCTTCACCAACGTGGCCGAGCATGAGGTCAATCTGAAGGTGGCCCTCCTGCTGGAGGCGGAGCTGGTCAAACGCGGCTACAGCGTGCTGATGGTCCGCACTAGCGCCGACGTCAATATTTCCAACGTGGAACGGGCCACCATGGCCAACGATATGCAGGCGGACGTTTTCATCCGCATCCACTGCAACGGCGTGGACAATGCCTCCGTGGAGGGCTGCGGAGCGATCTGCCAGTCTAAGAGCAACGTCTACGTGGGCAGCCTGTATAACAGCTTCTTCGGGCTGAGCAACACCATCGTGGACGAGATCGTGAAGCTTTCCGGTCAGAAAAAATACGGCGTGATCGCCGATGACTCGATGGCCGGCATCAACTGGTGCCAGGTCCCCACGGCCCTGATCGAAATGGGTTTCATGACCAATGAAAAGGAAGACCGCTTACTGGTCTCCGAGGCCTATCAGCAGCAGGCGGCTCTGGGCATGGCCAACGGGATCGACCGCTTCCTGGGCCGATAACGCAAGCAGAATTTTCCATAAAAAGAGAAGAAATCCGTTGACATTTACGGGATGGGGTGCTATCTTATGAATTGATGTTAGCACTCCATCTTTTTGAGTGCTAACAAGACTAAAGGAGGAAGCCCATGGAACTGGATGAAAGAAAACGGAAGATCCTGCACGCCATCATACAGAACTATCAGGATACCGGTGAGCCGGTGGGCTCCCGTACCATCTCCAAAATGGCCGAGCTGAATTATTCACCGGCAACGATCCGCAACGAGATGGCGGATCTGGAGGAGATGGGGCTGATCGTTCAGCCGCATACCTCCGCCGGCCGGGTGCCCACCGATAAGGGCTATCGGCTGTACGTGGACGCCATGCTGCAGGGCGGTCAGGAAAAGACCGAGGACCGGCAGCTGCCGGCTACGCCCCTGGAGAATCTGCTGGTGAAGCGCATCGACCGGGTGGAAGAGATGCTGATGAAGATGGCTCAGCTGCTGGCGGCCAATACGAACTATACCAGCATGGTCACCGGCCCGCATTACCGGAAGAACAAGCTGAAGTTCACGCAGCTTTCCGCCATGGGGCAGGGCAAGCTCCTGGCCGTGGTGGTGCTCGGCGGCAACATGGTCAAGAACAATATCCTGGACGTCGGCACGGATCTGGATCCGGAGGATCTGAACAAGCTGAATTTCCTGCTGAACGACAAACTGAACGGCCTGACTTTAGAGGAGATCAACCTGGGGCTGATCACCGAGATCAAGGCGGAGGCCGGTGAGCATGCGGACGTGGTCAGCCGGGTGCTGGACGCGGTGGCCGAGGCCTTTGAAAAGGACGAGGGCTGCCCGGTCTATACTAGCGGCGCCACGAACATCTTCAAATACCCCGAGCTGATCGGCGGAGACAAGGCCAGCGACCTGATCAGCACGCTGGAGGAAAAGAAGACGCTGAGCAGTGCCTTCGTCAATATGGAGGGCTCCGACAGCAAGCAGGACATCCAGGTATTTATCGGCGACGAGGTACCGGTGGAATCCATGAAGGACTGCAGCGTGGTCACCGCCAGCTACGAGCTGGGCGACGGCGTGCAGGGCAAGATCGGCATCATCGGTCCCAAGCGGATGGACTACCAGAAGGTCGTGGATACCCTGAAGGGCACCATGAGCCAGCTGGACGGAATATTTAAGAAAGCGGAGGAATAAGCCTTGTCTGAAGAAAAGGCAGAAGCCATGCAGGAAGAGACGCTCGCGTCTGAAGCTGCTGCGGAAGAGACCGTGACCACCGAGGAAGCGGCGGAGGAGCTCGCAGCGGAAAATGCCCCGGAGACCGAGGCCGGTACGGAGGCGGAGACCGAGCCTGCTGCCGAGGAAAAGAAGAAAAAGCTTTTCGGACGCGGCGATAAGAGCGAGAAGGCGCTGAAGGAAGCCGAAGCGAAAAACGCGGAGCTGACGGATCAGCTGCAGCGGCAGCTGGCGGAATTCGACAATTTCCGCAAGCGAAGCGAAAAGGAAAAGGCCGCCCAGTTCGATATGGGCGCCAGACATATTTTGGAGAAGCTCCTCCCCGTGGTCGACAGCTTTGAGCGCGGTCTGGGAGGGCTCACCGAGGAGCAGAAGGAGGCGGACGCCTTTGCCGCCGGTATGGATAAGGTCTACAAGCAGCTGTTAAAGATGCTGGAGGACCTGGAGGTAAAGCCTATCGAGGCCGTAGGGCAGACCTTCGACGCCAATTACCATTATGCCGTCATGCATGAGGAGGACCCCGAGCAGGGAGAAAACGTCATCACGCAGGAGCTGCAGAAGGGCTATCTGTACAAGAACATGGTCATTCGCTACAGTATGGTGAAGGTCGCCAACTGACAGCCGAACATATAAACCATCAACACAGGAGGATATAAGTTTGAAACAAAGAAGTAGCGGATAGAGAAAAATTGCAGGTAACACAAATAAACCATCTTACGGTGGCCAACAACTGAATATAAACGCAACACCAGATCAGGAAGCTGTCAGGGGCTCGTCCTTGATGAGGTAACCTCTCTGCTTCAGAAGATTCAGTGCCTGTGAAGTAGTAAGAACCTTTTCCTGCTTTACAGGACGTGATTCAAGAAAACCTTCCGGGGTATAAGGCTTTAATTCTGAAAGTATGTGCCAGATAGCGGTCAGGATCATACGGCAGATAGCAATGATAGCTTTCTTGTGACCACGGCGTGCTTTGATGCGCTTGTAACGAGTGGCAAATTCAGGATTTTTCTTCGATTTGATCAAAGCATTTGCAATCTGAACCAAAACTGGTTTAAAATAGGAACCGGCACGGGAAATCCGAGTTGATTTGATCTTCTGATTGCTTTGATCATTACGGGGACAGCATCCTGCCCAGGAGACGAGGTGCTTAGCTGAGGGGAAAACAGACATGTCACCGCCGATCTCCGAGAGCACTTGAATAGCAGTCATGGGATTTTTATCGAATCCGGGAACAGTTCTTATCAGATTCAGAGCGTCCAGATATTTATCACTGAGACGAAGGATTTCCTGTTCCACTTCTGAAATGTGCCTTTCAAGTTCGTCTATGTGATCAAGGCACTGTCTAAGTTTCACAGCCTGTTCTTCAGAGATGGCACCATCAACAGCCGCCTGTATTTCTTCTATAGGGGTTTTGCATCTTCGGTCAATAAACGGTGTTACATCAAATGATTCCCCAGGGTGTTGCAAAAGCTGTTCCGTAATGGAACGGGAAGATTTACCGAATACATCTGAAAAGACATCATCGAGCTTAAGGTTTGATACAGTAAGACAATTCTGAGCACGGTTCTTCTCACCAGTGATCATACAGGTGAGTTTGAAGCGGTATCTTACGAGATCACGAAGTTCTCTGATGTCAGCGGGTGGAATAAAAGAAGGTTTAACCATACCGCACATGTAAAGATCGCAGATCCATTTGGCATCTTTACGGTCGGTCTTATTTCCTTTCATCGGCTTAGTGTATTTGGGATGAGACAGAGTAACCCAAAGATTGTGTTTCTCTAAAACGTTAAAAACAGGGATCCAGTACTTACCGGTAGATTCCATGCAGACATCGTGACAATTGTATTTGGCAAGCCAGTCACACAGCTCATTCAGTCCTTTGGTGAAGGCAGAAAAGCGCGCCTGCTTATACTCCGTACGATTGTTGGAATCCGTAATGCCGATACAGGCATAGATCCATGTTTTGTGGACATCGAGACCACAACAGTTAAATTTTAAGATTTTAAAAGACAAGTCATACCTCCTGATTTTATAGTCATAAGACTGACAGTGACTGGTCATCCGGCGAGATCGAGTCGACTTCGGAAGAGATAAGTTTACGGGCTACGGTTATGCGCCACTCATTGATACCTAAACGGATGACCGACAACATATAAAAATACGAGGTCGCCGCTATACAGCCCCGCCACTCACCTCCACGTGTTCCATAGTGTGTCAGTCTTATAGGTAAATAATATCAGAAGGACAATAAATTGAATAGCGAAAAACAGCCGCATCTGTTTCATGATGCATTGGTGTCTTTCGCAGAAAGACGGTATATAAAAATGAAAAAAGCTTATCCAATCATTCTAGAACCAATCGAAAATGACGGTTTTCTTATTCACTGCCCGGATTTTGATATTACAACCCAAGGCAAAGATTATGCTGATGCCCTTTATATGGCACGTGATGCTATTTCTTTAATGGGAGTAGATTATATTGAAGATAAAAAACCTGTTCCGGAGCCAAGCAGACTCGAAGATGTTCGTTCAGAATCGCCGTGCGTAACACTTCTGGTAGACGTGGATTTTGAACAGTACCGAAGAGATTACAGCACCAAGTCTGTTAAGAAAAATTGTACCCTTCCAAGCCGGCTGAATGAAGCTGCTATTGAAAAAGGTCTTAACTTCTCTCGAACCCTGCTGGATGAAAGAAAATATAAAAAGAGCTCCGCAGCAGTCGCCGAGATGCGGAGCTCTCCATATGAATTGAAACATGAAACTGAAACAATTTATTATATCACAA
>JAZLJI010000060.1:0-21801 GCA_045617825.1 Lachnospiraceae bacterium
GTTACTACATTGGCGCTTGGAGGTTTGTTTGCCATACTCAAAACCTGTTGCTTTGCCTGGCAAGTATGAAAAACCCTCTAAACGCAGAAATGGAGCGGGATTCCGTAGAATCCCACCCCAACACTTGACATAGAGCCAAAAAAATGACCCGCCGGGACGATCGGCAAGGTCATTTTCAGGATAGGCTGCTGCTTTTTCAAACGGCCCTTCGGCCGCAGACAAAGACGGAGTCAACGGACAAGTTTTCGTTTAGAACCACCAGATCGGCATCCGCGCCCGGGCTGATCCTCCCCTTGTTCGGAAGGGACAGAAGGTTCGCGGGGGTGGTCGCTGCCATATAGACGGCATCGGCGAGGGAAAAACCGCATTCCTGTGTCATGACGGCAAGCAGGCGGTCGGGCGTCGCCACGGAGCCGGCAAAGGCAGAACGGTCCTTCAGCTTGCATACGCCGTCCTCGACGATATAGTTCGTGCCCGACATGCTGCCTTCCCGGACATCCATTCCCGCGATGGACAGAGAGTCGGTGATCAGAGCCGTTCTTTCCCTGCCCTTGATCTTCACGATCATTTGGATGAGCTCCTTCGGAAGATGCTTGCCGTCCGCAATGATCTCAACGTAAAGCTGATCCATAAGAAACGCGGTCTCGATCACGCCGAGGGAGCGGAAGCCTCCCTTCCGCGTTACCGTGGAGGTACAGGAATACAGATGCGTGATCAGGGAAAGACCGTTTTCCAGGGCAGGCAGCATTTCCTCGTAGGTCGCGTCCGTATGGGCCGCCGCAGCGAGAACACCGGCATCCCGGAGGGCTTTGGCGAAGCTTCCTCGGGGATCCTGTTCGGGGGCAAAATTCCAGCGCCGGAGAACGCCGCGCATTTCACGCAGAAACGGCAGATATTCCTCCTCCCGCGGGACCGTGATATAGTCGGCGCACTGCCCGCCGGCCTGCCTGCGGGAAAGATACGGTCCTTCCAGATGCACGCCGAGCACGTGGGCCCGCGTAAGCTGCTGCTCCTTCACGGTACGGATATGCCGCGCGGCCTCCGCCATACGGCAGAAAGGCCCCGTCGTGACGGTCGGGAGCAGGGAGGTCGCCCCGTGGGCAAGAAGAAAATCACAGCCGGCGGCTGCCTCCTCGGGCGAGGTATCGGTGAAGGAGTGACCGCCTGCTCCGTGAGAGTGCATTTCCAGAAGGCCCGGGATCAGAATCCTGCCGCGCAGGTCGTACACGCGGTCCCCGCTCTGAGGCTTTTCTGTTTCTTTTCCCACGGACAGGATCGTACCGTTTTCCTCAACAACGGCGCCGGAGAGCTCTCCGTTTTCCGTTACGATCCGGTCGGCATAAAAGAAGGCTTTCATAAGCTGAGCTCCTTTGAGCTGTTTTCGTCAAGGTAGAGGACCGCGTGCTCATGCCGTCTCAAAACGGAAGCGGGGCAGCGCTCGGAGATCTCGCCGTTCAGCGTCCGAAAGACGGCGTTTGCCTTGGTCGCGGCAGGCACGATGCAGAAAATGCGGGGCGCCGATACGAGCATCGGCACGGTCAGCGTCAGGGCGTGTGTGGGTACGTCCGAGAGCGCGGCAAAACAGCCGTCGTTGACCTGCTGCCGGCGGCAGACCTCATCGAGCTTTACTGCCTTGACCGTCTTCGGATCCCGGAAATCCGCAACGGGCGGGTCGTTAAAGGCTATATGTCCGTTCTCCCCGATCCCCATGACGACGACGTCTATGGGCTGAGCCTGCAGCAGGCGCGCATAGCGCTCCGCCTCCGCTTCCGGATCCTTTGCCGTCATATCGATGAGGTGCACGGAACGGAAGGGAACGAGATCGAAAAGACGGGCGCGGAGAAAATTGCCGAAGCCCTGGGGGGCGTCGGGAGAAAGCCCAATGTATTCGTCCATGTGGAAGGCGTTCACCTTGTGCCAGGGGATAGAGGTATCGGCAGCGAGCGCGGCCAGCACCTCGTTCTGGGAGGGGGCGGCCGCAAAGATCACGGAGAGCTCTTCCCGGCGGGCAGCGAGCTCCTTCAGCTGCGCGGCAATGTCGCGCGCGGCAGCGGCTCCCATCAGGCGGCGGTTTTCAAATACTTTGACATTCAGCTTGTCTACGGTAAATTCTTTCATGGGTCTATCCTTTTGAGCAGGTTTTCGACCGCCCCGGCGGCAAAGAGAAAGGCCTCTTTGGCATCCCGGAAGCGGTAAGGGGTCTCGTATTTTTCCTTGGTCAGCGACGACAGCACCGCGAAATCGCACAGATGCGGCTCCAGTGTCAGGATTGCCGCTTTTCCGACTTCATTCCGGTAGCGGGTGAGGAGCTCTTCGATCTTTGCTTCTCCGCAGGTCGGCGGGTATATTTCACCGCGGGCATTTCCGTCCTTGATATGAAAATAGGCGATCTTATCCTTCAGCAGGTCAAAGGCAGAGAGCGGATCGCAGCCGGAGAGCATAAAATTACCCATATCAAAAACGGTGCGCAGCTCCGGGACCGCCTGCAGGAGCCGCAGCTCGTCCTCGGGGCTTTCCCCGAAAATGCCGGCCTCATTCTCATGGCAGAGGGTAAGGCCGAATTTACCGGCCAGCGCCGTGAGCTGTCTCAGCAATGCGGCCGTTTTCTCAAACCGGTCCTCCCGCGTTCCCGCCTTCGGCGGATAGAAGGAAAAGATCCGCACGAAGCCCGTGCCCAGCATCGAAGCGAAGGTGAAGATCCGCTCGGCAAGCTCAAGATGGGCCGTTATGCCGCCGTCCAGCGGGATCTTCCCGATAGGGGAACCGATCGCGGAAAAGGATACCCCTTCGTCCTTCGCTCTTGCGGCGAGCGCGGAGATATCGGCAGCGGTAAGCTCGGATACGTTCACGCCGTTCAGCGAGCGGAGCTCCATCAGCGGGATGCCCGTCTGCCTGAGGGCGGAAAACTGCTCGTCGGGTGACGCGCCGTATTCATCCGTAAAAGCGGAAAGCGTAAATAAACTCATAGGAGTTCCTCCGGGAGAGACCCGACAGGCTCGCGCCTGCCGCTCCTCAGCGACGCCTCCATGGCGGCGATAAGATATACGGGGCGGGAGAGCTCATAGAAGCTGAAATCGGTCCGGCCTTCCAGGACAAAACGGGAGAAGGCCAGCGCTTCTTCATCATGGATCGCGGAAATATCGACGGCGGACTGAAATACGCCCTCTTGGGTATCCGCCTCCAGCACGTAATCGTAGACCCCGTCCAGGTAGGTGAAGGTCACGGGATAGTGCTCGTAAAATACGGTCCCGTAAAGCCCGCCCGCCATCGGCTTCATTTCCACGGACTGTACGTCGCTTCCGAACACGCGCAGCAGTGTCTCCGCCAGGTGAGACGCGTAGAAGGAAAAGCCGCCGTAGGGATTCTCCAGCTTGATCGGGCAGGTGATATGTCCCGAAAGAAGGGTCTTGCCCTTCAGAAAAGCCAGGGCCGCATCGACTGCCGGGGCGATCTTGACGGACGAGCCGCCGATGAGCTGCATCCCGTTCTTCTTCAGCTCCCGGCCCAGCTCCTCCACGTCGGAGACGGAAGCCGTCAGCGGCTTGTCGAGGAAGATCGGCCTGCGGCGTCGAAGGAAGGGAAGGGCCGCCGCGAGGTGGTATTTCCCGTCGCGGCAGGTGATCATCCCGCAGTCGCAGCAGGCTGCCATTTCCTCAGGACTCTCCGCGATCGCGGCGCCTGAAAGCTCCTGCAGCCGGGCAACGCTTTCGGGGTAAGCTCCGCCGACGTGCGTGACGGTAAAGGCGGAAAGTGCGGGATTCTCGGTAAACGATTTGAAAAAGGCTTCCGCGTGGGTGTTCTCCACACCCCAGAGACCGACTTTGATCATGGGTTTATCCTCCGTTATGCTTACGGCAGCGGTCAGACAGCGCTCTGCCGAAGGCTCAGTATATTCTGCCGAGGGGGGTTTCGGCCTGCAGCGTTTCGATGATGCGGTAGATCGCGGTGTAGTCCTCTGCCGTGTAGGTCATGGGCGTTCCCTGCGTGAGGCAGTCGTAGATCTCACGGTAGATCCTGACCGCTCCCACCGAAAAGGCATCCCCGTCGATGGTACCGGATTCTGTATGATAACGGGCGTTTTCGTGACAGTAAAGGGGATTGCCGCAGGCATCCTCCAGAAAATGCTCCTGCAGGGGCCGTGTCTCGTTCTCTTCAGGGACCAGGTATTTGGCGCGATAGGAGTGGATGGAGGTCTCGTACGTGCCTCTCGTGCCCAGCAGGCGGACATTGTAGTCGGAAAAGGCGTCGTTGCTGTTTATCTCCACGTCGACCAACGGGGCGTCCGGGGCCGTCAGGAGCATTTTGCAGAAGTCGTCCGCATCACCCGAGGTCAGCTCCGTTCTGGCGAGCCGGGAACAGAGGACCCGGATGTCCCGGGAAAAACCCAGGAGGCCCGCCGCAATGCCGATGGGGTGCGGCCCCGTGTTGTAGGCATTGCCGCCCATTTTCTTCTGCAGCGTCTGCCAGTCCCAACGACGGGCCAGTTGGGAAAAGCGCACCTTGACCTCCAGGATACTGCCGAATTTACCCGATTCGGCCTCCTCGTACAGCCGTGTGACGTAGGGGGCGAACATGGAGTTCTGAAAAACGGTAAAGAGAACGCCCTGCTCCTTCGCGGTGCGGATCAGCTCCTCACACTCAAAGTGATTTCGCGCCATGGGCTTCTCCGACAGCACGTTGAAGCCGTGCCTCAGCAGATCCAGTGAGATCGGATAATGCTCATCGGAAAACGAGGCGTTGACGACAAGATCGACGTCCGTTCTGCCGAACAGCTCCGTGTAGTCCCCGAGCACCTCACATCCCGGATAACGGTCCTTTGAGAGCTCGCGCCTTCTTTCATCGCGTTCCACGATATACCGGACCTGAAAATAACGGTTCTGCTCACTGAGGAGAAAGGCACCGTGGATGTCCCTGCCGCTTCTGCCCTGACCGATGATCGCCAGTTTCTTTTTTTCCATGCTATCCTCCCAAGGGAAGTGATTTTCTTTTACTTTACCACAAACTTTTTATGATGAATATTGTAAAATAAACGAATAACATTGCAATTCGTACAGCATTCTGATATTTTGTAAAAAAAGGCTGAATTGTAGTCCGAGGGTAAAAAAGGAGCAGCAGCATGAACTACGCATCTTCGTTATTCTCGGAGGACCCCGGGCTGGCAGTATCCCACATCGTCTTTGCCGAGCCGGATCCTACCGATTTTCCGCCCCATTCACATTTCTATTGGGAAATTCTATATTTTATCGAAGGGGACGTGTCTTATACTTCGGGAGAGGAGACCGTGCGTCTTTCCCCGGACACGCTGATCCTGTCGCCGCCGCATCTTCTGCACAGCATCAACGTGGAGCGGGGCGCCGTCTACGAGCGGTACAATATGATCGTCAAAAGCGAAGAGCTGGCCGGGAAGATCATGAAGCACTCGCGTCACGTCTATATGTGCTCCGGCAATCAGATCATCAAAAACACCTTCAGGCGGTTCGATCTGTACGCGTCGCTGTTCCGCACGGACAGCGAGGAATTCCACAGCGTGGCCAAGACGGTGGCGGAGGAACTGATCTTTCTGATCAATCACCTGAATATGCCCGAGATCTCGGGCAATGCTTCCGAGGGAGATCTGTCCAGAAGGGCAGCGGCCTACGTGGAGGAGCACCTGACCGAGATCCGCTCCGTCAATGAGATCGCCGAGGCTCTTTATCTTTCCCGCGCCACGCTTTTTGCCATCTTCAAGACCTATTATAAAAAGACGCCTCACTGCTATCTTACTTCGCGCCGCCTTTCCTTCGCTCTGCAGAAAATGAAGGAAGGCGTTCCGGCCGCCGAGGCGGCCAAGCTGAGCGGCTTTTCCGACTATCCCGTGTTTTACCGCGCCTTCCGCAGGCAGTTCGGAAAGTCACCCCGGGATTTCCGTCTGATCGTTGCCCCCTCGGAAGCGCTGTTCTGAGTGCGGTCCGAAGCCCGCGAAGCCCTCGGATGAGTGCAGACTGCAGGTTGACTTTCGGGGCGCTAAAGCTTATGATGACAGCATGAGCAGCGCTCCGGTGACGATCCCGGACATAAGGAGTGTTTTGTCATGAAAAAGAAATTCGATTCCGCCTTCTGGAAACATTATATGTCACTGGCGTTCCCGGTGATGCTGCAGTGCGTGATCACCAATTCCTTCAGCCTGGTGGATTCCCTGATGGTATCCAGCCTGGGGGAAATGGCCCTGTCCTCCGTGACGGTGGCAGCCAGCTGGGGCGGTCTGTGCCTGAATCTCTGCTCCGGATTTTCCGGAGCGTTAGCGGTCTTCACCGCCCAGTACTACGGCGTGCGGAACTGGGAAAAGATGCGGAAGAGCTTCGGCCTGGCCCTGACGGTGGTGGCGGCCATCATCCTGCCGGCGACCCTGCTGTCTCTGCTGGCTCCCGGCTGGATCGTCTCTCTCTTCAACGACGAGCCGGAGCTCACGGCGACGGCGATCTCTTATCTGAAGATCATCGCCATCAGCTATCCCGGCTCGGTGCTCAGCGGCGTGCTGTCGGCCCGGCTTAGGGCCACGGAGCGGATGCGCATCCCCATGGTCGCCTCCTTCGTGGCAATGGGCATGAACGTGGTGGGCAACTACGTGCTGATCTTCGGCAAATGCGGGCTGCCGGTCATGGGCATCCGGGGCGCGGCCATCGCCTCCGTCATCGCGGCCTGGAGCCAGCCTCTGGTGATGTGCCTGGTGGGCCGTCTCAAGGGGAAGCATCTGGAAAGCGCCGGCCTGCCCTCCTTCCGCTTTGAGCGGGAGCTGACCGTAGCCTTCATCAAAAAAGCGGCCCCCATCGTGGCTAATCTCAGCATCTATACGCTGGCGCATACCGTGATCACGGCAGTGTTCTGCCGCATGAGCGCGGAGAACATGGCCGCCGTTTCCATCGCCCGGAACCTGCATACCTTCTGCTGGGTGGTCCACAGCGGCATGGCCGCCGCGGCGGACGTCATCATGGGCGTATTCGCGGGCCAGGGCAGGATCCGGGAAATGCGGCATACCGGCAACCGGATCATTATCGCCGAGCAATTCATGGGCATGCTGCTGGCCGGCCTGCTGATCCTGTTCAGAAGGCCCTTCGTGGAGCTGTTTGACCTGAAGGATTCCCTGACGGAGGCCACGAAGGCACTGGCCCTGTCGCTGGTCACCGCCCACGCGCTCCGGACGTTCATGTGCTCGCCCTATTCCACGGTGATGGATTCCTTCTTCCGCGCAGCGGGAAATCCTACTCTGTCGGCTCTTATCGATATCCTGGCCATGTGGCTGGTGGCCGTGCCCGCGGCGCTGATCGGCAGCTGGGTGGCTCCGGACCGGTTCCTTCTGGTGTACTGCATCGTGATCTTCTCGGAGGATCTGGTGAAGATCCCGGCGGTGTTCTGGATCTATTTCAAGACGACCAAATGGATCAAGCCGGTGACCGAGGAGGGCAAGGCCGGGCTGGCGCGGTATCTGGCGGAAAAGGAGGCCGAGAAGGCGGCACGGCATGTTTGACATCCGGGAAGAACTGAAAAAGCTGCCGGAGGCTCCCGGGGTCTATCTGATGCATGACGCCGAGGGCCATATCCTGTACGTGGGAAAGGCCGTCAATCTGAAGAACCGGGTGAAGCAGTATTTCGTGAAGACGGTGAACCGGGGCCCGCAGATCCTGAAAATGATCCGGGAGATCGCCTGGTTCGAGACCATCACGGTGGATTCGGAGACCGAGGCGCTGATCCTGGAATGCAGCCTGATCAAGGAGCACCGGCCCCGGTATAATACGCTGCTGATGGACGACAAGGCCTATCCCTATATCTGCCTGACGCACGAGACCTACCCCCGGCTGCGGGTGGCCAGAAGCCTGCACCGGGACGGCAACGAATATTTCGGGCCCTACACCAACGTGACCGCCATGCGGGAAAGCCTGAGGCTGGCCACGGAGCTGTTTGCCCTGAGAAGCTGTGAGCGGAAGCTGCCGGAGACCTGCGGTAAGGAACGCCCCTGCCTCAATTTTGAACTGAAGCGCTGCCTGGGTCCCTGCCGGGGCTGCGTGAGCCCGGAGCTCTACGGCGAACGGGTGGAGCGAGCCCGGCGCTTCCTGAAGGGAGACTACCGGGAGCTGCGGGACGAGCTGAAAAGCCGGATGCAGCGGGCCGCGGAGCAGCTGGAATTCGAGGAGGCCGCGAGACTGAGGGACCTCATCGCCCAGATCCGGGAGCTGTCGGAAAAGCAGAAGATCGAGGACACCGGCGGCGAGGACCGGGACGTGCTGGCTCTGGCGGCAAAGGACGGCGTGGGCATGGCGGAGATCTTCTTCGTCCGGGACGGCCGGGTCATCGGCCGGGACCATTTCCGGCTGGAGGTCCCCGTGGAGCAGAAGAAGGCGGAGGTGCTGTCGGAGCTGCTGAAGCAGTTCTACAGCGGAACGCCCTACGTGCCCCGGGAGATCCTGGTGGAAACGGAGCCCGCGGACCGGGAGGCTATCGAGCAGATGCTGGCGGCGAAAAACGGCCGGAAGACCTATATCCGGGTGCCGCAGAAGGGCGAGAAGCAGGGGCTCCTGTCCCTTGCCGCGGAAAATGCCCTGCGGGTGCTGCAGCAGGATCTGGACCACGTGGCCCGGGAAGAGGAGCAGACCCGGGGCGCCCAGAAGGAGCTGGCGGCGCTGCTGGGACTGGATCCGGAGCGGATCCGCCGGCTGGAGGCCTACGATATTTCCCACATCAGCGGCTTTGCCACGGTGGGCTCCATGGTGGTCTACCAGGACGGCCGCCCGAAGAACAACGAATACCGCAAATTCCGCATCAAATGGGTGGAGGGCGTCAACGACTTCGCCTCCCTGGCGGAGGTCCTGTACCGGCGCTTTTCCCGGGGACTGCAGGAAAAAAGCAGTCTGCGGGAGCAGGGACTGGAGGAAGAGGGCTTCGTGCATTTCCCGGACCTCATCCTGATGGACGGCGGACTGGGGCAGACGGAGGCCGCCGAGGCGGTCCTGGCCGAGCTGAAGCTGGAGATCCCGGTCTGCGGCATGGTCAAGGACGACCGGCACCGGACCCGGGGCTTGATTTTCCGGGGACGGGAGATCCCGATCGGAGAGCGCAGCGGCGCCTTCCGGCTGATCACCCGGATCCAGGACGAGGCGCACCGCTTCGCCATCGAATACCACAGAAATCTGCGGGGAAAGGCTCAGATCCATTCCCTGCTGGAGGATATCCCCGGGATCGGTCCGAAGCGCCGGGCCGCCCTGATGGCGCACTTCGGCGGGCTGGAGCCCCTGAAGGCCGCGTCGTTTGACGAGCTGGCGGGGGTGCCCGGGATGGACCGGCCCTCGGCGGAGCGGGTCTATGCCTTCTTCCGCGGCGGCGAGCTGCCGCCCCGGGAGGAGACCGCTTCGGCAGATAAATGAAGATGCGCGGAGCGGATCTTTGAAGCCGCGGGGGGCCGCGGCGGGCTCCCTCGAGCTACGCTCGGGGGCAGATAAGGAGAATTACATGGACAGCATTTCTTTACAGGAGATCATCAAAAGCATGCAGCTGGAGAACCTGACGCCGGAGGTCCCGCTGGAGGAGATCGGCATTTCCTCCACCGAGGTCAACCGTCCGGCGCTGCAGCTGGCCGGATATTACGATTATTTCGACAGCAGCCGGATCCAGATCATCGGCAAGGTGGAGTATTCCTATCTGCAGACCCTGACGCCGGAGGAAAAGCTGGAGGCCTTCCGTAAGCTGTTCGAGCAGGGCATCCCCTGTGTGGTCATGGCGAGAGGCTACCGTCCCTCGGAGGAGGTGCTGGCCCTGGCCTGGCGCTGCAAAGTACCGATCCTGGGCACGGAGATGAATACCTCCAAATTCCTGGCCCGGCTGATGCGCCTGCTGGAGGTCCGCATGGCGCCGATGATGGCCATCCACGGCGTGCTGGTGGACGTATACGGCGAAGGCGTGCTGATCCTGGGCGAGAGCGGCCTCGGCAAATCCGAAGCGGCCCTGGAGCTGATCCAGCGGGGACACCGGCTGGTGGCGGACGATTCCGTGGAGATCCGGCGCTTTTCCGAGGACGAGCTGGTGGGCTCCGCTCCGGAGACCACCCGGAACCTGATGGAGCTCAGAGGCATCGGCATCGTGGACGTGGAAGCCCTGTACGGCTATGCCTCCGTCAGGGACGAGATGCCCATCAGCATGGTGGTCAAGCTCAAATACCTGGACCGGGATACCGTTTACGAGCGGCTGGGCATGAAGGAAGAGTATATGGAGTTCCTGGGCAATAAGGTGGCCTGCTATACGCTGCCGGTGAGCCCCGGCCGGAACATTGCCGTGGTCGTGGAGGCCGCAGCCGTGAATTTCCGGGCGAAGCGCATGGGCTACGACGCCATGGCCGAGCTGGAGCGCCGGGTGGAAAGCAAGCTGCAGAGCGGCAGGCTGAAGTAGGAGGAGCGTATGGCGAGAGACGTACTGAGCTTCGCGGAGGAGCTGACCGTCCGGACGGACGAATGCGAGATCATTCTCGGTGAATACATGCGCAGTCATACCAGCTTCCGGATCGGGGGTACGGCGGAGATTTTCTGCAGGCCCTGCAGTGAGGAGGCGCTGCTGCTGTGTCTGGAGCAGGCGCGGCAGCAGGATTTTCCCGTGACGGTGCTGGGCGCCGGCAGCAACGTGCTGGTGGGCGACCGGGGCATCCGGGGCGTGGTGCTGGACATGACGGGCCTGAGTGACCTCCGGCAGGAGGGGAACCGCCTGATCGCTCAGGCAGGGACACTGCTGACGGTGCTGTCCAGACGGGCGGCGGAAGCCGGCCTCAGCGGACTGGAATTTGCCTCCGGGATCCCCGGGACCCTGGGCGGCGGCATTTTCATGGACGCGGGCGCCTACGGCGGCGCCATGGAGCAGGTGGTGAAAAGCGCCCGGGTGCTGGGAAGGGACGGCCGGATCCGGAAGCTGGAGGCGGCTGAGCTGGAGCTGTCCTACCGGCACAGCCGGCTGATGGAGACCGGTGAGCTGCTGCTGTCCGCGGAGCTGGAGCTGGTGCCCGGCGACCGGGAGGAGATCCTGGCCAGGATGCGGGAATTCAACGAGAAGCGCCGGGAGAAGCAGCCGCTGGAGCTGCCCAGCGCCGGCAGCACCTTCAAGCGCCCCGCCGGGGATTTCGCGGGAAGGCTCATCGAGGCCTCCGGCCTGAAGGGCTTTGCCATGGGCCGGGCGGCGGTGTCGGCAAAGCATGCCGGCTTCGTGGTGAACCTGGGCGGCGCCAGTGCCGCGGAGGTGCTGGCCCTGTGCCGGGAGGTGCAGGCCCGGGTGAAGGCCGACTCCGGCGTGGAGCTGGAGCTGGAGGTACAGCTCCTGGGAGAATTTTGATGGCCGGCTCCTTTACCCAGGATACCAAGGAGCTCCTGGCGGTGCTTCCGGTGAAGAAGCCCCACTGCCGCCGGGCAGAGCTGTCCGCCCTCGCCGCGTCCCTGGGCGTGGTGGAGGTGGAAGAGGAGGGCCGGCTCCTGCTGGCGCTCCAGAGCGAGAATCTGTCGGCCCTGTCCCGCTGCGACTATCTGGTGCGGATGCTGAGCAAGGGGAAGCCGGAGCTGTCGGTGCTCAGAGGCGCCGGCGTCCGGGCGCCGCTGTATACGCTGATCCTGCGGGAGCCGGGCGGCGCGGCGGAGCTGCTGAAGACCCTGGGCTTCATGACCGCCAGGGGCGTCCTGCGGGAGCCCGAGCTGGCGGCCCCGGCGCATTTGCTGAAGGAGGAATGCTGCCGGAGGGCCTTCATCCGGGGGGCGTTTCTGGCCGGCGGCTTCGTCAGCGATCCCAACGCCTCCTATCATCTGGAGATCGTGACCCGCTCCGAGGCCCGGAGCCGGGAGCTGCAGGGACTGCTCGAGGGCTTCGGCCTTGCCGCCAGGGTGACGGAGCGGAAGAACCAGAGCCTGGTCTACGTCAAGGACGCGGAATCCATCTCGGATTTCCTGAGTCTGGTGGGGGCCAGCCGCAGCCGGCTGGAGTGGGAGAACGTTCGGATCCTGCGCGGGATCCAGGGCCAGGTCAACCGTCAGGTGAACTGCGAAACGGCCAATCTGTCCAAAACCGTGAACGCCGGTGTGAAGCAGATCGAGGCCATCCGCCGGATCGAGCGGGAGCAGGGCCTGGAGGCGCTGCCCGAGAACCTGCAGGAGATCGCCCGGCTCCGTCTGGAGAATCCGGAGCTGTCCCTGCCGGAGCTGGGAGCCCTGATGGAGCCGCCGCTGGGCAAATCCGGCGTGAACCACCGTCTGAGAAGGCTGATGGAGATCGCGGAGAGCCTTTGAGAAAAATGAGACGCCCCGGGGAAAAAAGAGAATGGCCAGGGGCAATTTGGCAGTGGAAAAAAGCGGAGTGAGAAGCCGGAGAAATTGACTTCTTCCCGGAATGATGATAAAGTAAACGAAACGGCGTCAGCCGAAGGATGATGGCTCCGGCCTTCCGCCGGACAAAGGAGTGAAAAATGGAAGAGAAAGTATTGTTTGGTCTGTATGAAGGGTCGATCACCCCGGATAAGTCCGTCAATCTGGACGGTCAGTTCTACGAGCGCGTTTCCGAGGGCGTGGAGTCCGAGGTAAAGGCTACCGCGCTGGCCATCAAGGTGGGCGATGAGCAGGGCATCCTGGTCAGCTGCGACCTGATGGAAATGGCTGAGGGCCTGGTGGACGCCATCCGCGAAGTGGTGGACGGCTACAACGGACTGGATGCCTCCAAGATCATGCTGCATTCCACCCATACCCACTGCAGCGTGGGCTATGCCGGCGGTTTAAGAGTAAAGACGAAGGTGCCCTACGGCCTGCACGTGCTGAAGGAATTTACCGGAGATATGAAGTATCTGGAAATGAAGGCCGAGCATGAAGCCGAGATGGGCTATCAGGAGGGCAGAGCCTTCCTGGTCGAAAAGATCAGCAATATCATCAAGATGGCCTGGGACGACCTGCACGAGGGCTACTACAAATTCGCCTTCGGCCGCGTTGCCGTCGGGATGAACCGCCGCGTGGTCTTTGATGACGGGACTGCCGAAATGTGGGGCGATACCTCCGTGGCCAGCTTCAAGGAAATGGAAGACGGCACCGATAACGGCATGGAGATGATGTACATCTACAACGGCGACAGGAAGCTGGAAGCCCTGCTGCTGAACCCTGCCTGCCCCGCGCAGGTCATGGAGCAGCGCAGCGTGATCTCCTCCGACTACTGGGGCAAGGTACGTATCCTGCTGAAGCAGCAGTTCGGTGAGGACTTCAAGGTGATCGGCGTCAGCGCTCCCGCCGGAGACCTGTGCCCCCGCGATCTGACCCGCTGGGTAGATCCCGAGACCCCGATCCTGGATCCCAACGTGAAGCGTCCCAACCACCTGTCCCGCCGGGCCGATCCCTCCATGTACGACGTGGCCGGCACCTGGCGCATCGCCAAGCGTATCGTGAACGAGGTGAACCTGATCACCGAGGAGACCGAGGGCGAGCCGCTGCTGGACAAGGCCGAATTCAAGCATGAGGTCACGCAGCTGGGTCTGCCTTACCGCAAGGTGACCAAGTCCGAATACAAGGAGGCCGTGAAGGCTGTGGAGAACTTCGTCCGCACCGCCACCTCCAAGAACATCAACTTCGAGGACACCGCCGCCCTGCACGTGTACGGCGGTATCATGGCACGCTACATCAACCAGCAGCAGATCGACATTTACCCAGCCGAGGTCCACGTGGGCCGCTTCGGGGATGCCGCCTTTGCTTCCTCGCCCTTCGAGCTGTTCCAGAACTACGGCTGCCAGATCCGCTGCCGCAGCGTGGCGCCTCAGGTCTTCCAGTTCCAGATGACCGACGGCTATCTGGGCTACCTGCCCACCGAAAAGGCCGAAAAGGGCGGCCACTACAGCGCTTACGTCTCCTCCGGCCACATCGGTCACGAGGGCGGCGAGCAGCTGGTCAAGTATACGGTAGAAGAGATCCGGAAGCTGTTCCCCGAATACGTACCGCAGTAAAACGCTGAAGGAGAGGCTACGGCCTCTCCTTTTCTTGAAATCTTTAGGCCTTTAGGAGGAAAAGTCATGGGAGAAGGTTTATATGCCGGCTTCGGGCGCGTGATGATGAGCCCGTACCGCATGGACGAAAACGGCAAATATCTGACGGATGCCGAGGGGAAGAAGATACTGATGTATCTGCCCCTGGGCGGCTACGGCAATAACAGCAAACGGCTTTGCCGGCTGGGCAGAGCGGAGGGCACCCAGGCGCAGGTCTACGACAGGGATCTGGCCTTCGAGCTGTACAACAGCTGCATCGCCTTCCGGGATGCCGCGGGCGAGACCGTGCTGCATTTCAGCACCGACGCCATCCGGGCCCTGGAGACCCGGCTGGGCGAGGCACGGGAGATCCTGAAGGAAAAGTACGGGATCCGTCCGGAAAACGTCTACCTGACCTCCACGCATACCCACTCCGGCATCGACTACGGCGAAAACAGCGAGGTCCCCTTCATCGACGGCGACGGTCGGGAAAGCAGCTGCAAGGCCAATAACGCGGTGATCAATCCTCAATACGTGCAGTCGCTGGTGGCGGCGGCGGAGATGGCTCTGGCCGATCTCGCCCCGGTCACGGCCCTGCAGGCCGGCAGGGTCCGGGTGGGGCGTCCCGACGGCAGATTCTACAATTACGTCAGGAATTATCCGCTGGTGGCCAACAACGATCCGGCCTGCGGCGTGGGCGTGCTCGGCCCCAACTTCAACGACGTGCTGTCCGGGGAGCTGTATCTGGTGAACGGCGAGGCTGTCAAGCCCTATTATTACGTGGGGCCGGAGGATGCCCTGCCGGAGGAGCGGCTGTCCCACATGAGCGTGGCCAACCACGACATGCTGCTGCTGTGGACGGAGCGGGAGGGCAAAAAGCCCATCGCCCTCTGCAATTTCCGGGCTCACGGCACCATGCAGTCCGGCGGCATCGCCAAGATCAGCCAGTTCGGCGTAGAAGAGCGCTTCCATTATTCTCCGGACTTCATCGGTCCCTTCCGGGATAAGGTGGAGCACGAGCTGGACTGCCTTTGCCTTTACGTACAGGGCGAATGCGGCAACATCAACCCCAAGAGCAATCTGGCCAAGGAGCAGCTGCCGGAGCTGACCCGCCACGACGTGGAGATCTTCGATGCCGAGGGCAATAGCATGGGCAGGACGGATATCCCCAACGACTTCGGCGTCTACGGTCAGGGCCTCGCGGAATTTGCCGTCATGGCGTTAAGGGAGCCGGAGAAGCTCACGGACTGCCTGGGCAGCGGCCGGGTCCGCAGCCTGTACCATTACAGCCCCGTGCCCTTCCGCTCCGGTGAATACTATACCGAGATCGACGAAAATGCCCTGCAGATCTGCCGGGACATGGTCGACTATTTCGCCAAGACCTACGGGACGGCGGAATACGATCTGAAGAACATCAACGCGATGGCCAAGGCCTCCGGCGGCGCGATCCATTCCTACTATCACGCGGGGAACGTCATCCGGCGGAAGGCGATGGAGCCCTATGAGAAAAAGGTCGAGCTGGCCGCTTACCGGATCGGTGACGTGGCGGTGGCCCTGTCTCCCTGCGAGATGTTCGATACCGACGGCGATCTGGTGAAGGCCGCCGGAGAGAAGCTGGGCTACGTCAATACCCTGATGTGCGGCTACTCCAATCAGTTCAATTCCTATATCCCCTCCGAGCTGGGCTTCACGCAGGGCAAGACCGTGCAGCTGGCCGGCGAGACGAAGGGCAGCTACGTGAAGGCCGACGGCACGGTGGTGGAATTCGACGCCCCCACCAAGGGCATGTTCGGCTGCTACGAGGCGGACCAGTGCCTGCTGGCTCCGGTGTACGGTGCGGGAAACAAGCCCCTGTACGGGACCTACGACGGCAGCGACGGGATCCATCGGAAGGGCGACCCCATCTACGTGGGCGAGCATTTGGCGGCCGAGCTGGGAGAAATGCTGGCTGAACTCAGATAAGGACGGGAGCCATGAAGGAAAACAGACTGAACGCCGGCTTCGGAAGAGCCATGATGAGCCCCTACCGCATTGGGGAGGACGGAGAATACCTGCGGGATGCTTCAGGAGAAAAAATCCTTATGTATCTGCCGCTCGGAGGCTACGGCAACAACCGCAAACGGCTTTGCCTGCGCGGGAGAGCCGAGGCTACCCAGGCCCGGGTCTTCGACAGGGATCTGGCCTTTGAGTACTATAGCAGCTGTGTGGCCTATCAGGATGAAACGGGTAAACTGCTGCTTCATTTCAGCTGTGATACTATACGGGTTTTTGATGAATACTGGGCTGAGGTAAAACAGATCCTTCAGGAGAAGCTGGGCGTGGATCCGGATCGGGTCTTTTGTACAGCGACGCATACGCACTCCGGTGTGGATTTTTTTGAGTTCAGCCGGGACCCCTTCACGGACAGTGACGGCCGGGTCAGCAGCTGCGCCGAGAACAATGCGGTGATGAAAACCATTCTGATCCGTGCCATGGTGAAGTCGGCTGAGGAGGCCGTGCAGGATATGGCCCCGGTCACGGCCCTGAGGACCGGCACGGTGAAGGCGGTAAGGCCGGACGGGATCTGTTATAATTATGTCAGAGAATACCCCCTGGTGGCGAAGGACGACAGGGAATTCAGCCTCGGCTGCTTCGGCCCCAACTTCAATGACAGCTTCAGAAAGGAACGCTTTCTGGCAAACGGCAGAGAGACCGCAGCCGAGTATTATATGGGCCTGAACGGAGAACTGCCGGAGGAAAGCCGGTCGCATATGTCTGCCGCCAACCATGATATCCTGCTGCGCTGGATCGAGCGAGAGGGGAAAAAGCCTCTGGCTCTCTGCAATTTCCGGGCTCACGCTACCGTGCAGTCCGGAGATCTGTCCGTGGTCAGCCGCTACGGTGTTCGGGAAAGACAACACTATTCCCCCGATTTCGTCGGTCCCTTCCGGGATGCGGTGGAGCACGAGATGGACTGCCTCTGCGTTTTCTACCAGGGCGAATGCGGCAATATCAATCCCAAGAGCTATCATCCGCAGGAACAGCAGCCGGAGCTGGTCAGACATAAGGTGCCGATCTTCGACGCGGAGGACAAGCCGATGGGAACCGCGGATATCCCCAACGATTTCGCGGTCTACGGGCAGGGACTGGCGTCCTTTGTTATCAGGGCCTTAAAGGATCGGGAGAGCCTGATGGACGCCCTGGGGGATGGACGGATCATGAGTGCCCATGAGTACCATCCGGTGCCTTTCCGCAGCGGCGAATACTATACCGAGATCGATGATAAGGCCCTGGGCATTTGCCGTGACATGGTGGATTATTTTAAGGCATACTACGGAACAGACCGTTACGAGCTGGCCAATATTAATGCCATGGCCCGGGCCGCCGGCGGCACCGTGCATTCCTACTATCATGCGAACAACGTGATCAGCCGCAGAGCTGTGGAGCCCCACCTGCAGCCGGTGGAACTGGCGGTGTACCGCATCGGCGGTGCCGCAGTCGCAATGTCTCCTTCCGAAATGTTCGATACCGACGGAGATATCGTCAAGGCAGAGGCGCAAAGGGCAGGCTTCGCGGATACGATCGTCTGCGGCTATTCGAACAATTACGAAGCGTATATTCCTTCTGAGCTGGGCTTTACCGAAGGCAAGACCGTAGAGATGGCGGGCAACACGAAGGGCAGCTACGTGAAGGCCGACGGCACGGTGGTGGAATTCGACGCGCCCACCAAGGGCATGTTCGGCTGCTACGAAGCGGATCAGTGCCGGCTGGCACCGGTATACGGAGCGGGCAATCAGCCGCTGTACGGGGTCTATGACGGCAGTGACGGCGTGCATCAGGCCGGTGATCCCGTTTATGTCGGCGAGTATCTCGCCCACCGAATGGGCGAGATGCTGAAGAGCATCCTGTAAAGACGAACATCGCAGACAGAAGGAGATGCGGAGGAATACTATGGCAAATACATTGAACGCCGGCTTCGGCAGAGCCATGATCAGCCCCTACCGCTGGGACGGGGAGAAAAACGACTGGGCCTTGGACGCCGAGGGCCGGAGGATCCTGGTCTACGAGCCCCTGGGCGGCTTCGGCAACGATACCGGCCGGCTTTGCCGCGGCGGAAGAGCGGAGGGCACGGCGGCTGCCGTATACGATAAGGATCTGGCCTTCGAGCTGTACGTCAGCTGCGTCGCCTTCCGGGAGGAGGGCGGCGAGCCGCTCCTGCAATACAGCGCGGACGCGGTGATGACCTCCCCCGAGCTGGTGGCGCGGGCGCGGAAGCAGCTGCGGGAGCGCTTCGGCATCGCGCCGGAGCGGGTGTACTGCACGGCTACCCATACCCATTCCGGGATATGCTACTATATCGACGGCTACAGCGACCGGGAGGATCCCGGGTACCTGGCGCCCTTTACCGACTACGACGGCCGCAGGACCTGCTGCCGGGAAAATCTGACCGAGGCCGAGGATACCTTCGTCCGGGCCATGCTGCAGGCGGCTGAGGAGGCGCTGGGAGACCTGGCGGCCGTGAGCCGGATGCAGACCGGCAGGACCGAGGCCAGGACCCTGGACGGTCGGTATTACAACTACGTGCGGCATTTTCCGTTGGTGGCGAAGGAGGACCCGAGCGTCCCGCTGGGAGTGCTGGGGCCCAACTTCAACCGCTCCCGGATCGCCTTTGACGTGAACGGAAGGACCGTGACCTCCGCCATTTACAGCGGCGCCGCGGGAGAGCTGCCGGAGGAGGAGCTCTGCCACGTTTCCCGGGCCAACCATGAGCTGGAGCTGGTGAAGCTTGAGCGGGAGGGGAAGCTGCCCATCCTGCTGTGCGGCTTTAGGGCCCATGCCATGGTGCAGACCGGTGACGCGGGCACGGCAGCGGCGGGCGTCGGGGAAAGGGAACACTATACCCCCGATTTCGTGGGCCCCTTCCGGGATTATCTGGAGCACGAGCTGAACTGCCGGGCCATGTATCTGCAGGGCGACTGCGGCAATATCGCGCCCAAGGGAGGAATTCCCAAGGAACAGCTTCCGCAGATTGTCAGGAAGGACGTTCCGTGCTATAATGAGAAAGGTGAGCTCCTGGGCCTCAGGGATCTGCCGAACGATTTCGGCGTATACGGCCGGGAGCTGGCCCAGCTGGCCGTCGGAGCCCTGAGACAGGGGTGCCTCAAGGACTGTCTGGGCGACGGCCGGGTGGTGGCCCTGCAGCAGGTGAAGGAGCTGCCCTTCCGCAGCGGCGGCTACTACACCGAGATCGACGACCGGGCGCTGGCCATCGCGCAGGACATGGTGGATTATTTCAAGGCCAACTACAACACCTCCCGCTACGAGCTGAAGAACATCTGGCAGATGACCAACGCCTCCGGCGGGCAGATCCATTCCTATTATCACGCGGCAAACGTGATCGCCCGGAGGGCCGAGGCGCCCCACAGCCTGCCCCTGGAGCTGAACGCGTACCGGATCGGCGAGCTGGCCTTTGCGCTGGCTCCCTACGAGATGTTCGATACCGACGGCGACCGGATCCGGGAAGCGGGCAGCCGGCTGCAGTACAAGAACACGGTGGTCTGCGGCTACACCAACGACTGGGCGGCGTACGTGCCCTCCGAGCTGGGCTTTACCCAGGGCGGCAGCCAGACGCTGGCGGAGCCCGAGGGCAGCTACCTGCGGGCGGACGGCAGCGAGGTGCGCTTCACCGCACCGCAGCGGACCATGCTCGGCTGCTACGAGGCGGATCAGTGCCGGGTAGCGCCGGTGTTCGGCCCCGACGATCAGCCGCTGTACGGCACTTATGACGGCAGCGACGGAGTCCATCAGCCGGGAGATCCCGCCTACGCGGGAGAGTACCTGGCGGATACGCTGGCAGAGATGCTGGCGGAAGTCAAATCATGAATGACCGGCGAAAGGCCGGAGAAGGCGGACGCGGACAGCGGCGCCTGAAATAAGGAGGAAAATATG
The DNA here is from genome assembly GCA_045617825.1 of Lachnospiraceae bacterium. GTDB lineage: Bacteria > Bacillota > Clostridia > Lachnospirales > Lachnospiraceae > UBA6987. The sequence continues at coordinate 19,916 of JAZLJI010000060.1, forward strand.
GCAAATAAGCTTCAAGTCGGCTTCGGCAGAGCAATGATGAGCCCCTACCGCTGGGATGATGCGCAGGGCACCTGGGCGCTGAACGCAGAGGGCAAGAAGATCCTGATGTACGAGCCGTTAGCCGGCTACGGCAACGACACGTCCCGTCTGTGCAAAAACGGCCGTTCCGAGGGCACCAATGCCGAGATCTACGACAAGGATCTGGCCTTCGAGATGTACGTCAGCTGCGTGGCCTATCAGGATGAGCGGAAGGATCCGCTGCTGCACTTCAGCGTGGATAGCTGCATGGCTGCCGAGGAACTGACCCGGCGGGTACGCGAAGCCATCACCGCCCGGATGAACGTCCGTCCCGAGCGCATTTACTGCAACGGCACCCACACCCACTCCGGCATCTGCTTCTTCGTTGACGGCTACTGCAGCAAGACCGATCCCACCTACCTGAACGTCTTCACCGACAGCGACGGCAAGAAGACCAACTGCCTGGAGAACCTGAAGTTCGCGGAGGACAACTACGTCCGTGCCTGCGTGCAGGCTGCCGAGCAGGCTCTGGCCGATCTGGCCCTGGTCACCGACATGAAGACCGGTACCGTGGTCGCGGCTCACGGCGACGGCAAATATTACAACTACGTGCGGCATTTCCCGCTGGTAGCCAAGGAAGACCACAGCATCCCGCTGGGCGTGCTGGGTCCGAACTTCAACCATATCGGTGAGAAGTATCTGGTGGACGGCAAGGAATATACCTCCGGCTTCAACAGCGGCGAGAACGGCGAGCTGCCGGCCGAGGGCGTGGCCCACATGACCGTTGCCAACCACAACATGATGCTGCTGTGGATCGAGCGTGACGCCAAGGAACCCGTGGCGGTCTGCAACTTCCGCGCCCACGCCACCGTACAGTCCGGCGGCCTGGCCTCCATTTCCCGCTACGGCGTGCAGGAGAGAGCCTGCTACAGCCCCGACTTCATCGGACCGTTCCGCGATTACGTGGAGCATCAGCTGGGCTGCAAATGCGCCTACTTCCAGGGCGACTGCGGCAACTGCAACCCTAAGGGCCAGTTCAGCTGGGAGCAGATCCCCGAGATCACCCGTCAGAACGTGGACCTGTACGACCAGGAGGGTAAGGTCTTCGGTCAGAACAGCGTTCCCAACGACTTCGGCGTATACGGACAGCTGCTGGGCAAGCTGGCGGTGAAGTCCTTCAAGAAGAAGTCCGTCATGAAGGAATGCCTGGGCGACGCCCGCGTGGAATCCGCGCAGAACCGGCGCCTGGTGCCCTTCCGCTCCGGCGGCTACTACACCGAGATCGGTGAGGGCTCCATGAAGATCGCGCAGGAGATGGTGGACTACTTCCGCGCCACCTACAACACCCCCGCTTACGACGTGAAGAACATCGAGAAGATGGCCGCCGCCTCCGCCGGCGAGATCCATTCCTTCTATCACGCGGCAAACGTCATCAACCGCAAGGCGATGACGCCTCAGGCTCAGCCCATGGAAATGAACGCCTACCGCGTGGGCGAGGTGGCCTTCACCCTGTCTCCCTACGAGATGTTCGATACCAACGGCGACCGGGTCCGCGAGGCCGGTGAGTCCCTGAAGTACAAGAACACCCTGGTCTGCGGCTATACCAACGACTGGGTGGCCTACGTGCCCTCTGAGCTGGGCTTCACCCAGGGTGCCAGCCTGAGAATGGCCGGTGCCACCGATGGCACCTACAAGAAGGCTGACGGCAGCGAGGTGCCCTTCGATACGCCCGTCAGAGGCCTGTTCGGCTGCTACGAGGCAGACCAGTGCAAGGCCGCTCCCGTGCTCGGCCCCGACATGAAGCCTCTGTACGGCACCTATGACGGCACCGACGGCGTACACAAGGCCGGCGATCCCGTATACGTGGG
>JAZLJI010000061.1:0-28883 GCA_045617825.1 Lachnospiraceae bacterium
TCTCTTTTACGGCCTTTATTCAGACGCAGGCTCAGCTCAGCTCCGGCAGAGGCCGTGAGGGGCTCCGGTGTGGGGGGTCTTCAGCAGGAAGACGTGGCCGTCCAGGCCGGGCGCGGTCTTGGGATCGAAGGAGGCAGGCGCGATGTCCAGCCGGCCGTAGTCGGTGCCGGAGGTGACGAACAGGCCCTTGGGCGTGAACTCCACGGCGCTCACGAGACCCACGGGCATCGGGATCTTCTCCAGCATCTCTCCCTCAGGGGAGGTGCGGATCACGCAGTAGCCGTACCAGTGAGCGGTCCAGAGACACCCCTCGCTGTCGATGGTCATGCCGTCGGGCATGCCGTCGTCCATGCGGAAGCGGGTGAAGATCTCCCGGCGGCCGAAGGCGCCGGTCTCGGGATCGTAATCATAGCGGAAAATGCAGCGCACGGAGGTATCCACGGCGTACATGGTCTTTCCGTCCGGCGCGAAGACGATGCCGTTGGACAGGTGGTAGCCGTAATCCAGCTCCTCCAGCCCCTTCTCGCGGCTGTAGCGGTACAGGGAGCCCAGCGGGTATTTGCGGGCGCCGCTGTGGTAGTTGGTGCCGAAGAGGATGCGGCCCGCGGGGTCCACGCCCATGTCGTTGATCTTCAGGCCCTCGGCCAGGGTGCGGATGCTGCCGTCCTTTTCCTTCTTATAAAGGCCGTCGAAGTTGCCGAAGACCATGCCGCCGTCCTCGTCGAAAATAAAGGAGCAGACCTGGGGCTCCTGCATCACCGGCTGGGGCTCGCCCTCCGTCCAGCGATAAAGGGTATGGGTCTGAATGTCCGTGAACCAGACAGCGCCCTCGTGGTAGCGGGGAGACTCTGCCAGTTTGAAAATCTGATCGGAAAGCTGTGTCAGCATAGGAAAACCGTCCTTTCGTTTGGTAGCTTCACTATAGCATATTTGCCGGAAAATGCTACCCCTCCGCCGGATTTTTTTCTAAACTGAATTGCGAGTTCAAAAAATGAAATTGCAATTTATTTTTGATAAATGCGCCGGAGAGATATTGTCAAGAGAAACAAAACATGATAGGATAGACATACCATTAGGAGGTGGCGTCTTATGAAAATCTTAGTAGGCGGATTCCAGCAGGAGTCCAATTCCTTCTCAGTTTACCATTCTGATATCAACCGTTATTCGGTCATACGCGGCGAGCAGTTTTTCGACCCCAATGCCAACAGCCCCAAGAGCATGCTGTCCGGTATCATCGACAGCGTGAAGGAGGCCGGCTATGAGGTGATCCCCACCGCGGCATTTTCCGCCACCAGCGGCGGCCCCGTGATGAAGAAGGTGGTGGATGAGTTCCTGGCAGACGTGCTGGACGCGCTGAAGAAATACGGCCCCGTGGACGGCGTTTTCCTGGCTCTGCACGGCGCGACGGACATGGAAGAGCACCAGGACGGCTGCGGCTATATCCTGGAGACGGTCCGGAAGGCCGTCGGCCCCGACGTGGTCGTGGTCCACAGCGGCGATATGCACGCGAATATCACCGACAAGATGATGAAGCTTTCCGATGGCTGCGCAGGCTACCAGACCTACCCGCATATCGATTTCTATGAGACCGGCGCCCGCTGCGCCATGCACGGTATCCGCCTGCTGCAGGGCAAGCCCCTGTACGAGGCCAGGGTACGGGTGCCCATGATCGTTCCCGCCGAGGGCTATGACACGAACCAGGGCGTCTTTGCCGACCTCATTAACAGCGCCCACGCGCTGGTGAAGGCGGGCAGGATCCTGGACTTCTCCATCTTCCAGATGCAGCCCTGGCTGGACCTGCCCGATGCCGGCTCCACCGTGCTGGTGAGCGCCGAGGACAAGGCGACCGCGGAATTCTACGCGAAGGACCTGGCGCAGAAGCTTTTCGACATCCGCAGAGAGATGGAGATCAAGCTGTATACCGTGGACGAGGTGATCGACGCCGCGCTGGCCAATGAGACCGAGGCCCCCGTGATCCTGGTGGACTCCGCCGACTCGCCCAATGCCGGCTCCAGCGCCGACAGCTCCTTCGTGCTGCAGCATCTGATGGAGCGCAAGGAAAAGTTCCCGGCCTGCGTTTACGTGGCGGACGAGCCCTCCGTGGAGAAGGCCTTCGCTCTGGGCGTCGGCGGCACCGGCGAATTCACCCTGGGCGGCACCAAGGAGCCCAACTTCCAGAAGCCTTATACCATCACCGCGACGGTCAAATCCCTGCACGACGGCAGCTACATGGGCAGCATCTGGCCCAAGAGCCGGAAGACCTCCGGCCGGACCGCGGTCCTGGTGACCGGCGAGATCGAGATCGTGGTGATGACCAAGATGGGCAACAGCAGCGATCCCAAGCTGTACCGGGGCTTCGGCGTGGAGCCCGCGGACTTCCGCCTGGTCATGGTGAAATCCGCGACCCAGTACAAGCATAAATATTCGGAATTCTCCACCCTGTTCTATCCTACGGACACCCCCGGCTCTTCCTCGGCCAATCTGGCGGCCATGCCCTTTAAGTACGTGCCCAGACCCTTCTGGCCGCTGGACAGGATGGAGAGCTTTGACCTTAAGGTAAGCTTTTACCGCGAATAAAACGGAAGGAGCCTTTCATGGAATTCAAGGATCATATTATTCAGTATCCCGCGGAGCACTCCCTGTGCCTGGGCTGCGCGAGCTGCACCCTGACCTGCAGTCTGGTGCATTTCGGCGAGACCGGCCCGGGCCTCGGCTGCATTCAGCTGGCCGAGCCGGACTACAAGCAGCTCCGGTTCAAGGTACTGCCCTGCATGCAGTGCGAGGATCATCCCTGCTACAACGCCTGCCCGAAGAAGGACAAGGCCATGTGCATCGATGAGAACGGGATCGTTTACGTGAATGAAGAGCAGTGCGTGGGCTGCGGCCTCTGCGCCAGGGCCTGCCGCTTTACCCCCAGCCGGATCACCATGGATCGGCAGGCCCGCAAGGCCCGCAAATGCGACCTTTGCCGGGGCCGGGCCGAAGGCCCGGCCTGCGTGGCAGGCTGCCCGGTGCGCTGCCTGGGCATTGGTCAGGAAGGAGATGCGCCTCATGAAAGCTGAATGGAAACAGCCCGAGGAACTGTACGGCTATGCCGGCAAGATCCTGCGGATCGATCTGACGAATCAGACCACGGAGGTCATGCCCACGGCGAAGTATTTGCCGGATTACGTGGGCGGAAGAGCCATGGCCGACAAGATCTGGTGGGATGAGGTGAAGGAGGCGGTCCCCGCCCTGGATCCCCGGAACAAGCTGATCTACATGACGGGTCCCTGCTGCGGCACGGGCCTGCCCATCAGCGGCAGAGCCATCATGACCGGCGTCTCCGCGAAAAATATCCCCGAGCAGTACACCCACAGCTCCATCGGCGGCTTCTTCGGCGCGGCGTTAAAGTGGGCGGGCTACGACGGCTTCATCCTGGAGGGCAAGGCCTCCGAGCACAGCTACGTGCTGATCGAGGACGGCAAGGTCCAGTTCCTGAACGCGGACTGGCTCTGGGGCGATTACGTGATCGATACGCAGCAGGAGATCTTCAAAAAGCACGGCTCCGACGCCCACGCGCTGGTCATCGGCCCGGCCGGTGAGAACCTGCACCGCTGCGCCACCATCGTGACCCACGCGGACAGCGCCGCCGCCAAGCCCGGCTTCGGCGCCGTCATGGGCTCCAAGAACCTGAAGGCCATCGTGGTCCGGGGCACCGGCCGCATCAGGCCCGCTCATCCCGAGAAGGTCCTGGCGCTGCGCGAGCTGGCCGGCGATCCGAAGAACGCGCCTTCGCCGCTGAAGCACGTGGATACCATCGGCATCCCCTTCGGCAGAGGCTCCGAGCCCGCGCCGCCGGATTACTGCCGCGGCGGACTGGCCTGCAACCAGGGCTGCAATACTCCCTGCCTGGGCGCGCAGTTCAATATTCCGGATCCGCTGGTGCCCGGCGACAAGGTCGCCATGGTCGGCAAATGCCTGGATCCCATCACCGGCGTGCAGCAGTATGACAGCCACTCCGTGATCGGCGCGGCGATCCATTCGCACCGTCAGGAGAAGAAGGGCGCCTACACCTGGATGGTCGCCACCAATACGGATCCCGACGACCCCGCCCTGAACGTCACCCTGGCCCGCTATCCCGGCGACCAGATGAATATCGCCAAGAACAGCAAGGCCTACGGCAACGTGATCAACTGGTGCTGCAACCAGTACGGCCTGGACAAATGGGACATCACCGTCTGGTACATGACCTGGCTGTCCATGTGCAAGCAGGAGGGCCTGCTGGAGGGCCTGGATTTCGGCCGCGAGGTGAAGCTCTCCGACGCAGAATTTGCCGCCTACCTCATCCACAGCATGGTCTACCGCACCACGCCGATGGGCGATCTGCTGGCTGAGGGCATGGGCCGGGCGATCCGCAAGCTGGGCATGGAGAAATACGGCAAGAGTATTTACCATAACCGCTGGAACAACGTGACCGGCGAGAGGCTGGATATCCCGGTGAGCCTGGAATCCTGCTGGGGCGAAAGCTCCCACTGGCAGGGCAGAGGCTTCCAGGGCTGCCACAAGTTCGTGTGGCTCTGCACCTCCCTGACCGACATGGCCGGCTCCCGCGACGAGATCTGCGGACAGCATTTCCACGACTGGATCGAGAACTACATGCAGTACAAGGACGATCCCAGCCACAGCCCGCAGTTCATGCAGCGCGTCGTCCGCAACAACGAGCTGGGCGTGCTCAAGGATTCCCTGCTGCTCTGCGAATACAAGTCCCCGACCCCTTACTGGGAGGAGATGGAGGCGGAGCTGTACGCGGCGGCCACCGGCTGCGAGGGCGTGACCAAGGAGATGCTGCTGGAGTCCGGCGAGCGCGCCAGACTGCTGGAGCGGGCCATCCTGATGCGGAACCACGGCCGTACCCGCGACATGGAAGTGGAAAATGCCTACTGGTTCTTGACTTTCCCCGATCCTTTCGGTAATGTAATGAATTGGACCGAGTGGAACGATGCAGTGGATCTGTACTACGAGGCCTCCGGCTGGGAACGCTCCACGGGCTGGCCCTACAAGGCCACCTGGGAAGCCTACGGCATGCAGGAGATCGCCGAGGAACTGGCGGCTCTGGGTAAGGTGCCTGAAAAAGCAAACGAAGCTTACGTGCGGAAGGAAAATCCTTTCGACCGATGACCCGGACGGAAAGGGGGCTGCGCAGCGTGCTGCGGGCCTCCTTTCCCCGCTATTTGCCCCTGAAGCTGCGGCGGCCGGGAGAGCTTTGACCCCTTAGATGATAAAATACGGCAGCCGGCGCCCTGCGGGCGCCGGGACAGCCTTCGCGGAAGCTGAGAGGAGGGAAGGAGAGTATGATCAAAAAATTCAAGGACGTGGATTCGCGGTGGAAGACCTATGCGCTGGCCGGCTGCGCCACCGTCCTGTTTTACGTTCTGATCACCCACCTGGATATCTTTTTCCGGGCGGTCGGCAAGGTGCTGGACATGTTCCGGCCGGTGATCATCGGCGCGGTGATCGCCTATATCCTGGTCCCCCTCGCGGAATTTTTCGACCGGAAGGTGTTCAAATGGCTGAAGAAGGAGAAGGCGCGCTGGAGTCTGTCGGTGACGGTCACCGTGGTCCTGACGCTGGCCTTCCTGTCCCTGCTGCTGTCCTCCCTGATCCCTCAGCTGGTCAGCAGCATCCAGTCCCTCCTGGACAACGTGGAGGTCTACCTGGAGAACCTGGTGAACTTCGCCGCCACGGCAAAGCCGCCCTTCAAGGAGCTGCTGGAGCAGCTGGTGGAATTCGCGAACGGCGTGGAGGGCCCGATCTCCCGTCTGGGCGAGCTGATCGCGGACAATCTGAGCGGGATCATCGAGACCACCTCTCACATCGGCAGCCGTGTGGTCAGCGTCCTGATCGGCGCGGTGATCGCCATTTACCTGCTGGGCGCCAAGGACATGATCCACGACACGGTCCGCTATCTGGCCAAGCTCCTGCTGCCTGAGCGAAGCTTCCGTCAGCTGGCGGTGCTGGGCAACAAATTCAACGATATTTTCAGCAAATACATCCTCTGCGAGCTGCTGGACGCGCTCATCATCGGCGGAGTCAACTTCCTGGTGATGGTGATCTTCCGCATGCCGAACGCGCTGGTGATCTCCGTGCTGGTGGGCGTCACCAACCTGGCCCCCACCTTCGGCCCTATCGTGGGCGCCGCCGGCGGCGCGTTCATCCTGCTGCTGGTGAAGCCCGGCTGCGTGATCCCCTTCCTGATCCTGACGCTGGTGCTGCAGGGGCTGGACGCCTACGTGATCAAGCCGAGGCTCTTCGGCGGCGCACTGAACGTGCCCGGCGTGCTGATCCTGGTGGCTATCATCGCCTTGGGCAGGCTGTGGGGCGTGGTCGGCATTCTGATCGCCATCCCCGTGGCGGCTCTGCTGGTATATATCTACGTGCAGATCCTGATCCCCTGGCTGGAAAAGCGCAAGGGGCTCCGCGCGGAGGGGCAGGAGGCGCAGACCTCCGAAGAGACGCCGCCTGAAGAGGCATCCGCAGGCGCCGCGCCGCAGACGCCCGCCGCCGAAACGCCGCAGACGCCGGAGCATGCCGAAGCTCCGCAGGAGGCGCAGAACGCCGAGATCCGCAGGAAAAACCGCAGAGCGTAGAACGCGGCCCAAACAAAAAAGTCCTTCCGCCTCCGGAAGGACTTTTTTCTATATCAGCCGTCTTACATCAGGGAGCTGCCCAGCCGTCTGCTGATCTCCGCGGTGGCCTCCGCCAGAGCCGGCAGGATCTCCTTCTCCACGGATTCGTCGCTCATCCGGGCATTGCTGCCGAAGACGCTGAGGGCGGCAACGATCTGATCGTTGTAATCGTAAAGGGGCATGGACACGCAGCGCAGGCCCAGCTCGCACTCCTCATCCTCCCGGGCGAAGCCCTTCTCCCGCACCTCCTGCAGCTGCTGCTTCAGCACGGCGGCATCGGTGATGGTGTAGGCGGTGAGGGCGTTCAGGCCGCTCTCCTGGATATAGTGCTCCAGGGCCGCCGCGTCCTTCCGGGCCAGCAGCACCTTGCCGGAGGCGGTGCAGTGGAGCGGGGCGCGTTTGCCGATCCGCTGAAGGGTGCCCTCCATCCGGGAGGGCGTATCCAGGCAGTCCAGATAGGCGCATTCGCCGCCCTGCTCGATCACCAGGCAGACGCCGCTGTTCAGACTGTGGGCCAGCCGGCTGATGAAGCCGCCGGTGATGGCGCGCAGGCTCAGGGCGCTGCCCACGTTGCGGGTGAGCTGCCCGACCTTCCAGGTCAGGGCGTAGCGCTGGGTGTCCTCCTCCTGGTAGACGTAGCCGCTGTTTTTCAGGGAATTGAGATAGCGGAGCACCGTGGATTGGGACATGCCGACCTGCTCGGACAGGTCCTGCAGGCGCAGGGGCATGCTGCAGGCGGACAGGGCCTCCAGAATAGCCAGTAATTTATCGGATGAAAGATTGCGCAGCGCATCGGACGTTCCACTGGTGGGCATTTCGGTACCTCCAAGCTCATCGGTCCCGTGATAACGGCGCATAGGGGAAGGGACCCCCTCGGGCCGTCGGAAAAGGAGGCGGCTAAAAAATCCTACGTGGTTATCGCAGCAGACCCTTGATGACTTCCTCATAATATAGGCAGAAGGGGCATTTGTCAAGAAAATTGTGAAAAAACGAAATGCGATTTCAAATTACGCGGAGAAAAATCCGGCGGGGGAGCGGTGCTCCGGACCGGGAGGACAGGCTGTTCTGCGCCTTGGCAGAGCAAAACGACTTTCAATTTCAAATATTGAAATCAACTGCTTCAAAATGAAATTCTTTTTCGCAATCGTAGGAATATAGCTTGACAATCCCGGCGCGGCCCTGTATAGTGAAGATAGCAAAATAGCCGTGTTGTTGCAGCCGGCAGACTGGACGACAGGCCAAAAAATAGCTATAAAGGAGAACAAGATTATGGCAGTCGAAAGAATGAAGTATTGCGTCTACGGTGAATGGCGTGAATCCAAGACCGAAAAGTGGATGCCCGTCAGCGATTCCTCCACCGGTGAAGTGATCGCTGAGGTGCCTTGCTGCACCAAGGAAGAGGTTGAGGATGCCATCGCTTCCGCAGCTGCGGCTTTCCCCGAATGGTCCATGACCTCTCTGAGCAAGAGAACTCAGATGATGTTCAAGTGGCGCAATATCCTGGTCGAGCACCTGGATGAGCTGACCGTTCTTTGCGCTAAGGAACTTGGTAAGAACCTGAACGAAGCCAAGGGCGATATCCTGAAGGCTATCGAACCCACCGAGCTGGCCTGCGCCACTCCTTTCGTTTCCCAGGGCAGCGCTTCCCTGCAGGTTACCACCGGTTTCGATACCGCTTCCTACCGTATGCCTCTGGGCGTTGTAGCCGGTATCGTTCCTTTCAACTTCCCCGCTATGATCCCTTGGGGCTGGATGGTTCCTCTGGCTATCGCCACCGGCAACACCGTAGTCCTGAAGGCTGCTTCCTACACCCCTCTGACCTCCATGCGGATCATGGAGCTGTTCTATAAGGAAGGCGGCTTCCCTGCCGGCGTTGTGAACCTTGTCACCTGCAGCCGCAACGAATCCGAGCTGTTCCTGACCGATCCCCGCATCAAGGCCGTTACCTTCGTAGGCTCCACCGATATCGGCAAACACATCTACTCCGTAGCTGCCGCTCACGGCAAGAGAGTTCAGGCTCAGTGCGAAGCCAAGAACCATGCTCTGGTGCTGGAGGACTGCGATCTTGAGAGCGCTACCAACGCCATCATCAACTCCACCTACGGCTGCGCCGGCATGCGCTGCATGGCTCTGCCTGTAGTCGTTGTCCAGGAAAGCATTGCCGACAAGTTCGTTGCTCTGCTGAAGGAAAAGGCTATGGCTCTGAAGGTCGGCTGCGCTTACGATCCCGAGACTCAGCTGGGCCCTGTGGTCAACGAAGGCCACAAGAAGTCCATCTGCAACTGGATCCAGAAGGGTATCGATGAGGGTGCCGAGCTGGTTCTGGACGGCCGCGATATCGTGGTTCCCGGCTTCGAGAAGGGCTTCTTCGTCGGCCCGACCATCTTTGACCACGTTAAGCCCGGCATGACCATCGGCGATCGCGAGGTCTTCGGTCCCGTGACCCTGATCAAGCGTGTGGCCAGCTTCGAGGAAGGCCTGGCTGTCATGAACGCCAACCCCTTCGCCAACGGCTCCGTTATCTTCACCCAGAACGGTTACTATGCTCGCCAGTTCGAGCTGCTGACCGACGGCGGCATGGTCGGTATCAACGTCGGTATCCCCGTACCTTCGGCTTACTTCCCCTTCTCCGGCAACAAGGAATCCTTCTTCGGCGACCAGCACGTTCTGGGCCTGGACGGCGTTCGCTTCTACACCAGAGCCAAGACCGTTACCAAGCACTGGTACGACGAGCACTCCCGCAAGAAGGCTATGGATACCTGGGAAGGCACCGTGGAGCGCGTCTAAGCGGCTCGCGGCTTAAGGAGGCATAATTATGGCAACGAATGCATATTTGAAATGGTTAAGTGAGACCCCCAGCTTCTGGTGGAACGACAGCGCCGAGTACGACAGCATGGATATCGCCATCGATAACGGCGCTACCGGCGTGACCACCAACCCCCTGCTGATCAAGCGGTCTCTGTACGGCAACCCCGAATTCTGGCGTCCTTTCCTGGACAGCGCCGTAGGTCTTACCGGCGATGCCAAGGCTGAAGAGATCCTGCGCTGCGTGACCGTTGAGATCGCCAAGAAGTTCATGCCGATCTTCGAGGCCACCAAGGGCGTTCAGGGCTTTGTCTGCGCTCAGGTCAACCCCAAGAAGCAGGGCGATGCCGAGGTTATGGTAGAGATGGGCAAGCGTCTGGCTGCCTGGGCTCCCAACATTGCCGTTAAGGTCCCTGCCACCAAGGCCGGTATCAAGGCTATCGAGGAGCTGACTGCCGAGGGTATCACCACCGTCGGTACCGTAAGCTTCACCGTGGCTCAGGCCGTTGCCGTGGCTGCTGCCCAGCAGAGAGGTCTGGAGCGCTGCCGCGCCGCCGGCAAGAAGCCCGGCTGCGTATTCTCCGTGATCATGGTCGGCCGTCTGGACGACTATCTGCGTGATGTGGCTCACGATATGCAGGCTGACGTTTCCGAAAGCGATATCATCTGCGCCGGTACCGCCGCCATCAAGAAGGCTTACAAGATCTGCAGAGAGCGGGGCTATGAGTCCAAGCTGATGCCTGCCGGCATGCGCGGCGGCTATCACGCCACGGCTCTGGCCGGTGCCGACATGAGCATGTCTCTGTCCGCCGGTATCCACACCGCTCTGGCCAAGGAGACCGAATTCGTTGAGCACATCAACGACGAGGTCCCGGAGGACGTGATCGGCAGACTGCGCCGGATCCCCGAATTCAACCGCGCTTACGATCTGGAAGCACTGCCGGATTGGGAATTCATCCGCTTCGGCTGCTCTCAGAGAACGCTGTCTCAGTTTGTGGATGCAGGCTGGGCCGCGATCGTGGATTTCAAGCTGTAATTCATTTTCGGGAGGAGGCTTCGGCTTCCTCCCTTCCCCCTTTTCGAAAAGGAGAGATACACTGTGGCTTACTGGGACATCGTTGACGACAGCGGCGCCCTCTGCGGCGAATGCCCTGTCTGGGATGAGAAGGAGCAGTGCCTGTACTGGATCGATGCCGGCGCGGGCGAGCTGTACCGCTTCCGGCCGGCTTCCGCTGAGAAGCAGACCGTGCTTCGGGGGCTCAGTGTGACCGGCTATGCGCTGCGGGAGACCGGAGGGTTCATTCTGGCGACCCGGGAGGGCATTTACCGGCTGGATCGGGATGGCGCGCTGACGCTCCTGACTCAGGAGTTTCAGGGGAAGCCGCTCAGCTGCAACGACGCGGCGGCAGGGCCCCGGGGACGGTTCCTTTTCGGTACCAACTACTATGACAACGTGCCGGATTTCCCGAGAGGGGCGCTGTACAGCATGGAGCCGGACGGGAGGATCATTCTGCTGGACGAGGGCTTCGGCCTGGCGAACGGCATCGGCTTTTCTCCGGACGAGCGCACCCTGTACGCGGTGGATTCCTGCTTCCGCAGGGTCTGGGCCTACGATTACGACCCGGACCGGGGCACCGTCTCCGGCAAACGTCTGCTGATCCGGGTCCCGGACAACGAGGGCGTCCCGGACGGTCTCACGGTGGACGCGCAGGGAGATATCTGGCTGGCGCAGTGGTACGGCTACGGCGTATACCATTACAGTGCGGACGGCGAACTGCTGCTGCATCTGCCGCTGCCGGACGGCCAGACCTCCTCGCTGATCTTCGGCGGGAAGGAGCTGACGGAGCTTTACGTCACCTCCGCCGCTCACGTGGACCGGGACGATTTCGCTCCCCGGGGCTATGACTTTGACGCGCCCCATTACGGACGGCTTTACCGTCTGCCGCGGGAGGTCAAGGGAAAGCCGGAATACCGCACAGCCCTGTAAAAGGAGGCACCGTGGAGAAGTATTTTACCATCGAAGAAGCCATGAAGGGCAAATGCGCCTTTATGACCGGCGGGACCAGTGGCATCGGCCGCTCCACCGTGGAGACTTTTGTGCAGGCCGGGATCGACGTGGTCTTTGTGGGCCGTAATGAGAAGGCCGGCCGGGAAGAGGAGGCCGCGCTCAACGCCCTGGGCAAGGGCCGGGCGCTGTTCATGCCCTGCGACGTGTCGGATTTTCCGAAGCTGGAGGAGACGGTACGGAAGGCGATCGCGCATTTCGGCAGGCTGGACATCCTGTTCAACTGCGCCGGGATCTTTCCGCCCCAGCGTCCGGCGGACGAATGGTCTCTGGACGAGTTCATGGAGGTCATGAACACCAATTTCATTGCCTACTTCGTGGCGATCCGCACGGCTCTTCCGGAGCTGCGGAGGACGAAGGGCGTCATCCTGAACGTGGGCTCCGTGGTGGGCCAGCTGGGGGATGAGGGCGCCTGCGCCTATACCGCCGCCAAGGGCGCCATCGCCTGCATGACGAAGACCATCGCGATCGACGAGGCCCGTCATGGCGTGCGCTGCGTGGAGATCAAGCCCGGCAACATTGTTACCGGTATGTTGGAGAAGACCTGCGAGGAAGTGGGAGACAAGAGCTTTATGCAGTACTCCGATTCCCTCCAGTGGTTCAACCGAGGCGGCCGACCCGATGAGGTGGCCCGCGCGGCACTGTTCCTGGCCAGTCCCTGGGCCAGCTTCGTCACCGGCACCGACCTGCTGGTGAGCGGCGGCTTTGAGATCGGGGAAGGGCCCAAACCCATCAATCCTTATCTGGAGTCCAATAAGGACGCCGCCGGCGGTCCCCTGTATCCGGACCAACGGCCCCTGGAGGATTGGGCAAAGCATCGCTGATTCCGGAAGGAAAGAAAACCCCTTCCGCAATATTTACAAAGGAGATCAAAAAATGGCAAAGAAATACCAGCCCTACAATACTGAAGGCTCCAAGGCTCTGCACCAGGAGACCAGCAAGTATCTGGTAGACGGCGTAGGAACCGCTTTCCAGATTCCTCATTACCGCAAATACCCCATCTGCATGACCCACGGTAAGGGCGCTCACTGCTACGATGTGGATGGCAACGATTACATCGACTATATCCTGGGCTTCGGTCCGCTGATCCTGGGTCACTGCCCCGAGCCGGTCATCAAGGCCGTGGAAGAGCAGCTGCAGAAGGGCAGCCTGCTGTCCTCCCCCAACGAGGACGTTCTGGCCCTCGGCAAGCTGCTGTGCGAGATCATCCCCTGCGCCGAGTCCGTGGCCTTCTGCTCCTCCGGCAGTGAAGCGCTGATGTATGCCTGGCGTACCGCCAGAGCCTTCACCGGCAAGCCTAAGATCGTCAAGATCGAGGGTCACTATCATGGCTGGACCGACGAATGCAAGATCAGTATCGAAGCCGATAAGGTGGAAGAGCTGGGCGACAGAGACAACCCCAGAAAGATCATCCACACCAAGGGTCAGCGCGCCAATTCCGCCGATGATCTGTACCTGGCTCCCTGGAACGATCTGGCTTACCTGGAGAAGCTGTTCCAGACCCATGACGACATCGCTGCCGTCTGCATGGAACCCGTTATGTTCGATTCCGGCCCTATCCTGCCTCGTCCCGGCTATCTGGAGGGCCTGCGTGAGCTGACCAAGAAGTACAACGTTCTGCTGATCTTCGACGAGGTCATCACCGGCTTCCACTGCGCTCTGGGCGGTGCTCAGGAATACTATCACGTGACCCCCGATATGGCTACCTTCGGTAAGGCCATCACCGGCGGCTACGCCTTCGCCATGATCGCCGGCCGCAGCGACGTGATGCACGCCACTCACCCCGCCGGGACCTTCAGCTGCTGGCCCATCGGTACCGTTTCCGCTCTGGCTACCATCCATGAGCTGCAGAAGCCCGGCGTATACGAGCGCTTCGACGAAATGGGCAAGATGCTTGAGGAAGGCTTCCGCGCCATCGGCAAGAAGTACGGCGTGAAGGTATATGCCCGTCACGTGGGTGCCGTATTTATCCTGTACTTCGGCTTTGACGAGGACGTGGACGATCTGAGAGACTGGATCGAGCACGCGGACGTGGCCTTCTACCAGAAGTTCGTTAAGCGGATGGAGGACCTGGGCGTACGTCTGACCAGCAAGCGCGGCCGTGTATACCTTTCCACCGCTCATACCAACGAAGATATCGCCAAGACCCTGGACATCGCTGATCAGGTCGTGGGCGAGATCGTAGGAGGCGAGATATAAGCGCCGTACCGGGACAGGAGGCAACGGCATTCAGCTGCCTCCCGGTGACCCTTTTTCAGGACTTTGAAAACGGCAGCATCACTCTGCCCCAGTGGTCCAAGCTGGCGGAATCCGCCGGCATGAACCACATCGATATCAACCGGAAGTGTCTGGGCACCATGAGCCTGGACGAGGTGCGGAGTCAGGCGGAAGCCTGCACTCTGCCCTTCCTGATGGTATCCACCTACTCCGACTTCTCCAATCCGGAAGCCGAAGCCAGGGAGGCAGCCGTGAAGAAGGCGATCGAGGACATGGGCTATACCCGGGCTCTGGGTGCTCAGTACATTCGCCTGACTGCCGGACAGTACTACGAGGAGCAGACCGATAAAGAGGCGATCAGCCGCATTTACGGGTGCTTCGAGGTAGCTGTGAAGGAAGCGGAGAAGATGGGCCTTAAGGTGTTGTTAGAGAATCACTCCAAGCCGGGTGCTTGGCGGAATCCTGACTTCAATTTCCACCAGGATAGAATGCTGGCCCTGTGGGAAAACCTTAAAGAACTGCCCATCGGTGTGAATTATGATGTGGCAAATGCCTACGCCGTAGGCAACTGGCAGCTTCTGATGAAGACCTTCGGTGACCGGATCGAAACGGTCCACCTGAATGACCTGGAATCCCTGATCCCGCTGCGCTTCTGCCTGGTGGGCAAGGGCATCGTGAACCTGAAGGAACAGGTCAAGGCCTTAAAGGACATGGGCTTCAGAGGCGCTTTCTCTCTGGAGGAAGCCGGTATGGAAGGACGGCACGGTGTGATCCGCGCTGCCGGAAATGTGAAGCGGCTGCTGGCCAAGGCCGGGTATTGAATCAAATGTGAAGGATCCCCTTTGCCGAAGCGGTAAAGGGGGTCTTTTCATGCCCGGCCCGGAAAAGCGCGAAGGACCGGAACAAATGCCTGCGAAGGGCAGAAACGGTTTGACAAAGCGCCGGGCAAGCGGTAGGCTTGAGGGAAAATGAAGGTGAAGCTGCCGCCCGGGCCTTCGGGCGGGAGGAGGCGGACCATGAAAGAGGCTTCTCGCGAAAAACGCCATTACGGCTGGATCATCGTGCTGGGCTGCGCACTGTATTTTTACATGCTCGGGGGGATCGGGACCAATTCCGTATCGGTGAATTATCCCTTTATCCGCGATCAGAACGGATTTACCCAGACCCAGATCTCGCTGCTCGGTACCGTCCGCAGCCTGTCCAATGCGCTGGCCATGCTGCTGGTCACGGCCTTTTATCGGAAAATGCCCCTGCGGCGCGGGCTGCTTCTGGCCGGCAGTATCCTGTGCCTGGGGTATCTGTTGCTGGGGCTGGCCGCGGAGCTGCCCCTGTATCTGGCGGGAATGGCGCTGATCGGGCTGGGCTACGGGCTCGGCAGTATGGTGCCGCTGTCGCTGCTGGTAAACCGCTGGTTCGTCAGCCGGAGGACACAGGTGATCAGCATCATCAGCGCCATGAGCGGACTGGGCATGCTGGGAATCCCGTCGCTGCTGACCGGTATGATAAAGAGCCGGGGCCTGCGTTTTTCCCTGACCGCGGAGGCCTGCTTCCTGCTTCTGCTGACGGCGGTCAGCATCCTGCTGCTGCGGGAGTCTCCGGAGACGATGGGTCTAAAGCCCTACGAGGACGGCAGCCTGCAGAAGAAAAAGAAGGCTGCGGACGGCCCTTCCCGGTCCATGCCCCTCCCCCGCCGGATCTGCACCCACCTGATGGTCGTGCTCAACGCGCTGCCCTGCTCGGTGGGCTGGAGCTGCCTGGCCCTGCATGCGGCCACGGAAGGCTTTTCGGCGGAAAAGGCCGCCGTGGGACTGACGCTGGCGGGGATCGGCCTTCTGGGCTCCAAGCTGCTGTACGGCGCAGTCAGTGAGAAGCAGGGGGTGAAGAAGACCTCCTGTCTGTACTATATCGGGCTATTTGTCGGGACCGGGGCGCTGTGCCTTATCGGCAGACTGCGGTTCCTGCTCTATCCCGCCATCGCCGTATATGCCGCCTCGCTGGCGCTCATCACCATCGGCGACGTGGTCTGGGTCGGCGAATGGTTCCCGGAGGAGGAAAGACGCACGGAGCTGGCACGGTTTCAGCTGCTGTACGCGGTGGGCAGCCTCCTGGGCGGACCGGTCGCCGGGATGGCGGCAGATGCCGCCGGCTCTTACGTGCCCTTTTATCTGCTCTGCATTCTTGCCGAGATCCTGACACTGGGCATCATGCTGAGCAACTACCGGGCGGCGGAGAAAAATTTCGGCGAGGGCCGGGAAGGATAAAGCCGTAAGAGGCTGAGGCAGGAGGTGACGGCTTTTCCGGGACGGAGGAGGCTGCATCGGCGGAAAAGGAGAACAGGCATGGAAATGACGGATGAACTGATGGGCTTACTGGATCAATACGGATTTCCGGCGGGGCCCGTTTCGGCGGAGCCGCTGGGCTGCGGCCATATCAACGAGACGCTGCTGATCCGGACGGCGGAGGGCGGCGCGGAGGAGGCCTGCGTCCTCCAGCGCATCAACCGCTACGTGTTCCGGAAGCCCTGGGAGCTGATGGAGAACGTGACGGCGGTGACGGAGCATATCCGCAGGAAGCTGACGGCAGAGGGCAAGGACCCCGATCGTCTGGTCCTGACGGTGCTCCCGACGAAGACGGGAGAGTCCTTCGTCCGGGACGCCGCCGGCGAATACTGGCGCATGACCCGGTACATTTCCCGCTCGGTCTGCTTCCAGGAGGCGGACGAGGCGCTTTTTGCCGAAGCCGGCCGGGCCTTCGGGGAATTCCAGCGGCTGCTGGAGGATTTTCCGGCGGAGCGGTTAAAGGAAACGATCCCGGGCTTCCACGACACCCGGGCCCGGTACCGGGCCTTCGCGGAGACGGTGAAGGCGGACCCCGTGGGCCGGGCCGCCGCCTGCCGGCCGGAGATCGAAAAGGTCCTGAGCCGGGAGAAGCTGGCCGGGGCCGCGCTTTCCCTGCTGGAGCGGGGCGAGCTGCCGCTGCGGGTGACCCACAACGATACCAAGCTGAACAATATCCTGTTCGACCGGGACAGCCGCCGGGCCCTCTGCGTGATCGATCTGGACACGGTGATGCCCGGGCTGGCCATGAACGATTTCGGGGACGCGATCCGCTTCGGCGCCTCTACGGCGGCGGAGGACGAGCCCGACCTTTCCCGGGTACACTTCGATCCGCGGCGCTATGAGGCGTACCTGAGGGGGTATCTGCAGGGCTGCGGCGACAGCCTGACGGCGCGGGAGCGGGAGACGCTGCCCCTGGGCGCGCTGCTGATGACCTACGAGGTGGGCCTCCGTTTTCTGGGGGATTACCTGGAGGGCGACGTGTATTTCAGGACGGAGAAGCCGGAGCATAACCTGATCCGCTGCCGCACCCAGCTGAAGCTGCTGGAGGAGATGGAGCAGTTCTTCAAATATTGACATGTTTCCCGAAAACGCCCGGATTTCAAGGGAAAACAGCGGGCAAATCCTGCGTTTCTCTTGACAAAGTGAGCGGGTATCATATAATGTTGACAGAGGAAAATACAAACCTATCCCGAATAAAAGAGAAAGGATATACACATGAATAAACCCTTAAGCGGAATCAAAATGGTAGAGCTTTCCGTCATGGTGGCAGGC
Source organism: Lachnospiraceae bacterium (assembly GCA_045617825.1). Classification (GTDB taxonomy): domain Bacteria; phylum Bacillota; class Clostridia; order Lachnospirales; family Lachnospiraceae; genus UBA6987. The sequence goes on from JAZLJI010000061.1 coordinate 17,367, forward strand.
CCCGTCTGCGGCCGTCTGATGGAGGATCTGGGCGCCGAGGTGATCAAGCTGGAGCGCGCGGAGGGCGACGGCTGGCGCACGACCGGCAAGAACCACAACCTGAAGCGCTTCAGTGACGAGGAGAACCCGATCTTCGACGTGTTCAACGCCGGCAAACGGATGCTGTCTCTGGATCTGAGAACGGCCGAGGGGCAGGAGATCTTCCATAAGCTGCTGTCGGAGACCGATATTTTCATGAGCAATATGCGGCCGCAGTCCCTGAAGAAGATGCACGTGCATTACGAGGACCTGTGCCCCAAGTACCCCCGGCTGATCTATGCCCTGGGTCTGGGCTACGGCGAGAAGGGCCCCGAGGCGGACACCCCCGCTTACGATACCACGGCCTTCTGGTCCCGCCCCGGCTTCCTGACGGACTCCCGTCCGGAGGGCTCGGCGGAGGTCGTCAGCGCCCCCTCCAGCATGGGCGATACCTTCACCGGCATGAACATGACCACGGAGATCTGCGCGGCCCTCTTCAACCGTGAGCGGACCGGCAAGGGCTGCGTGGTGAAGTCCTCCCTGTACCACTGCGGTATTTATTCTCAGCAGATCATGATGCTTCTGGCGCAGGGGGAGGAAGGCTTTGCCTATCCCCGCAAGCGTCTGGAAAAGGCCCCCTTCCACGAGGCCTATATGTGCAAGGACGGCGAGTTCGTTTACATCGCGCTGCAGGATGCCTTAAAGCAGCTGCCTCAGCAGTACAAGCTGCTGGGTCTGGACGACATGATGCAGGACAAATACCTGCAGATGCCGGAGCGCTGGGACAACCGCGAATACATCCATCAGCGCCTGATCGAGGGCTATCTCAAGGAGGATTCCACCACCTGGATCGAGAAGGCCAGAGGCACCGGACTTCCCATCACCCGCATGGGCCACTTCTGCGAGATCCCGCAGGATGAGCAGGCCTGGGCCAACGACTACCTGGAAAAGGTGGAATACCCCAACGGCCACGTAGAAGTGGTGGCCACGACCCCCGTGGAGATCGAGGGCGTGGAGAAGGCGCCCATGAAGCCCGCCCGCCGCATCGGCCAGGACTCCGAGGAGATCCTGAAGGAGCTGGGCTATACGCAGGAACAGATCGATACGCTTCGGAAAGCCGGAGTGATCACAGTAAAGTAAACAGGAGGAACTGTTATGGAAATCAAGAATGTAACGGTCATCGGCGGCGGCCGCATGGGCAGACAGATCGGCCTTTGCGCGGCGATCCATGGCTATAATACCGTTGTCTTCGACCTGATCCCCGCCGTCCGCGAGGACGTGGTGGCCTGGTCCAAGGAATATCTGGCCGGCAGAGTCGCCAAGAAGCGTATGACCGAGGCCCAGGTGGCGGATATCGCCGCCCGCTTCCGCGTGGAAGCCGAGCTGAAGGAAGCCGTAGAGGATTCCGATCTGGTCATCGAAGCCATCTATGAGGATAAGACCGCGAAATGCGAGATCCTGGGCAAGATCAGCGAGATCGTCCGCCCGACCACCATCATCGCGACCAACTCCAGCTTCATGGTATCCTCCCTGTTCGCGGACAGCGTGAAGGATCCTTCCCGCCTCTGCAACATGCACTTCTACAACCCCGCGCTGGTCATGGCCTTCGTCGAGGTCGTTCAGGGCCCTCACTGCAGTGAGGAGACCGGTAAGGCTGCCTACGATTTCTGCATTTCCCTGGGCAAGAAGCCCGTGCTGCAGAAGAAGGAGCTGCCCGGATTTGCCGGCAACTACCTGATCCGCTTCATCAACAATACGGCTCAGTACATGGCCGCGACGGACATCATGAGCATTCCCGATATCGACACCCTGATGGAGAAGGGCTTCGGCCGCAAGAAGGGCCCGTTCCATCTGATGGACATGACCGGTGTGAACCTGACCCAGAAGATCCAGGCGGACGCCTATGCCCGTACCGGTGTCAAGCCCTATCTGTTCGATCTGGTGACCGCGCTGACCGAGCGGGGCGCCATCGGCCTGCAGGCGGGCCACGGCTTCTACGATTACGAAGCTCCTTTTGATCAGAACGAGTCCTATATCCCCAAGTGGGACGGCCTCACCCTGAAGGACATCAAGTCCATCGGTATCCTGGGCGCTCAGCCCGAGGTGCTGGCTCTGGGCGAGAAGGCCAAGGCTGAGGGCCTGACCGTCAAGGTAGCGGAGGATGCCGCTCTCCTTTCCGGAATGGATCTGATCCTGGAAGCGCTGCCTGAGGACGCTGCGGCCAAGAAGGCTGCTCTGGCGAAGCTTGCCGCCGTTGCTCCCGAAGCGATCCTGGCTTCCTGCACCGACGATATCGCTCCCTCCGTACTGGGCGCCGGCCTCAAGGCTGCCGACAAGCTGGTGTCTCTGCACTTCTTCGCGGGCGCCGAGCCCGTCGAGCTGGTCCAGGGCGCTGCCTCCAAGGAGACCGTGGGCGCGCTGTATCTGCTGCTCCAGAAGCTGGGCAAGGCTCCACTGTGGGAGAAGCAGGAGCTGCCGGGCTTCGGCTTCGGCTATATGCTGGCGGCCATCGGCGAGAGTGCCTGCTACCTGGTCGAGGACGGCTTCTGCACCGCCGAGGAGACCGATATCTGCCTGATCCACGGCCTCGGCTTCACCTACGGCTTCTTCCAGACGGTGGATATGCTGGGCGTGGACAAGTTCTTCGCGACGCTGGAGGCCAAGTACAAGGAAACCGGCAAGAAGCCCTATATGTATGACGTCTTCGCGCAGAAGGTCGCTGCCGGCGAGCTGGGCGTAAAGGCCGGCAAAGGCTTCTATCAGTATTGATCGAAATTATAAAGCGCCCGACCCGGCGAGCCGGGGAGGGCGCTGCACATTTATGAAAATAAAGGAGAACGAACATGTTTGATTTTGCAGGGAAATTTGCCATCGTGACCGGCGCCGGCAAGGGCATCGGCCAGGCTATCGCAGAGCGTCTGGTGCATGACGGTGTAGCCGGTCTGGCTATTCTGGACTATGCCGAGGAGCTGGCCAAGGCCACCGCCAAGGAAATGGACCCCACCGGTGAGAAGGTCATTGCCATCAAGTGCAACGTCGCCGATCCCGAGAGCGTAAAGGCAGCGGTCGCCGCCGTGAAGGAACGCTTCGGCCGGATCGATATCCTGGTCAACAACGCCGGCATCACCAAGGACAGAATGTTCCACAAGATGACTGACATGGAAATGCACGCGGTGCTGGACGTGAACTTCTTCGGTGTGGCCAATATGTGCGCCGCCGTGATCCCGGATATGCGGGCTCAGGAATACGGCAAGATCGTCAACATTTCCTCCACCTCTGCCTACGGCAACGCCGGTCAGTGCAACTATGCTGCCTCCAAGGGCGCCATCAACGGCTTCACCCGTACTCTGGCGAAGGAATCCGCCGGTAAGAACATCACCGTGAACGCGGTGCTGCCCGGCTGCATCGACACCGAAATGATGCGCGCGGTCCCCGAGGCCAATATGAAGGCCATCCTGGCTTCTCATCCCATGCACCGTCTGGGCCAGCCCAGCGAGGTCGCCGCTCTGGTGGCTTACCTGTGCAGCGATGATTCCTCCTACGTTTCCGGCGAATGCATCATCGCCAGCGGCGCTTACATCATTCACTAAAAAGACTGGACAGGGTCCGTTCGGTCCCCGACAGTACGTTCTTGTGAAAGCCTCTCTCCCGGAGCGATTCCAGCTCCGCCAGGGAGGCTTTTTCCGTTTCGTACAGCACGTCCGCGGGATAGGCCCGGCGGCATTGGCTGGGGGTCAGGCCGATGTATTTCTGGAAAACACGGCCGAACTGGGTACTGGAGCCGAAGCCGCAGAGCAGGGCCACCTCCGCCACGGACTGGTCGCTGTAGGCCAGCAGCTTGGCGGCCCGGCGGATCCGGATCCGGTTCAAAGCGTCCAGCACGGTGATCCCGGTGTCCTTATGGAAGGCCCGGCAGAGATAGTCGCTGTTGTAGCCCAGCTCCTGACCGATGTCCTCCAGCTGGACGTTTTCCGTAAAATGCGCCTCCAGGTATTCGGTGATCCGAACGGACAGCGGGGAAAAGCCGGAGATATCGAGCGCGTGCTGATCCCGCTGCAGGGGCTCCCGCAGCGGCTCGGTGAACAGCTGCAGCAGCGCGGCCAGGAAGGCCTCCACGGCGGTATCGGACTGGTGTCCCTCCGGCGCGTATTCTTCGATGATGCGGGAGAACAGCTGGAAGGCCAGCGGCTGCTCCAGCCGGAGATAGGGACAGCCCTTCAGCAGATTGAGGGTCGTGGGATCCGGAACGAATTTGACCTCGCCGTAGTAAAGGACCTCATCCTGGGAGGAGTTGCTGTAGGAATGCTGTACGTCCTTGGAGATCAGGATCATCTCGCCGGTGTGCAGGGGGAAGCTGTCGCCGCCCGCGATGAAGTCGGCGGTGCCTTCATAGACGCAGAGCAGATGAATGAAGGGGTGGGTATGCGGCCGGACGCCGGCCCGGGGGCGGGTGTAGGAACGGTCGACCCAAAGAATGTGCGGTTTATCCATCAGTCTTCCTCCTTTACGGGAGCATCTTTCTCCAGGGGCTCCAGGCCGTTCTGCTCAGCCAGCTCCCGGAAGGGCTTTTTGAACAGGACCACGGCCAGAGAAGCGATCATCGTGAAATACAGCATGACCCAGACCACCAGCAGGGTGCCCAGGACATCCGGCAGGAACAGAAACAGGATGACGGGCAGGAGAAACAGCAGGCTGACCAGCATGAGCTTGAACAGGTATCCCAGAGTCAGACGCAGGGAATACCGGAACAGGGGCTTCGTATCCACATTGAAACGGGCGCTGAGCAGCCAGTACATCGTGAAATAGGCGTACAGGAGCACCAGAGAAGCCACCGAGAAGATGAGCGGCATCATAAAGCCCTCTGTCTGGGCATCCATATAGGTGATGATGGACAGGGTGTTGAGGCCCATGATCACGGTGAGGGGCAGTGCCACCAGCCAGCCCAGCTCGGCCTGCTTGAAATCTGCCTTGAAGATCCTGAAGAAATAAGCGGTAGGCTCCTCATTGCCGTCCGTCATTGCCAGGCAGGCCGCGTAAAGCGCGTGGACCGAGGCGCCGATGGTGACCACCGGGAGACAGCAGAGGATAAAGCAGAGGTTCACTAAAATGATATCGCCCAGGCGGGTCAGCGCGCTGTGGAGCATGCTTTGCCGCGGTTCGATGGTCTTCTTATCAGCCATTTTCGGAGGCCCTTTCTTCGGTGGTATCCGCCCTCTCGGCGGTATTTTTGTATTTGCTGCGGTAGTCGGCGGGCGCCATGTGATACTGCTGCTTGAAGCTGCGGTAGAAGGTGCTCTTGGAGGAGAAGCCGCACTGGGCCGCGATCTCCATGGTGGAGTCCTCCCGGGTAGTCAGCAGCCGGGCCGCCAGCTCTACCCGCAGCCGGTGCAGATAGGCCGTGATGCCGCAGTCGGTCTTGGCGGAGACCGCGTTGTAGATGAACTGCTCGGAGGTATTGAAGTAGTCGGCGATCTGTCTGGTGCAGAGGTTCACATCCGTGAAATGCTCGTTGATGTATTGGACGATCTTGTCCTGAAGGATCTCCTGGTCACTTACCTGCAGCAGCGCCCGCTGGTCGAAAAGCCCGCCCACGATATCCTGCAGCGAATGGAAGTTGGTGGCGGGAGAGGCGGTGCCGATGTAGCGGATCTTCTGATAGGCGGAAAAATCCAGCCGGTTGACCGCGGCGAAATTCCGGATCAGAAACAGCAGACAGGAAAAGCATTCCTCCGGATGGACCTCCTGGGAAAGGGTCAGCTGCTCCAGATACCGGTCCAGCTCCTGGGTGATGCCGTGCATGTTCCAGCCCTCTAATGCCCGCTCGAAGGCCGCCAGGTTGAAGCCCTCCGCTTCCGGGACGATGCCGTCCTCGGGGCCGTTCTTGGCATAGAGCACGAAGCTGCTGTTCCCTACCGGCAGGGTCATCTGTGCTTCCCGCATCGCGGCGGACAGCTCGGTGGGATCCAGGATGGGCCGGCTGATGCCGCAGATGAGCGACGCTCCGGCGGATTCCAGCGCCAGATCCATGTTCAGCTGGCGCAGATTTTCCTCCAGCTCCTGACAGCAGCTGTCCCTGGCGGGGAAGAGCACGCAGACCTCCTGCAGGGAAATGTAGTTGCAGACGAAGCTTTCCGGCAGAGCGGCCAGCAACGTGGGCAGCAGGGGCTCCTCGGTATTTTCCTCCGAAAGAGGCAGCCGTTGATGGATCAGGGCCAGCCGCATCGGCTCCTCGAAGAGCGGCAGCAGCAGATCCAGCTCCGCCTCGTTGCGGAGGGGAATGCCCGCCATGGTGCAGGAAATCAGGCTGGACAGCAGCCGCTCCTCCAGACTGCGGTTCTTTTCAGAGGAGGTCCGGATATAGTTTTCAATGACGGACAGCTCGCTGTTGGAGCTGCCGTTTTCGTTCAGCTCATGACGGCTGATCAGCTTCCGCAGCGGGGATACGCTGAAATAGGAGAGCAGCAGACAGAGGATACTGCCGAAGAAGGCCGTAAGGATCAGAATCCGCAGGATCTGCTGATTGGTGTGCCGGGCCTCCTGGCTGAAGTAGCTGTTCGGGATCGTCAGAGCGGCGCGGACGTGGATATCGGGAATGATCTCGACGGTATATTCATGGCTGTCGGCCGAGGCTTCTCCGCCGCTGCGGAAGAATTCCTGATCCTCCCGGTACAGCCGCAGGGTGCTGCCCTCGGGATAGTTGGTGAAGCGGAACAGGGACTCTATGCTGTCACGGGTATAGAAGGAGCCGATCAGGCAGTCATTTGCCGGGACCTCCAGAAGCAGCAGCAGATAGTCCTGCTGCGGGAGATCCGCAACGCTCAGTCCGGGGACCGACAGCAGCCGGAAACGGTTGAGGGAATCCTTCTTCTCCAGAACGAGCTGGTCGGAAAGTTTTCCTTCTGCCTGCATGTAATACCGGTCAATCCCCATGTGGGGATTCATAAAAATCGCGGAATCCGAAACGCCGAAGCCGCTTTCCGGGAAATATATAAAGCAGAACCGGGATGCCTGATAGGAGAAGCCCAGCCTTGAAAGAGAATTATACAGATCGTTCAGGTAGGACACGGCTTTAGCACTGTCCCCGGGCTTCAGACGGGACAGCTTGACGTAGGGACTTTCTCCCCGGGTATTCAGGTTCTTTTTCACCGCGTCCGGCAGCAGCCTCAGGGAATCCAGCATGCTTCGGAAGTTGCTGCCGTCGTCCCGGAAGTGGATCTCCGCCTGGGCCAGATAGCTTTCCCGGAGTGCCCTTGTGGACAGCCGGGTGATCAGCAGGGATACCAGCAGAAGCAGACAGAGCAGCGTGGCGAGGATCGTCAGATAGCGCCAGAACAGAGACTGTGTATTCTTTTTGGATGAAAAACGCTTGAACAAAATTTCCCCTCTCCAGGATGAAATGTTTTATTTAAGGAAGAGTATAGCAAAATTCTCGAAAAAAGTCACGGATTTTCGAAAAATGACGCATGAATTGAAATTTGAGACTTGCTATACCGGCGGAAGGAATGATATAGTAAACGCGTAATCTTCTTTCCGGCGTGTACTGTGCGGAAAGGAAAAATAGAAAAGGAGAAAAAGAGATGAAGAATGTGAAACGCGTTCTGGCTCTGGCTCTGGCCCTCATCATGATGGTGGGACTGGCTGCCTGCGGCGGGAACAACAACACGGAGTCCAAGCCTTCCGAATCCAAGGGCACCTCTGCTGAGACCAAGGAGTCCAAGAAGCAGGATGAGACCAAGGCGACTGAAGGCAAGACCGAGCCTGCTGAGCCCATTACCGTGACTATCGGTATCCCTGCCAGCAGCCGTGTCGTGGACTATGAGACCAATGCCTACACCAGATGGCTGGAAGAGACCACCGGTTACAGCATCGATTTCGTGCCCTTCGACAGCAAGGAGTACATGACTCAGCTGAACACCATGATGGCCGGCGGCGAGAAGCTCCCCGACGTGCTGCTGTACTTCAGCGGTATCGGTGCTGCTATCCGTCGTGAGATGGGCGAGGATGGTTATCTGCTGAACATCCAGCCTTACCTGGAAGACGATGAGTTCATGAGCAACTTCGACCTGAGAGAGCGTGTCGGCGATACCAATCTGTATCCCGCTTACATCAACGAGCTGTTCTGGAAGATCGGTCTGGAAGCTGACGGCTCCCGCTACGGCCTGAACAACCTGATGTATGAGAGCACGGATATCCCCCGCTCCCTGACCTACATCAACAAGACCTGGCTGGACAAGCTGAATGAACCGGTGCCTACCACCCTTGATGACCTGCACCGCGTACTGCTGGCCTTCCGTGACAACGATATGAACGGCAACGGCGACAAGTCCGATGAGATCCCCATGATCGGTTCCGTTAAGTTCAACGCTGACAACATCGGCTGGCTGATGTGCAACTTCACCTACGTCAACGACAACTACTGGTACGCTCTGGACAAGGACGGCCAGCTGTATCTGCCTCATATCACCAACGAGTACCGCGAAGGTCTGAAGATGCTGAACCAGTGGTATAAGGAAGGCCTGATCAGCCCTCTGAACTTCACCATGGGCAGCTGGAACGAAATGCGTGCTATGGTCACCACTCCCGATAACGTAGCTATCACCGGTATGTTCACCGGCCACAGCGATCTGGGCTTCGTGAACGAGACCCCTCTGCTGTTCGAGTACGTTCCGCTTCCTCCTCTGGAAGGCGCCTATGCCGCTCTGAACGGCCCTCAGTGCACCTGCCAGAACTTTGTGACCACCGATGCTGAGAACCCCGAAGCTGCTCTGACCGTCCTGCTGACTCTGATGAGCGAGGAAGGCTCCCTGCGTTCCTTCTACGGCGAGTACGGCGTTGACTGGGAATGGGGCATCGATGCTGATGACGGCCACAAGGGTGTCGTTATCCTGAACGCCAACGCTTTCTCCGATCCCGCTCTGACCCAGACCTACGGCGTGAACGGCTGCATGACCATGACTCTGGAAGGCAACTCCTCCATGCGTGTCGCATTCCCCAACAAGGAAGCGATGACCTGGGGCCAGAAGAGAACCGCTCTGCTGAACGATCACATGAAGAAGTACTTCGCTCAGGCTGAAAAGAGCAACCCTGAGAAGATCTTTGTCGGCGGCGTTTCTCAGACCAAGGAAGAGAGCGAAGAGTACTCCCTGTACAGCAGCGACTTCTTCACCTATCTGAGACAGGCAAGAGCTGACTTCATCACCGGTGAGAAGGATCCCAACAGCGATGCTGACTGGGCCGCTCATCTGAAGCAGGTCGAAGATCTGCATCTGGCTGATCTGCTGAAGATTCAGCAGGCTGCCTATGACCGTATGTACAAATAATATTGTACCCCCTGGTCTGAAAGAGGAGTCCGGGCAAACCCCGGACTCCCTCTTCTATATGAACCATGAGAGGAAAAAACAATGAGTACAAATACGCAAATGAACACTGCGCAGCTGGAAGTGGCTGATCGGTCCAAGTCGCACCGTTTCTGGGTGCGGTTCCGTCGGAACTGGCAGCTTCATCTGATGAGCCTGATCCCGCTGATCTACATTATCGTGTTCCACTTTCTCCCGATGTACGGTATCCAGATCGCCTTCCGGGATTACTCCGCGAAAAAGGGCATCTGGGGCAGCGCCTGGGTAGGCCTGAAACACTTCCAGCGTTTGGTAGGCAGCCCGAAATTCGGTGAGCTGCTGAGAAATACCCTGTCGGTATCGGTTTACTCTCTGCTGATCGATACGCCCTGTGCCGTGCTGATGGCTCTGCTGCTGCACGTTTGCCGCAAGGAAAAGCTGAAGAAGCTGGCACAGAACGTGTCCTATATGCCCCACTTTATTTCCGTGGTGGTGCTGGTCGGTATCCTGAACCAGGTCTGCAACCCGGTGTTCGGTTTAGTGGGTACGATTTGGAAACTGCTTGGCAACTCCGGCAACGCCCCCGATGTACGAGCGAGCGCCAGCGCCTTCACCCACATGTACGTGTGGTCCGGTATCTGGCAGAACCTGGGCTGGAGCTCCATTATTTATATTGCTGCTCTGTCCGGCGTATCTCCCGAGCTGCATGAGGCGGCTCAGATCGACGGTGCCAGCCGGTTCCAGCGTGTACTGCACGTGGATCTGCCGGCCATCCTGCCTACGGTAGCCATTAAGATGATCATGAACACCGGACACATCATGTCGGTAGGTTATGAAAAGGCTTACCTGATGCAGAACGACCTGAACCTCAAACGGTCCGAGCTGATTTCCACCTACGTTTACAAGGTGGGTCTGAAGCAGAACCAGATGTCCTTCAGTACCGCCGTCAGCCTGCTGAACTCCGTTGCCAACCTGATTATTCTGTGCTCGGTAAACTGGTTCGTGAAGAAGATCACGGATGGCGAACACGCGCTGTTCTGAGAAAGGAGGAGTTATGGCTAAGACGAACATCAATAAGAACAAGATCAAGGACTCGACTGATGATAAGATCATGTATTTTATCAGCGGTTTCATGCTGATCCTGATCATGATCGTGGTGCTGTATCCCATGGTCTACGTTGTTTCCTGCTCTATTTCCTCCGGTATCGCGGTTTCCACCGGCCAGGTGCTGCTGTGGCCTGTAAAGCCCACCCTGAACGGCTATAAGCTGGTATTCAGCTACAAGTCCGTGTGGGTCGGCTTCAAGAACAGCTTCATCTATCTGGCGATGAACACCACCTTCAGTATGGTACTGACCATCCTCTGCGCATACCCTCTGTCCCGTAAAGAATACCAGGGCAGAAAAGTGCTGACCGTAATCTATACCATCAGCATGCTGTTCGGTGCCGGCCTGATCCCGACCTACATCCAGTTCTCCAAGATGCATCTGACCAACACCCGTTGGGCTCTGCTGTTCCTGGGCGCCTTAAGTACCTACAATATGATCATTGTCCGTACCTACTTCCAGCACAGCGTTCCTAACGATCTGATCGAAGCGGCCAAGATCGACGGCTGCTCCGACTTCAAGATCCTGCTCAGCATCGTACTGCCGCTGTCCAAGTCCGTTATCTCGGTAGTGGGTCTGTACTATGCCGTAGCTAACTGGAACGGCTACTTCTCCGCCATGGTCTATACCCGTGACGCGCGCCTGGCCCCGCTGCAGTTGGTTTTGAAGAGAATTCTGGAGATCGCCTCCGTAGACCTTACGGAGATCCAGGACCCGAAGATGATCGCCGCCGCCCTCGACGCTGCAGAGCAGCTGAAGTACGCGATGATCGTCGTGACCTCCGTCCCGGTCATTGCCATGTACCCTCTGGTACAGAAGTATTTCCGGAAGGGCGTTATGCTGGGTTCCCTGAAGGGCTGATCCGGTCCATACCTTTTGACCGCCGCTTTGCCAACGCAGAGCGGCGGTTTTTCTTTTAGGCTCTATGTCAAGTGTTGGGGTGGGATTCTACGGAATCCCGCTCCATTTCTGCGTTTAGAGGGTTTTTCATACTTGCCAGGCAAAGCAATAGGTTTTGAGTATGGCAAACAAACCTCCAAGCGCCAATGTAGTTACAGA
>JAZLJI010000062.1:0-40077 GCA_045617825.1 Lachnospiraceae bacterium
CGTCTGAAGACGACATAATAGCTTTACCCTGTTGCAGCAAAACGCCCGGATCTGTATTATACTTACGGTTGTTCATATGTGATATCCTCCAAGAAAGAGTATACCACATATGCGTTAATATTTCAAAGTAAATTTAATTAAGTCGTTCACTATAACTACGCCAGCAACGATGCGCGTCACACTGACGCGTGTATTTATACTCCCGGCGTGATTATCTGCAAAACCGACGAGTCCGTCCCGAAGAGACTGGATGAAAAGGATTTCGTTACGGTCGACGTCATAAGCTGCGCGGCACCAAATCTGCGGCGGGTCACCTCAAACGTGTACAATCCTGAGTCCGGCTCGGCAGTACAGATATCCGATGCGGATCAGTTCATGCTCCATTATAAGCGGGCAAGACATATCCTTACGATCGCTGCTGCCAACCATGTTGACTGTCTGGTTCTCGGAGCATTCGGCTGCGGAGCTTTTGAAAACGATCCGACACTTGTCGCTAAAGCGTATTCGAATGTTATCAGGGAATTCAACGAATACTTTGATCAGATCCAGTTTGCCATCTATTGCGGAAGGGGCAGCACCGCAAATTATGACGCCTTCAAAGAGGTATTCGGGATTTTCTGACCGAGCGCGATCGAATAGGCGAAGGATCTGATGACTGTAACGGATATCGTTGACGTTTACGCTTAACGCTCCCAAGATCAGCCTGACTCTTGAAAATCCCTCATCAAGAAGCGTCAAACGCTTCATCTCCGTCAATAAGTCGGCAAGTGAGGCCCGGGCAGCGCGATTACCGCGCTGCTGACCTCAGAATGGTTTCCCAAATAATGCTTTGCGCTTCCTTGGCTTCCGGCGCGGGGATGATCGGATAACAATGGATCATGTTCTCCCCGACTGTCAGTCTGCAGTCAACCCCTGCCGCCGCTAGCTTTTCGGCAAGAAGCATGCTGTCCGGATACAGGATCTCCCAAGTGCCCGTGAAGAGCGTTACACGGCAAAGCCCGGAAAGGTCCCCGAACAACGGACTTACAAGCGGATCCTTGATATCAAGATCTCCGGCCCACACTTCTGCGATATGTCGGCAGCCCGGTATGCCGAGCATGGGATCCTTGTCAAGATATGCCTCCATGTCTGCATTTTCCATGGACAGATCCGTCCAGGGAGAGATGAGGATGAGCTCCTCCGGGCCGCGCAGACCTTCCTTCTTCAGAAGCTCCGCCATTCCCAAAGCCATACCGCCGCCGGCGGAGTCGCCCATGAAAACGACCTTTCCGCAGGTGTTTTTCTCAATATAGTCAAGATAGTACGCCTTGCAGGCCTCGTATGACTCGCTGCAGGTATATACCGGCGCTTTGGGATAGACCATCAGGACCACCTCGGCGCCGGTTTCCTTTGCCGTGCGGGCGGACATGGTCAGCTGCTGATTATTCGGCTGATTCACATAGGCTCCGCCGTGGAAATAGAATATCGTCTGCGCCGGGCTCTCTTGGTCGTTATAAATGAAGGCCTGAAAAGTACCCTCGCTTTCCTCCCTGACGCTGATCCCGAACTTGGCTTTCGGCAGCTCAACGGGCTTGCGGTTCAGCTCATCCTTCTCCTTCAGGAACTCGTCACATACGTCGACGTAGGTGAATTTGTCGCTTCTGTGAGTCGCGAGAAGCACGGCGTCCACAACACCGGCCATAAAAGAGCGGTGCTGGATGACCCTGCAGTAAAAAAGAAATCCGCCGGCAAATGCAAGCACTGCAGCCAATATAATCGTTACGATCTTAAAAAAGCCTTTCATTGTAACACCTCCGATCATCAGATCTCTGCATTCTGTCTGTTGCGGGGGGCGAAAACGGATCAGCACCCTTTAGTATTAGTATAAGGGCAAAAAGCCGAAAGTCAATGAATTAAGTGAAGATATACGCCCCGGCAAATGCCTGGGCCTTAAGGCCCTTTGCGTTTCATCAAGCGTGGTCCGGCTGCTGCGCACAGGCAAAGGCTCATATCCTGCTTACTCGATCTTCTCCCGGGCGCTCCGATAAGGAATAATATTCGGCAGATTTATAGACAATTATCAAATTATTGTCTATAATATCCGAATACGCTGATAATGAGAGCTTCCTGGATTTCTGTGAAGTCATCAAGGCCTAAACATAAGCATTCCCCGGAATACTTCGACGCGGTTCCGCCGGGATGCGCAAATGCCGGCCATACCGCTTATTATCAGTACAGAGAGTGCAAGACACCAACGCCGAAAAAGCGATTGGACAATACCAATAAGGAGGCCTTACATGGGACTGAAGAAAGATATCGGGAAGGGTATGCTGAAAGGAACTGCGGGAATTGACCCTTCTGACAAATACCGGAATACGCATATCGCATACTGCTCCGGGCCGGATTTTCCCCAAATGAAGCTATCGGCTGTTTACCGCTCCGAGACGGGTGAACCTTCCGCGCTTCCGGAGATCGAGGCACTCGTTATTTATAATGGCTCTCAGGAATATTTTGTCAAAAAAGATGATATTGCCCGGATAAAAGTCTGCATCGCATTACAAGCCTGGTTCAAGTTCGTGATGTGGTTCAAGGATGGGAAAAGCGTTATTTGCACAATGACAAATCCGGTATCTGCAGGCCAGGGAGATCAATTGGGGAGCCAAAATCCAATGATCGGCCTGCTGGAAGATTGGCTGGGGCCGATGATGTACGAAGATACGGCTCAATACAGCGTCCCGCTCTATGTACCTTCCGTGCAGCAGCAGGAATTTACCGAAAAGACCCTGCCTGACGCAGCAGAGGCAAGCATTTGCCCCGATGATGCTGTCGAGACTGACGGATCTGCAGCAGCGGAGGATGAGACAAACGAAGATATGACCGCTGACCTTCCCTGCGGGGATGCCGATCCGGAAGAAACAGACGAATTAAATGACCCCATTACAGAAGCCCCTTCTCAAATACCCCTCATGCCGATTATTGACGATGAGAAAGAGACCGTAAGCTGGGGGCATTATACTCCGGACGGCGCTTCCGATGAAAAGCCAGAGGAGATCATATGGAAGGTCCTTGTCAAAGAGGACGAAAAGGCGCTCATAATCAGTCAGAATGCGCTGGATTACCAGCCCTATAATGCGGAATATGCCAATGTGACGTGGGAATCCTGTACGCTCCGCAATTGGCTGAACAGCACCTTCCTGGAAAATGCCTTCACCGAAGAAGAGCAGGACTGGATAGTACCGACAAAGATCAAAAATGATGAACGTTCCCGGTTCGGAACGAACGGGGGAAATGATACAGAGGACCGATTGTTCCTGCTAAGCACTGAAGAAGTCGACCAATACTTCAGCGGCAATACGGAGAAGCGGTGCGGGATCGCCGACTGCACAAACGAAGCAGAGGAAAACCCTGCCGTAAAACATTTTTCTGAAGGAGGGGCTGCCTGCTGGTGGTGGCTTCGTACACCCGGCCTGGCCGGCGATCGAGCCGCGTATGTCAGCCATGAGGGCTTCGTCCGAGATCAGGGCTTGCTTGTCAGTGATATTGCTAATGGCGTTCGCCCTGCTATGTGGATCAGACTGTCCGATATGCCTATAGTTTGATGGTAAGATCCCCTTTTGATAAAAAAGCTCTGAAAAGTGATGAATAAAAATGGCGGTGGTAAATCCACCGCCATTTTTATGGCTTTTATATGCCGCAGATCACGGATTGCAGTTCTTGCACGGATCATAGCCGCGGCTGATGACCTCTTCCCGCGTCCCGTGAAAATCGATCCGGTTTTCGGCCTTGATCCGCTTCGCGCTGGAGCAGCCCGGAAAATGGAACTTATGCGTGTTCGCATTGAGCACGTAGTCCCGCTCTGCGCCCCGCGCGGGGGCATCGGTTTCCTTGCTTGCCGCGGTGGTTTCCTTCTGCGTTTCCGGCGTACGCGGCGCGGTCGGCGCCTGCGTTTCCGCCTCAGTGTGGACCGGTGCGGTCGGCGCCTGCGTTTCCGGCTCGGTACCGTCGGTCTCCGGTATCGGCTCGGGGTTCCTGTCGATCGGCGTTTCCGGCTCGGTCTCTTCTGAAGGCGGGACAACGATGACCTGCTCGGGGGCCTTGAGCGTATCCGCATCGGGGTTTTTCTCGACCGTCACCAGGACCTGATGACCGTCGCTCGTGCACAGGATATCGCCCTGCAGATCCGTACGATAAACGGCGGCCTCCGCGTCACGCAGGCGGCTTAAGGTATTGTCGTGCGGATGCCCGTAAGGATTTCCCGTACCGGCGGAGATGACCGCGATATCCGGCATGACCTCCCGCAGGAAGGGATACGTTGTAGAGTCGGAACTGCCGTGATGCCCGACCTTCAGCACGGTCGACTTCAGATCCGCCGCGTATTTTGAACCGAGTATCGCCTGTTCGGCTTCCCGCTCAATATCGCCGACAAACAAAAAGGAAGTCTCGCCGTAAGTTATCCTGAGAACGATAGACTTATTGTTCACGCCTTCCGCGCTATTGACGGCAAGGATATTTACCGAGGCGCTGCCGAGCTCGAAATGATCTCCGACGACCGGAAGCTTGATGCCGCCGCCGTTTTTGGCGGCATATTCCTTAAAATCCTCAAAGCCCTTGCTGTCGTATGACCAGTAGGGGCAGAGAACCAGGTCCGCGGACGCGAAGTTCAAAGCGCCGGAGAGCCCGCCGACGTGATCCGTATGGGGATGAGAGCATACCAGCAGATCCAGCTTCTCTGCACCGTAGGACCGCAGGACCGAATAGATGAGACTGGAATTTGACTTATCACCGCCGTCGATCAGCATATAGTGACCGTCGCATTGAACCAGAGCAGCGTCTCCCTGGCCGACGTCCAGGAACTTCACCCAGAAAGAAGAGCTGACTTCGGGGGCGTCCGGCTCCGTTGTCACGGCGAGCGACGTGTCCGCTTCCGACATCTGCGCCTCGGCCGTCTCTGCCGGTCCCGGCACGATGGTGGGCGCGGACGTCGACTCTGCGGACAGGGACTCATGGGTCGGCACCGTTTCAAGATCGGTCCCGGCGCCTTCGGGAGCGGTACCGGGATCCGCGGCCTGCTTTTCCGTGCCTGCTGCGCTTTCCTCAGCGACGGAGCCTATTGTCTCTGCGGCTTTGGTAAACTCAGAGAGCTTGCCGCCCGCGAGCTCCGAGAGGCCGCAGGAGGATAAAATCATGCATATGACAAGAAAAAGTGCGGCAAATCTTATTCTGTGAATCTTCACGTCTTTTCCTCCTTTGCCTTATACAAAACGAAGCATTTTCAGGTATGCTTTATGGATTTTATAAAACAGCTTTCCTTTGCATTATAGCAAACGTCGGTAATAAAGCAAAGGCGGAATAAGCAAAAATTCCGCGGTATGCATAGTGAGTCAAACGAAACATACCGGTTTCACTCTTTGATGTATCGCTTGACAACTCAGTCAGCCGGACATATCATCATATTATATCATTAAAGGATAAATTTTTTACAGTAACAGACCTGACGTATCCGGAGCCCCGACTGCTTACATCACGGTCCCGCTCTGCGTGCGCAGAAAGGTGAAAAAGCTTCCGAAAGAAAAGCCTTATCGTTCAAAACGCAGACGGCGAGGAACTTCTCAGGAAGACGGCAAAAAGGCTGCCGTGCTTATCAAGGCCTGATATCCGAGCTGAGTTATCGTTCTTGGGAGAGGAGAACTGAGAATGTACTATAAGCTTTTTATTTTGAAAAACGAGGAACTGTATTGCCGCTTTGCGCCGGAAAGACCATTCCCTATCAATCAGGAGCAGAATGACACCTCAGGTCATGGTTTCTACTTCGCCACATTGGAACACATCCTTGACTTTATGGACGAACAGCGTTTTGTTGTTTGTGATGTCATTGCAAATGATGTTGTCAACGAGAGCTCACCCGACTATGAAAAACAAGAGGTTTTTTGCAAGGCGATTTGCTGTTCCAATCCCCGTTTGATCTATTCTCCGTCATTCCTTAAAGAATTAACAGCTGCTAAGTCTGATCACATCTGGTGGATGATGAATTCGGAGGATTTTTTGATCAAAATTATTGCGAATTGCCATTGCGGCAAATGCTATAACACCTCCTTGGACTATGCTCCGGAAGAGTCGCTTCGCATTCTTCTGTTGGACGAGTATTACGATTCAGCTTTTTCGAATTACAATCGGCGAAAGGCCTATAACTATCAGCGAATTTTCTCCGAGGCAAAAAAAGCTAACGCTGATCGCAGGACAAAGGAGGTTATTGTTACAGCGTGGCACATAAATGCCCCGTGTATAAGAAGCCGGGTGGCCCGATTCTTTTTGCGACTTCAAAAAGTATTTTCATGATCGTTTCTGAGAGCAATGTCAGGGGCGATCCGCGTCGCTCTCGGCACTGTATTCCAAAATATCGCCCGGCTGACAATTCAGCGCCTCGCAGATCGCGGCCAGCGTGGAAAAACGGATCGCGCTGATCTTTCCCGTCTTCATTTTCGACAAATTGACGTTGGCAACGCCGACTCTCTCCGAAAGCTCCTTCAGACTCATTTTCCGGTCCGCCATTACGCGGTCAAGCCGAAGCACGATTTTCCCCATTACGGCACCTCACAGGGTCTCGTCGGATTCCTGCTGCTGGCTCTCGCCGTATTGGAAGCAAAGGGCGAGAAGAAACAGGATCCCGGCGGTGACAACAAAAGACCCATTAAAGGAATAGCTGTGCGAAACGCTCAGAACGGTTTCCGGATTCAGAAGAATGCTGAGATCAAAGGCGTTCCATAGGGCAATGCTGCAGAAGGCACGGCAGGCCTCAAATACCGCGCCGCCGATCAAGCTGATCCATGCGAGCAGCTTCACCCTGGCCGATACGCCGTGCGCAAAGGGCCGGCCCTCCTTCATCGGCTCCAGGATCCCGCGGATCACGCGAAGCAGATACCATCCGGCTGCGGCAACGAAGAAGATCGTTGCGAGAGAGAAAACAATGATCTTACGCAAAGCGGGAAAGGCCGGAACGGCATTTTCGGAAAGGTATAACGTCAGATTTCCCAGCTCGATAAATGACGCGTCCGCGACGAGCTTCTCTCCGACGGCGAAGCAGGAAATGATCATGACCACTGACAACGCGGCTAAGGCGATCAGGAAGCCCTGAAGGATCCGTAAAATGCGGTCAATGATCCCGGATGATTTGATCAATTTTGAATCGTTCATAGTCATTACCTCCCGAAATATAAGTTTATCGCAAATAAATTAACGACTATCGTTAATAATATGACACACCGCAGGCCTGCTGTCAAGGGGTCCGCGGTTTTTTACGTCATTCGGGGGAGGTAAGAGACGACCGCGTCAAAACACTCTCGCGAAATTCCCGATGATGGAAAAAAGTCCCGCAATGACGACGAGCGGGATGACGAGCATGCCCAGGCCGATGGCCCCGACCGCCAGCGTTCCGATCAGCGCATAACCGGCTATGCTGAAGAATACGCCGATCAGTTTTCCGCAGAGCCTCAGGAAAAATCCTGTCAGCTTAAACATGATCACCAGTGCCAATACACACAAAATCAACGGAATGATCATAGCAGCCTCCTTTTATCGGTTTATAGGTATAGCTTACACCCGCCGGTCTGCGGGATAAAGCCATATCGCAGCAAATTACAGGGGGGTATTTTGCTCCGCCGGGCGGACGTATTTGGCAGGGAGGCGGCAGGAAGTCCTGCGGCTTTGGCGCGGCGGTCCTCTGCCTATCTACGGGCCGTGGGTTGCCCGGCGGGTGGCTTTGTATTATACTGAATACATAGGATCTGCGCGGAGCGCCTGCGGGCAGCTGTGCTCAGCGGCTCATCGTACTTAGCAAATCGTGATCTGCACGGCCTGCGGAAGCAGGCCGCGGATCGCGGAAGCTGCATTTGTGAGGGAGCAGGGATGTGTACCAGTATCATTTCAAACAGAAAGAAAACCATCGTGGGGTGGAATTTGGACATTCTTGACATGGAGCACAGGGTCCGCGTGACGGCGGACGGTGTTTTCATTGAGGTCAAGGATAAAACGGAGGGCTGGATGCCGCTTTTCGGGGCGAACGACCGCGGCGATTTCGTCGGCATGCCGACATGCTGGCCCTTTGATGAAAGAAGCGATCCGAAGGGAACGGAGCCGAACGTGATCATGCTGGACATCGACCTCCTGACGAAGAAGAAAACGTTCCGCGAGATCAGGGAGATCGCAGCGGCGGGGCCCGTCTGCAGCGTTCCGGGGCTCACGTTCATGTCTTCCCTGTCGGATAAATGCGGAAATGTCTTGCATATCATACCCGGTCAGGGGTATAAGTATTATGAGAGACCCGTTTACCGGGTGCTGACGAATTTCTCCCCGTTCAAGATGGACCGGGAGCAGCATCCGTGGATGGGATGGGACCGGTACCATATTGCGGAGGAAATGCTGCGGAGGGCATCGGACGATTTTGACGTCCGGGACTGCTTCCGGATCCTGAAGGCGACGGCGCAGGAGCTGTGCCCGACGGTCGTATCGATGGTCTTCGACGTCACGGAGATGACGGTATATTGGTGCGAGGACCGCAAATGGGACGAGGTCCGGAAGGTGACGTGGCAGGCTCTGCCGGAGTGAAACGGAGGACGATGATGAACGACACGGATGCCGGAAAATACACGGTCTGCCCCTGCTGCGGCGCAGCGGTGGCCGGCGGGAAATTCTGCAGTGAATGCGGAGCGATGCTTACCCAAGGCTCTGCCGGCGGAGCCTCCCCGGCGCCCGCCCCGGCGACGCCGTCTTGCGCGACCCTGGGCATCGGGCTCATCCCGGGGCAGACCCTGGGGCTCGATCAGGCGACCGATAAAAGGGTGGCCAACGCCGCCCGGGGCATGGCCGGCATGACGCAGGCCTCGGATCGGGAAGAGGCTCAGGAGGGCCTCCTGCCGGCGGACGATGCCGGCCTCACGCTTCTCGGAGACTACTGCAGAAGCACGTTGGCTACCGTAGGCGGAGACGGCTACGACGAGACTGTCCTGTATCAGAACGAGGCGGACGGCAGCTTCCAGATACATACGTATTCGAAGTACGTGTATATGCCGAAGGAAAGCCATCGCTCCTTCCGGGCAAAGGAGGGGGCGTACGAGGCGCTGCTTGAGCTTGCCGAAAAGCTGCATTTGGAGGACTACGAGGGCAAGATGGGCGTCGGCCTCTGCGGAGGCAGGTACGTCTGCAAATTCCGCAGGGACGGCGCGGTCCATCGGGTGACGACGGACAACTGCGGCCTCGACGGCGTTTCGCTCATCATGCAGGTGGGAAAGCTGCTCGGCAGCTTCGTGGGAGAGGAGATCTTCCGGGAGCCGTGACCGGGGGCGGCCCGACCGGTGAAAGGCGTGGGCGCGGCATTTGCGGGGGCATCCCGCAGAGCCCCGCGGGAAAGTCCCCGGTCCCGCGGCGTGCGGTAAAATTATAAAATATTACGGCAGAGCACGGGAAATGCCCGCGCGGGCATTTTCGGGAAAGCCCTGTGATCATGACGAATGTTTATACACCGGCAATTGACTTATTCCGGTGTATATTTTATAATAGTGCAAAATATTGGAAACAGAGAGGTGTTCCTATGAAACCTTTAGAGGGTATCAGGGTAATTGATATGTCGACCTTTGTGGCCGGTCCCGGCTGCGCGCGTTTGCTGGCGGATATGGGCGCGGAGGTCATCAAGATCGAGCCGCCGAAGGGCGACGGCTGGCGCGCCACCGGCACGACCTACCAGAGACGGTTCAACATGGATCAGAACCCGATCTTCGACCTGTACAACAGCGGCAAGAAATGGATCTCGATCAATCTGAAGAGCGATGAAGGGCAGGCGGTTTTCCATAAGCTGCTGGAGAGCACGGACGTGTTCATCACGAACAACCGGGAGCCCGCTCTGAAAAAGCTGAAATGCTCCTATGAGGATCTGAAGGACGAATATCCGCGCCTGATCTACGCCTGGTCCAGCGGCTACGGCTCCAAGGGCCCGGACGCATCCCGCCCGGCCTTCGATACGACCAGCTTCTGGCCCCGCAGCGGCTTCCTGATGGGACAGGCCCTCTGCGACGAGGATGGCAATTTCCAGCCGGTGGCGGCCCCCAGCGGAGTGGGCGACACGGTGACGTCCCTGATCCTGCTCGGCGAGATCAACGCCGCGCTGCTGCAGCGGGAGAAGACCGGCCGCGGTCAGTTCGTGGAATCGAACCTCTTCCATGCCGGCCTGTACACCATGGGCTGCATGATCATCAGCAAGCAGGGGACCGATCCCAAGCCGATGAAGCGCTCGGAGACCGGGGCATTTACCGGACATTTCAAATGTAAGGACGGCAACTATATCTACATCCCCGGCGCGCTGGTGGCCAAGCTGCCCTACGACCTGGCGACGGTCCTCGGCTGGCCGGAGCGGGGCGACGAATTCAAGCGCGACCGCTTCGTGCGGGTGAAGGAGCTGTACAAGGAGATCTCCGATCAGTTCATGACGCAGGACGCCGCGTATTGGCTGGCCCGCGCCCGGGAGATCGACCTTCCCATGGAGCGGCTGGCCCGGTATCAGGAGGTGGTCGAGGACGAGCAGGCCTGGGCAAATGACTTCCTGGAGAACGTGGAATTCGCGGACGGCGGCAAGAACGTGATGCCGCGCAGCCCGATCCACATGGAGAACGTGGGCACGGTGGATACCGTTCCGGCGCCTTCAGTCGGCACGGATACCGAAGCCGTACTGAAGGATATGGGCTATTCCGAGGAGGAGATCTGGACGCTGACCGAAAGCGGCGCCGTCATCTGCAAGGAAAAAGACAATGTTTGAAGAGCTGAACGCCGGCCTTGATCATTTCCGGAAGAGAGGCATCCCCGGCTATACCTGCATGATCATGCAGCACGGAAAATGCATTTTCAAGCGCAGCGACGGTTATCTGGACACGGAGGGCAAGCTCCCGGTGACGGGGGACGAGCACTATTATATCTATTCCTGCTCCAAGCCGATCACGGTGACGGCCGCCATGCAGCTTTGGGAGAAGGGCCTTTTCTCCCTGGAGGACCGGCTGAGCGACTATCTGCCGGAATTTGCCGGGATGAAGGTGCGGACCCCGGAGGGCTTAAAGGACGCGGAGAAGCCGATCCTGATCAGGCACCTGTTCGAGATGACCGCCGGGCTGAATTACGACCTCCGTTCCCCCTCGCTGCTGCGGCTGCGGGAGGATACGCAGGGCGCCTGCCCGACCCGCGAGGCCATGAAATATCTGGCGCAGGAGCCGCTTGACTTCGAGCCGGGCGCGCATTGGCAGTACAGCCTCTGCCACGACGTGCTGGCCGCGCTGGTGGAGGTGCTGTCCGGACAGCGCTTCGGCAAATACGTGAAGGAGCACGTATTTGAGCCTGCCGGGATGAAGGATTCCTCCTTCCTGCTGGCGGAGCACGATCTGACCAGGGTCGCGCCCCTGTACCGCTATGACGCGCCGACCGGGCAGCTGATCCCCTGCCGGAGCAATGCCTATATCCTGGGCAGCGAGTACGAGAGCGGCGGGGCGGGCTGCATATCCACCGCGGCGGATTACATCCGCTTTCTGGAAGCGCTCCGGGAGGGGGAGCGGCTGCTGAAGCGGGACACGATCCGGCTGATGACCGTCGACAGACTGTCCGCCGAGCAGACGGAGACCTTCTGGAACAAGGATACTCACGGCTACGGGCTGGGAATGCGCTGCCCGAAGGCCGGCGGCACGCGCACCGACTACGGCTGGGGCGGCGCGGCGGGCGCCTATCTGGCCGTCGATCCCGCCAGGGATCTGTCGTTCTTCTACGTGCAGCACGTGCTGACCGCGCCCATCAAGGAAGAACGGTCGTGGCTCTACGACCAGGCGATGAAGGGCGTTTGCTGAGGCGCGCGGCTGCCCGGCGGATGTATCGGACACAAAAAAAGGAGACCGGTGTCGGTCTCCTTTTTGATTGGCGCGGCGCTTTGCCGCGAGGCGGCGGGCCCGGAGGGCCCGCCTTACCGCCCGTCAGCGATGGAAGCGGCGAAGTCTGCGGGGGCCGCCGAAGGGCATGTGCCCGCGGCCGCGGCAGGGGCCTCCGTGGCAGGGGCCGCCGTGCGGTCTGCCGGCAGGGGCTTTAGGAGCGATCTCCTCCAGGTGCTTGGCCAGCTTGTCCGCCAGCGCGCAGAACTGAAGCTTTTCTTCCTCGGTAAAGCAGGCGGAAAATTCCGCCTCTGCCTTGGCCCGCATCTCGGCGATCTGGGCCACGGTGTCTGCGCCCTTCTGGGACAGGAACACCCGGGTGACGCGGCGGTCGGCCTCAGAGGTCTTCCTTTCGACAAGACCGTGCGCTTCCATCCGGGTCAGCAGCTCGGACATGGAGGACGGACGGACGTCCAGGGCTTCGCAGAGCTCTGCGGAGCTGGCGCCGTCATTGTCCTTCAGGATATTGAGCAGGTGGCCGACGGTGGGCGGAAAATCATGTTCCCCACGGGTGGGGCGTCTCTTGGTTGCGCGGATCAGTTTGAACGTACTTTCAATTACATTTGCCATAGTATGTGTTCCTCCTTTTCGGTAATTGCATTATCCTTAGGTACCGAAACAATAATACTTCGGAACCTAACTAATGTCAAGCACTTTTTTGAAAAATTTTTAAGTTTTTTTGTAAAGGCTTCTGCAGCGGCCCGTTTTGGGGCTGAAAGCGCGCCGGGACGCAGACATTTGTTGCGGAATCGGCGGATTTGCCGTATAATCAATAAAGCAATGCATCTGCCTGCAAATACAAGGAGGACGTGTCATGGCAAGGGTCAGACGGTGGTGCGGAAATTATATGCTGGAGATCGATAACGGCAAGATCCGAGAATACTGCGGCAGCTATCTGTTTGAGATCAGGGGCAATCAGCTGAGACGCTGGTGCGGCAATACACTGCTGGAGATCAACGGAGACTGCGTGAGGGCATTCTGCGGCGGCAACATCCTTCAGTTTGAGGGAAACCGGGTCAGACGGTGGTGCGGAAATTATATCTGTGAGATCGACGGCGGCAGGATCCGGGACTGGTGCGGCAATTATACCTACGAGATCGACGGCTTCCTGACCAGGACGGAGCTGATGTTCCTGATCACGCTGCTGTACGCCGGGGTTTGAACGGAGGAGAAGTATGAATAAAACGATCACGGTAAAGGGACTCGGGAAGGTCTCCGCAAAGCCGGATCATGTGGTCATTTCCATGAATCTGGAGTCGCGCCACATGGTCTATGAAAAGGCGATGGAGCAGGAGACGGAGAGCATCGGTCAGCTGACGGACGCGCTGGCCGCCGCGGACTTCGCGAAGGATGAGCTGAAGACCACGAATTTCAACGTCCGCACGGATTACGAGGGCGTAAGAAGGAACGACGGCAGCTACGAGAACGTGTTCCGGGGCTATGCCGTGGAACACGGCCTCCAGCTGGAATTCGACTTTGACAGCAGCCGGCTGTCCGGGGTGCTTTCGGTCATCGGCGGCTGTCTGGCGCACCCGCAGCTTTCCATCGCCTTTACGGTAAAGGATCCGGCCGCGGTCAACGAGGAGGTGCTGCGAAGCGCTGCGGAAAATGCCCGCCGGAAGGCGGAGATCCTCTGCGCGGCGGCCGGGCAGAGGCTGGGCGAGCTGCTGACCATCGACTATAACTGGGGCGAGCGCCCCCTGTACTCCAATACCCGCTACGGGATCGCCGAGGAATGCCTGAGCGCGCCCGCAATGGCCAAATCCGTGGATTTCGCGCCGGAGGATATCGCAGTGAGCGATACCGCCACCTTCGTCTGGGCCCTGGTCTGACGGAAAGGGAACAGGACGCCGCCGGGAGCCGGGAAGGGTGAGCCCTCGCGGGGATCTGCCGCGGCGGTTGCCACCCGCAGGGTGGCTCCCGCCGCGCTCTTCCTGTGCTACACTGGCGACGAGAGCATCACGGCGGATCCTCGGCCTGAAACAGCCGGGGCCGGCCGTCCGGATCTGCATTTTCCGGCTTCGGGCCGGAGCAAAGAAGGAGTCCCGGATATGAGTGAAAAAACCACAGGTTCCCTTGACCGCATCCTGAAAAGCAGCACGCCTGCCGATCTGGACGATTATCTGAGCCGGCATCAGGAGGATATGATGTCCGACGAGCGGCCCTTCACGCAGTATATGCGGGGGCTGCTGAAGAAAAAAGGCATCCGGCAGCAGCTGCTGTTCCGGGCGGCGGATATTTCCGAGGGCTACGGCTACAAGCTGATCTCGCAGGAGGCGATCACCCGCCAGCGGGACGTCATTCTGCGGCTTTGCCTGGCCGGCGGCTTCTCGCTGGTCGAGACCAACCGCGCCCTGAAGCTTTACGGGATGACGCCCCTGTACGCCAAGATCCCCCGGGATGCCGCGCTCATCATCGCCGTCAATACCGATATCCGGGAAATGGACGCGGTGAACCGCCTGCTGGAGAAGCACGGTTTTCCGCTCCTTTATGCTGTGAACGCCGCAGAATAAGAGGTCGTTATGTCCGAGGAATACTCCCTTCTTGAGGCCCAGTGCCGCCTGTCGTACTACCGGCCGGTGATCCCCCTGAACGAGGAGCACCGCGTGGTTTTGGTGCGCCATGCGGAAAGCGGCGAGCTGTTCGTCAGGAAGGAAACGAACGTCTACGACCGGCGCGTTTACGAGATCCTGAGCCGGAACGCGTTCCCCGGCATCCCCCGCATCGCGGAGCTGATCTTTCTGGAGGACCGGCTGGTCATCATCGAGGAATACGTGAACGGCCGGACCCTGCGCAGCCTGCTGGAGGAGGGCCCCGTGACGGAGCCGGCGGCGGCCGGGCTGCTGCTGCGCCTCTGTGAGATCCTGGGACCGCTGCACCTTCTCGATCCGCCGCTGATCCACCGGGACATCAAGCCGGAAAATATCATGCTGGACCGGGACGGCCGGATGATGCTGCTGGATTTCAACGCGGCCAAGCTGTACCGCTCCGGGGACGGCCGGGACACGGTGCTGATGGGAACCCCGGACTATGCCGCGCCGGAGCAGTACGGCTTCGGCAGCTCCGGCCCGGAAACGGATATTTACGCGATGGGCGTGGTGCTCAGTGAGATGCTGACCGGCTCGCTTCCCCGGGAGGCGCGTCCCTCCGGCAAGCTGGCCGCCATCGCCGAAAAATGCACCCGGCTGGATCCGCGGGACCGCTTCGCGTCGCTGGAGGAGCTGAAGACCGCCCTGCGGAAGGCCGTCGCTTCGACGTCTGCTCCGTCACCCGCTCCCGCCGTCTCGGGGATCGAAACGGCTGCTCTCGCCGCCGGGATCGCCGCGGGGATCACAGCGGCCGAAGTCGGGACCGCTTCCGTGCGGATCGAAACTGACGATACCGCTGCGGGGACCGGCGCCGCCGGGCAGCCGCGAAAGCCTGCGAAGAGGGCCGTTTCCCGGGAGGAGGTGCCGCCTGAGGACGGGGGAAGCCCCCGGCAGCCTGCCCCTCAGGGCTGGCGCTCCTTCCTGCCTCCCGGTTTCCGCCGCGGCAAATTCTGGCACATCCTGCCGGCGGTGCTGTTTTATCCGCTGCTGATCTACCTCGCCTGTACCGACAACACGGCCTTGACGCCCGTCTGCAACCTCGTGATGATGCCGATCCGGGTGGTCCTCTGGCTGTCCATCGTTTTGCTGTGGGGCAATTACCGGAACCTGTGGTCGGTCCTGCCCATGCCGCGCAAAAAGCTCCCGCGGTTTTTCTGCCTGCTGCTGTGGACGCTGGTCCCGCTGATCGCGGAAATTCTGCTGGCGATGATCCTGTTCATACTGGGCACGATGTGAATCGCAAAAAGAAAATGATGTTTTCCCACCCAACGGGTGGGAATTTTTATTTGCCGGAAATGCTATGTTTTTGACAGAACCCGGGAAGACCCGCGGTGAGAAAGAAAGGATATGGATCATGGGAAAGATGAAACTGTGTAAAAGCTGCGGTAAGGAGATCGCGGCAAATGCTAAGACCTGCCCCTTCTGCGGCGGGAAAAACAAGAAGCCCATTTATAAGCGGTTCTGGTTCTGGCTGCTTATCGTGATCATCGCAATCATTGCCCTTGCGGCAGGCGGCGGCAGCGACGAGCCTTCCGGCAAGATCGGAGAGGTGTCCGAAGAAAATACCGAGGGCAGCAGTAAGACTGCAGAGACTAAGGAAACAGGGACTAAGGAAGCTCCCACGAAAGAGGAAAGCACCGTGCCTGCGAAAGCAATCTATAACGTAGGGGATATCCTTGCGGAAAGCGGCACGCAGATCGTATATGCCGCCGCAGGCGTCTACCATTCGGACAATCAGTTCATGCAGCCCGCGGAAGGCAAACAGTATCTCTTTTTCAGGCTGGCATTTATCAACGGGGACGATGCCAAGGAGATCAACGTGTCGTATTTTGATTTTGACTGCTATGCTGACGGGTACACCTGTGAGCAGAAATACATCACGGAGCAGGAGCTTTCCGCCAACCTGACGGCGGGACGTCAGACCGAAGGATGTGTATACTTTGAGGTGCCGAAGGACGCCAAAGAGGTGCAGCTGGAGTATGAGGTCAACATGTTCAGCAATAAGAAGATCCTGTTCCTGTACGAGGAAAAGGACAGCGGATTTAAGCTGGAGAAGAAAACCACACCGACGGCAGGAGCGCTGAAGCCCGGCGAAAGCGTCAAGGGAACAGAACTGACGGTAACGTATCTGTCCTGCTTTGAATCCCATTCCGATAATATGTTTATTACTCCGGCAGAAGGAAATCGGTTCGTGACCTGCGAATTCGAGTTTGAAAACACCTCTTCATCCGACAAATCCGTTACGACGTTGAATTTCGACTGCTATGCGGACGGCTCAGCCTGTGATTTCAGATCCTTCAGAGATGATGATCTGAGCGCGACCCTGTCTTCCCGCAGAAAAGCCAAGGGCACCGTTACCTTTGAAGTGCCGGCGGATGCTGCTGTGGTGGAGATCGAGTACCGCTCGAACCTTTTCAGCGCCAAACGCGTAATATTCGACGCGTCTGACCTCAGCAAATAAGTCTATGTGATGTACGAAAAACTGCCGCCCGGGGAGTTCTCCCCCGGCGGCAGTTCGCTGTTACAGAGCGGTCAATGCTCGATAACGACCTCGCCCTTGCCGACGGTGGTCAGCTTGGAGCCGTTGAGGTAGGCCAGCTCCCCGCAGGTGAGCTTTGCCGACAGCTCGACGTTTGCCGTGGCATTGGTGCTGTTGATGGACCAGCCCACGGTGACCTTGACGCCCGGCGCATAGATCTCGGTGGTCTGCTTGTCCACGACCGAGCCGTCCGTGCCGCGGAAGTACAGGCCGCGGGTGTTTTTGCTGTTCTTGAGGGTCAGCTTTTCACCCGAGAAGGTGCGGACGCCGAAATAGCAGCCGTTGATATCCACGGTCAGCCCCTTCCCCTTGACGTTCAGGGTGGAGTTGGTGACCAGGCCGTTGTGCATGACCAGGGTGAAGCCCTCCGGCGCGTTGCTAAAGAAGCTGTTGAAGTTCTTGGCGCCGACGCCGGAATCTGCCGTGTAGGAGGCGGTCATCGTCAGACAGTCATAGCTGTTGGAGATGTCCTCGAAGGCGCAGACGGCGACGACGGCATTGCCCAGGTAGGATCTCAGGGAGTCGGCCAGCAGCGTATCGTTGGTGATACTGGCCGTGACGCGGCCGGCGTCGCCGTCGATCACACCGCCCTCCATCTGCAGCTTGCCTACGGTGATATTGCTGTTCCCCAGATGCAGCGCGCCGCCCTTATCCAGAACGAGCTTGGTGTAGCTGCTCTTCAGATCGCCGGTCACGGTGATATCGCCCTTGACGATGACGGTATCCTCCTTCGCTTCCAGGGCGGCCTTCAGCTCGGCCTCGGTGGTGACCTCGGTGCCGCTCACGAAGACGGGCATCTGGATGTCATCCCGGGCAGCGTCGGCGATGCAGAGGGTGGGCCGCAGCACGATCAGGATGTTGCGGACCAGCAGCCGGGAAATAGAGGAATTGAAGGTCACGATCTGAGGACCGGCCGCGGAGTAGGACAGGACGGAGCTGTTTCCCAGGTAAATGAAGAACTCGATATCGTCCTCGTGCTCGGCGTTGATCTTGCTGGCAATGCCCTGCGTTGTGAGGAAAATATCGCCGGGCTCATAGTAATTCTCGCGGATATCCACGACGCGGTTCAGGATATCCGGACCGGTGGTGACGTAGAAGCCGGCAAAATGCCGCTTCAGGATCATTTTCCGCAGGTATTCATCCGCCGGATCGATGCTTTCCTTCGCGGCCAGCATCTGGATCCGGTCATCCTTGGAGTAGACCTTCTTAGTCTCGGTGAGCTTCTTCAGCAGCTCCTGGAAGGTCTTCGGCAGCTTCAGCTCCACGCCGAGCAGCTCACTGTAGAAGCGGTTGAGGAAATCCAGGTCCTGGAAATCCTCGGTCTTCATGGAGGAAGGGATGCCGTTCTTGGATACCGCCTTCAGGACGTCGTTCTGCAGAGCGGTCAGCTTCTTGCCGCCCACGGCGAGGCTGAAGGTGCGGGTGGGGATATTTGCCGCCATGCCGGCGCCGAAGACCAGCGTTTCGCCCTGCTTCAGCTGATTGGTGACGGTGTAGGTGAGGGTGACGGTCTGGCCCGCCGGAACGTCCAGCGTCCACTTCATTTCGCGGCCGTTCACGCTGCTGCCGGGATCCGCCGTCTTCAGCACGGCGCCCTCGGGAACGTATTCCACGAGGCTCAGGCCCTTATAATCCGCGGGGCCGTTGTTGGTGACGGTCTCGGTGACGACCAGGTCCTGTCCCTCGGTAATGGACTGGAAAATGTTCGCGTCGGCCTTCTTATGCAGGGTCAGGCCCTCGTACTCCATGCGGGAAACGGTGGCGGGGGTCAGATGGCAGGCTTGGCATTCCTCCATCAGTCTCGGACGGAGCAGATACCAGCTCGAGTCATTCTTGGAGGTGCGGATGCCCCAGTTCGGCGAGCCGGTGGAGCCCAGCAGCGCATCCTCCATGGTCTGCCAGATCGCGGCGCCGTTTGCTTCGGGCTTTTGCTGACCGGTCTTTTCATCCAGGTTGCCGCCGCTGTAGGGCCAGCAGTGCAGGCATTCCTTCTTGCCGTCTCCGTCGGTGTCGCCGAGCAGCAGGATAACGTGTCCGGCGCCGTTGGAGCCGTAGCCGAGGAAGATGTCGCCGGGTTCGGCCAGCTCCTCCAGCTGCTTGATCTTATTTTCGCGTTCATCAGGCTCCTGACGGGTCCACTTCAGCACGATGGAGGTGTTCCAGGGCGCCCGGTTGATGTTGGTGCCGTAAAGGTTGCGGTCCCCGAGGTAATGGAAGCCCATCGCCTCCAGGTAGACGTCAAAGCAGAATTCGGAGCACTGGGAATAGTGCCGGGAATCCCATTCCGTATCCTCCGGCGTCTGGCCGGTGGTGCGGTAAAGCGCTCCCGTGAAGTCTGCCTCGGCATTCAGGTTGCCGGCCTCGTATTGGACGTCGGGGTTCTTGTTGTAGAAGGCGGTGGCAACGGCCAGGATCGCCTTGCGGAAGGTCTCGTCATCCAGCTCGCCGACGGTAAGGTCCGTCAGCGTCTTTTCGGCAGGAGCGGCCTCGGTGGATTCCTCCGCGGTCGGCGCCTCCGTGACGGTCTCGGTCTGCTTGGTGCTTTCCTCGGCGGGGGTATTGCCGCCGCAGGCCGTAAGGCTGAAAAGCATCAGCAGAGCGAGCAGAACAGGCAGTGCTTTTTTCATGGTATTTTTCCTTTCTTTATATGAGATAGAGGATCAGCGCTGGACGCGGCCGCTGGCGTCGCCGCCGGCCAGCTTTTCCACCTCGCTGACCGTCACACGGTTGAAGTCGCCCTCGATGCTGTGCTTCAGGGCGGAGGCCGCCACGGCAAATTCCAGCGCCGCCTGGGGATCCTTGCCGGTCAGGCAGCTGTAAATGAGGCCGGCGCCGAAGCTGTCGCCGCCGCCCACCCGGTCCACGATATGCAGGGCATATTCCCGGGAGGTGTAGCTGCGTTTGCCGTCGTACAGCAGGCCGGACCAGAGATTGTCGCTGGCAGAGAGGGATTTTCTCAAGGTGAAGGCCACCATTTCGCAGCCGAAGCGCTCGGTGAGCTGACGGGCCACGGATTCATAGCCGGCCACGCTGAGCTTGCCGCCGTTGATATCGGAGCCCTCCGCGGCGATCCCGAAGACGCTCAGGGCGTCCTCCTCGTTGGCGATCAGCAGGTCCACGTAGGGGCAGAGCCGGCTCATGACCGCGCAGGCCTTCTCCTTGGACCAGAGCTTGGCCCGGTAGTTCAGGTCGCAGCTGATCCTGATGCCGCGCTTTTTGGCTGCCTTGCAGGCCTCCTCCAGGATCTCCGGCAGCTTGCCGCCCAGGGCGGGGGTGATGCCGGTGAAATGGAACCAGGAGGCTCCGTCGAAAATGGCGTCCCAGTCATAGTCCCCGGGCTCGGATTCGGAGACGGAGGAATGGGCTCTGTCGTAAATGCAGAGGCTGGCGCGCTGGGAAGCGCCCTTTTCCAGATAGTAGATGCCCAGACGCTCGCCGCCCCGGGCGATATGGCGGGTATTTACTCCGAAATAGTTCAGGGCATTTACCGCGGCCTGGCCGATGGCGTGGGTGGGCAGCTTGGTGACGAAGGCGCTGTCCAGACCGAAGCACGCCAGGGAGACCGCCACGTTCCCCTCGGCACCGCCGAAGGTGGCCTCCATGCGGTCGTTCTGGAAGAAGCGGTAGTAGCCCTCGGGGGCCAGCCGCAGCATGATCTCGCCGAAGCATACGGTCTTCATCCTCTTACCTCCTTTACGATGGCGGCGGCCTTGCGGGTCAGCGCCTCGATCTCGTCGAAACGGCCCTCCTTCAGCGCCGCGGAGGGCACCATGAAGGTACCGCCGCAGCAAAGAACGGCGGGCAGGGCCAGATAATCCTTCACGTTCTTTTCGTTCACGCCGCCGGTGGGCATGAAGCGCAGGCTCTTGTAGGGCGCGGAGACGGCCTTGATGTAGGCAGGGCCGCCGGAGACCTCGGCCGGGAAGAGCTTGAGGTTGGTCAGGCCGTAGGACATGGCCTGCTCCATTTCGGTGGGGGTGAGCACGCCGGGGATCACGGGGATGCCGCGGCTCTGGCAGAATTCCACCAGGCGGGGGTTGAGCCCGGGCGCGACCATAAAGGCGGCGCCGGCCGCTGCGGCGGCTTCGGCCTGCTCTAAGGTGAGGACGGTGCCGGCGCCCACCAGGAAGTCGGGCATGGCTTCGCGGATCCGGCGAATGGATTCGGCGGCGGCAGCGGTGCGGAAGGTGATCTCGGCGACGGGAAGTCCGCCGGCGGTTAAGGCGCGGGCCAGCGGCAGGGCCTCATCGGGATCGTTCAGACTGACCACGGGGACCAGTCCCAGCTTTTCCAGGGTTTCAAAAAGGGAAGACATCATACTCCTCCAAATTAAAGATGGTTTATTATACCATGTAATAACGATACTTTCCATAACCAAAATCGGGCAATTTTTGACGGAAATGTCCGATTTTGATACGTATTCCTTGCGCGGCGGTGCTTCCGATGCTATGCTTGGGGCAGCTTTGAAAAGGAGGTGCCCCATGTCAGGACCCTTGCCCCGGATCTTTTCCGCCAATCTGGAAAATGCCGCCCTTCGGGTGATGTTCGATACCCAGCTGCCGGCCGCCGCGGAGGCGGGCGGTGTGACGCCCCGGCTGAACAAGCCCCTGCACAGCCACAGCTTCTGTGAGGTATTTGCCGTGGGGAAGGGAACGGTGACCGTGCTGACGGAGGACGGCGAGCTGAAGCTGGGCGTGGGAGACCTGCTGTTCCTGCCGCCGGGGGTCAGGCACATCCGCCAGTGGATGGAGGCGGAGGCCAGCTGCGTGTCCCTGGGCTTCCTCTGGGACAGCGGAAGAAGGCAGAATCTGGAGGGCTGCCCGCTGTACAGGCCCTTCTTCACCGCGGCCGGCCCGCTGAAGCTGACGGCAGCGCCGGAGCTGGTGCGGGAGGTCTACGCCCTGTACCGGATGCCCCGGCGCCCCAGGGCTCCTGGGAGGGCATCGCGGTGGTGCTCCGCTTTGCCACGGCCCTGCTGCGGATCGACCGCGGCCGCCTGGAGCTGCTGACCGCCGCCGGAGCGGAGCGCAGAGAGGAGCCGGTGGGCCGGGACCGGACCGCACAGCTGGAATATATCCTGCTGACCCGCTTCACCGAGCCCCTCAGCATGGAGTCCCTGGCCCGGGAGCTGTGGATCAGCCCCCGGCATCTGGCACGGCTGATGCAGCGCCGCTACGGCAAGAACCTGCATCAGGTGCTGACGGAATACCGGATGCATCTGGCGGGCGAGCTGCTGAAGACGGAGGAGCTGACGGTGGAAAGCATCGCCGCCGCGGTGGGCATTTCCCGGAAAAGCACCTTCTACCGAGCCTTCCGGGAACACTACGGCATGACGCCCCAGGCCTTCCGCAGCTGCCGGGCGGCAGCTCCCGCCGGGGAAGCCGAACGCGCGGAGGAAGCCTGATTGACCGCGCGCGGAAAGCGTGATATACTGGAAACATCAACCGAATGGGAGGCCTGTGATGTTAAGTGATCTGAAACCTTTTCGCCTGATCGGCAACGTTTATTTTGTAGGCTGCGTGGCCTATTCCTGCCACCTGATCGATACCGGAGACGGTCTGATCATGATCGACAACGGCTACGAGAACAACGCCCCGGCCATCGTGGAATCCATGGCCATGCTGGGCTTTAAGCCCGAGGATGTGAAGATCCTGCTGATCTCCCATGAGCACGGGGATCACTATTGGGCCACCAGAGGCATCTTCGGGGAGCATTTGCCGAAGATCTATGTGAACGAGCACGCACGGCTGAAAATGGATCTGAAGGCGGACGTGCTGCTCACCGACGGCGACCACGTGAAGCTGGGCAATACGGACATCACCTGTCTCTACACGCCGGGCCATACCGTGGACGTGATGAGCTTCTTCTTTGACGTGGAGGAGGGCGGAAAGACCTACCGGGCCGGCATGTTCGGCGGCACCGGCATCCGGCAGATGGCCAGAAAATTCCTGGAGCCCCGGGGCCTGTCGATGGACCAGCAGGATATGTTCTACGCCTCCATCGAGCGCCTGCGCGGCGAGAAGGTGGACGTGGTGCTGGGCAACCACTGCAGCAACAACCACACCGTGCAGAAGGCCGAAAAGCTGGGCACCTGCGCGGTAAATCCCTTCATCGACGAGAGCGGGGCCGAGTGGCAGTGGCTGCTGGATACCCGGAAGAGGGAGCTGGAGAACCTGCAGAAGGCCGAGCGGATCAGCGATTTCCTGAAGGCGGCGGGCACCTATTATCTGGCCACCGTGGAGGGCGACCAGCCCCGGGTACGGCCCTTCGGCACCGTTGACGTCTTCAATAACGAACTGCACATCCAGACCGGCGCCTCCAAGGCCGTGGCAGCCCAGCTGCGGGCAAATCCCAAGGCCGAGCTCTGCGCCTTCAAGGACGGGACCTGGCTGCGGATCAGCTGCGAGCTGGTGGAGGACAATACGCTGAAGGCCCAGAAGTCCATGCTGGACGCCTACCCCGAGCTGCGGCGCATGTACGCCGAGGGCGACGGCAACACCCTGGTCCTGAAGCTGATCAACGTGACCGCCACCTTCTCCTCCTTTACCGCGGCGCCCGAGGTGCTGTCCTGGGGAGAAAACAAGCCGCTGTAAGCGGATCGGCCGCGGGGCGGAGCCTGCTTCGGGAGGCCGTCCCCGCCAGAGCCGCCCGGAAGGCTGCCCTTTTGGGAATTACCCTCCTTTCGGGATTGTGTGAAAAATGGAAAATAAGCACTTGACAGGCGCTTTGTTTCGTGATATTCTAACAAGGCGCCTGTAAAAGGCGGTACCTTATATCGCGGGGTAGAGCAGTCCGGAAGCTCGTCGGGCTCATAACCCGGAGGTCACAGGTTCAAATCCTGTCCCCGCTACTCGGGACATCCTAAGCTGCTCATTTGAAAAGCTTCGCTTTTCAAACGCATGCTTATGACTCCCACCAGGGAAGTATCGCTGCTCATTTGAAAAGCTTCGCTTTTCAAATGTCTGCGGTTTGCCAGTGCAAACCGCAGTGAGTCCTTCCGCTCACACGGCTTTGCAGGCAAGCCTGCGCGCCGGTGTGACCGTAAGTCCTCAGCAACGGGTGCGTTCCCAAACTCTTGTGCTCAGATAGCTCAGTCGGTAGAGCAGTAGACTGAAAATCTACGTGTCGCTGGTTCGATTCCGGCTCTGAGCACTTTTCTTTTACGCAAAATGTGGCAAAGAGGAAGAGGCCGTTGTGTATGTTCGCATACACAGCGGCTTTTTTCTGTCAAAAAAGTGAAACCGGCAGCGGTATTTTACGACTATAGGAGTAGATGATCATCATACAGGGCAAAGAAAGGAGGACTGCGGATGGAGGATAAGGACATCGTTGAGCTTTACTGGCAAAGAAATGAAGACGCTATCCGGGAAACCGAGAAAAAATACGGCAGATTTCTGACCCAGATCGCTTACAACGTACTGTTCGACGTGGAGGATTGCTTAGAGTGCCTGAACGACACCTATCTGGCTGTCTGGAATTCCGTACCGGAGCAGCGTCCTGAGAAGCTGGCAGCGTACCTCGCCAAGATCGTTCGCCGGATCGCCATCGACCGCTGCCGCAGGAAAAGCTGTGAAAAGCGCGGCGCATCCCAGTATTGCCAGTCCATAGAGGAATGGCAGGAGATCCTGCCGGCGTCGGATTCGCCGGAGCAGGAGCTGACGGACCGGGAGCTGAGCGCTGAGGTGGAGGCCTTTGTCCGGGGGCTGTCCCCGGAGCAGCAAATGGCCTTTTTGGGAAGATATTATTATTTTGATTCCGTCAAAACAGTGGCGTCCTACTGCGGCATAAGCGAAGCAAAGCTCAAATCACAGCTTTTTCGTATCCGCAAAAAGCTGAAGGAACATCTTAGAAAGAAAGGGTACATAGAATGATCGAGAGGGTGTTAGATGCCATCGGCACGATAGATGATGAACTGCTGGAAAGGGTGAGCGCTGCGCGGTGGGCTGCGGAAAATACCCCGCCGCTTAGAACGAAAAAGTCTGAGAAGCGCCGCCTGCTGCTGTGGGCTGCCGGAGCCTGTGCCTGCCTGCTGGCCCTTACTGCTGTTCTGAGCTTGCTGCATTGCAGGGACGGCAGACTGCCGGAGGACCAGGAGATCGCGGTCAAGGACTCTGCCGAGAGCAAAAATGCCGCGGAGCGGATCGCGAAGAATACCGAAGGGGAGACCCGGGGGACCGAGCCGGCTTTGCCAAAATCGTCGGAGACCACTTTCCCTCAACCAACGATGCCTACTCGTCAAACGGAGAATGAGAGTGAATCTCATCCAGTTTTTCCGGCAGACCCGTCCGCTCCGGAGTCCCGAGAGACAGAAGTGCAGACTTGGACTGAAGTGACAGAGACGGATGCGAGACCTAAGGAGTCCTCTGAAAACGAGACCCAAACGGAACCGACTGAGGCAGCAAGCCGTCGTGAGGCAGTTCCGACAGAGGCCACCTGGAAGGAAACGCAGTCGGAGCAGACAGACGTTGCCGGAAGTAATCAGGCCGGGGTTTCCGAGACCCAGCTGGATAGCACGGAAGCACAGTCCCAGATCCGGGTGATTTGGGCAGATCCGGATAGTGCTGTTTCTGCCGGCTTCAGCCGTGAAAACGGAAAACTCATTTCGGATGGATTGCTGGAGAAGTTTATGACAGAAGCGGATGATTGCCTTTATGCTGTCTATGCACGCCCCCTTGCCGACGGATACACAGAAAGTATCAGGCATATGCTTGAGGACATTCCTGAAGCTATAAAATATGAAATAGAAGAAAAGTATGCAGTGCTATTTCTGTCGGAAAAGGATTTTCGAGAGATAGACTTTCCGGGAATGGAAGATTGGGTATTTGGTCTCGCACGCCGTGAAAGTGATAGTGAACGTGGAAGAAGATAAACGTGGTAGCAACGAAACAGGTCAAATACAAGGAAAGATAAAAGTGTTGCTTTGCTTTTTTACAAATGGGTTTAAATGAAGAATTTAGTATCCGCAACATTATGAAAGTGAATAGAAATACGAGGAGGACAATGATGAAGCGTATATTAGGATGTGTGATGGCAATTATTTTAACAATCTGCTTATGTGAATCAGCGAGAGCCGCAGGGCAAAGAGACAACAATGAAGGAATATTACAAAATAAATTACAGTAACCAGAATATCGGGCTCAAACACGCTGGAAAATATTGGTGTAGCAGTATATTGAAAAGGCTTTCGATTAAAATATCAAGGAGGACAATGACATGAGAAAATCGATCTTGGCCGCGGCTTTGGTGCTCATGGCCGGATGTAGCTGTATAGCTTTGGGCGTTGCCGGAGCAAATGCCCGCGCGAAGGATACTGAGCCGTCCTATGCGGCAGACAGTCGGCTGCCGGAAATCGGTACGGTGGGCAGGACGGCATTGACTGAAGCGGCAGCTGAGCTTCAGGACGCGAAATCGAATGAAGGACGGAGTACGAAGCAGGAGGAAGAGCCGACTCAGCTGTCGGCAAGCAATAAGCCCACTGTGCAGGCGTCGGAGCAGGAAGAATCAGCGGTACAGACGGTTCCGGAAATAAAAGATGAAAGGGCCGGAAAGGAGATCGCGGCGGAGACTGAGCCGGAGCAGAAACGCCAAGGAGAAGAAACGTCTGAGCCGGTGCAGGAACCCCGAGGGGAAGAAACGTCTGAGCTGTCGCAGGAACAGAGCGGCAAGCAGGAAGCAGTACCTACGCAGGCACCGGTGCAGGAAGCAGTGAAAGTCCCTGAGCCGGTGATAGAAAATACCGATGAGTCAGTTCGGGAAACGGCAGAGATCGTCCCGGAGACTGTCCCGGCTCAGGTTCCGGAGACTGTCGCGGAGAAAGTGGCGGAAGCGGAAAACCCGGCTCAGGCGGCCCCGGCAGACACATCCCTTGAAGAAGAAACCGCTGAACCCAGGACGCAGATTATCCGGTCCGCTTACTGCTTGTATAACGAAGTGCGGCAGGCGGGACTGGCCGAGGAGGACTTTGACAAGAAGGAGCGTTATCCCGTATTCTGCCTGAGCTCGTTTGAAGAGGCTGAGCAGCTATTGGCAGGATTTTCCGTAAAGACAGATTTGCCCGAAGAATATGGGAAGGCGTTTTTTGACACATACGATCTTTATGCGGTCTGGAAGCATACCGGGTCGAGCGACTATCTGACAGAGGAATTTCAGCTGAGCTGCCGCGAGGACGGTGGGACGCTCTATATCAGCATCGACTTGCAGCCGGTTGCCCGTATATCGCGCAGCTGCGATATGGCCGGTTGGTGGATCCTGGTGCCGTATCCGAAGGATGGCTCGGTCAATGTCTGCTATGCCGGAACGGGAAAATCCTTTGAATGATTTTTGCAGATATAGCAAAGAGAGGCCGTTGTGTATGTTCGCGTACACAGCGGCTTTTTTCTGTCCCCGTGGCTTTTCGGATCCTTTCCCATTTGATCTGCAGCAGGCTTTGACTGTTCGCCGGTAAACTGCTATACTCAAAATAGGATGACCGAGGACCTTCGGCGGGAGCTTTGGGCAGGCCGTAAATGAAAAAATACACCTAAACCGTGAAAAGGCTGCACGATTTGACAGGATTTTCCGACTATATAGGTGTAGGGCCCTTACAACAGAAGGAGGAGGCGGGATGGAAGATAAAGCGATCGTGGAGCTTTTCCGACAGAGAGACGAAAATGCCATCGAAGAGACCGCGGCAAAATACGGAAAGATGCTTTTTCGCGGCGCGCTGCGCATTCTGGGCAGCGCCGAGGATGCGGAGGAGTGCGTCAGCGATACCTATCACGATGCCTGGCGGTCCATCCCGCCCCATAGTCCGGAGCATCTGCCGGCTTATCTGATGAAGCTGTGCCGCCGCATTTCTCTGGATCGCTGGCGGAAACAGCGCGCTCAGAAGCGCGGCGGAGGCGAGACCGCCCTGGCGTTGGAGGAACTGGAGGAGTGCCTTCCGGACGGCGGCGGTGTGGAGGAGGAGCTGGAGCGGCGGGAGCTCAGGGAGATCCTGAACGAGTTCCTGGCGGCGCTTCCGGCGGAAAGCCGCAGCCTGTTCCTGCGGCGGTATTGGTTTATGGAGCCCGTGGCCGACCTGGCCAGGGCCTTCGGATTTTCGGAAAGCAAAACGGCATCGATGCTGCGGCGGATCAGACAGAAGCTGCGGGCGAGGATGGAGAAGGAGGGATATTACCGATGAAGGCAGAGGAATTGCTGGAGAAGATAGGTGAAGTGGATGAGCGCTTCGCAGCGGAGGCGGCCGCGAAGCCGAAAAAGACCGGGCGCCGGTTCGGAAAGCTGGCGGCTGCGGCGGCAGCCTTCGCGCTGCTGCTGACGGCGGGCTTCCTGCTGCTGCCCGGCGGAAAAACGGAGGCGAAGGACCTGCTGCGGGACGTCACGCCGCAGAAGCCGGAGGAGGGCGTGATCACCGAGGACTTCAAAACGGCCTATTGGGACTGGACCTGCCGGCTGATGAACGCGCTGGATACCGACAGGAACAGCCTGATTTCCCCCTATTCCCTGATGACTGTGACGGATATGGTGGGGCTGGGCGCCTCGGGGAGCACCCGGGCGGAGATCGAAGCGGTATTGGGCGCCTCGCCCGAGGAGATCTGCCGGCAGCTGTACTGCCTGCGGGGCCTGCTCGCGAAGACCGCGCTGGTCCAGGCCGACGGGCTGTGGTTCGACGAATGCGCCGGGCTGGTGAAGACCGAGTATCTGGCCAGGGTCCTGGGCGCATTTCAGGCAAATGCCTATCAGACGAATTTTCAGGCCGATAGGGAAGGGAGCCTGAAGGCCGTGAACGAATACGTGAACCGGGCGACCAAGGGCATGATCCCGGAGGGCTATAAGGCCCTTGACCCCAATACGATCCTGCTGCTGACCGACGCGCTGCTGTACGAGGGTCAGTGGGAGGAGAAATTCGACAAGGATAAGACCGGCCGGGCGCTATTTACCGAGCTCAGCGGCGAGCAGGTCTACGTGGAGATGATGAACGGGAGCGCCGACCGCTACCTGGAGGACGAGAC
The DNA here is from genome assembly GCA_045617825.1 of Lachnospiraceae bacterium. Lineage (GTDB taxonomy): Bacteria > Bacillota > Clostridia > Lachnospirales > Lachnospiraceae > UBA6987. The sequence continues at coordinate 29,048 of JAZLJI010000062.1, forward strand.
CGCCATCGGAGTGGTGAAGCCTTACCGGGACGGCATCAGCTTTGTGGCGCTCATGCCGAAGAAGGGCGAGGACTACCGGACGTTTGCCGCGGAGCTGAGCGCCGGCCGGCTGGCAGAGCTCACCGCCGCGCGGCGTCCGGCGGAGGTGACCCTGAAGCTCCCGAAGCTCAGCATGTCCTATTCCGCCGACGCGCGGCGGCTGCTGGAGAAGGCCGGCCTGCAGCTGACGCTGAGCCTGCAGGCAGAATTCAGTGGGATCACCGACGAGGAGGTCTATCTCAGCGATATCTGCCATAAGACCCGGATCGAGATGGACGAGGAGGGGGCCCGGGTGGCTGCCTTCAGCGGGATCGGCGTGGCGATCAAGAGCGCGCCGATGCCGATCAAGCTGACCTTCGACCGGCCCTTCGTCTTCTTCTTTGTGGAGGACACCACCGGCCTGCCCCTGTTCGTGGGGACCGTGACGGACTTTGACTGAGCCTGCCGGGCCGATTTTTGAAAAATTTTTACGGAAAATGCTTGACAAACGGCGGCGGAACGGCTATTCTGCTCTTGTAAACTTTTTATATACCCTTAAAATGCAGTAGTATACATATTTTTATATAGCAATCAGAAAGAAGACATAAGTCCCGAAGCTCGGGAGACGTATGTCTTCTTTTTTTGTGTACAGGGCATTTTAAGGCTTCATAGATCCCCGGAGCAGACGGTTCCGGAAAGGCAAAGAAAGGAAGAAAACGACATGACGGCACAGAATCTGGATTTTTTATTTGGCCTTCTCCGCGGCGCGGAGATCCTGGATTTCCTGGATTTCCTCTTTATCAACCGTTCCACGTACACCCGCTGGAAGAATCACAGCATGATTCCGAGCCGCTATCACGTGGCGCTGATCTGTGAGTACCTGGAGATCAGCTCGGAGGTCATGCAGAACATCTCGCTGCAGGAGAGCCCGGCTCAGTCCGCGACGATCAGACGGCTGGCGGCGGCAAATTGACATCGGCCGGGGAATCGTATAAAATGAGGCCAAAGAAGATCATGCGATGGCCCGCATCTTCTGTTTAGGAGGGCCGATATGGGTGAAACCATTAAAAGCATCTGCGCGCGCGGACAGGTCGTAAGAAGCAGCTATTATTCCACTACATACAGAGGGCGCCTGGAGATCAAGGGGCAGGAGGGCGAATGGGACGTACAGCACATCACCATTCCCTTCCCCCTGCGCAGGGAGCTGGAGCTCAAAGCCAGATTCGGTCTGGAGGACCGGGATCTGGAGGCCTTTTACGCGGCATTTGCCCATAATCTGAAGCGCGACCTGCGGCTGAGAAGAGACCTCGGCACAGCCGGAAACAGCCGGCTGGGCGAGGTGCTGACGACGTTTGCCGCCCTGCAGACCTCCAGGGAGGAGGACGGGACGCAGCATATTTTCGTGGTCGGCAAGCCGCGGGAGGCCCTGATCGGCTCGGAGGGGTTCACGGAGACCGAGGCAAAGCGCTCGGCAGTGCTGGAGCTCGGGCTCCGGCTGCTCCAGCATCTCAAAAAATGCAGCGAGGCCGGGATCAGTCTCGGCGCGATCGACCCGGAGTCCGTGGTGCTGGAGGAGGTCTGCGGCAGGCCCTACGTCAAGCTGGAGCAGACGCCGCTGGTTACGGCGGACAGCCTGGCGGCGCCGATGATCGGCGCGGACAACCGGACCTTCCTGCGGCCGGACGTGGCCTCCGGAGAGGCGCTGCCGAGCTTTGACGGGGACGTGTACGCGCTCTGCGCCCTGCTGAAGACGATATTCTGCGGAAATCATTATACCCAGGCCGTCCGGCCCGGCCAGCAAATGCTGTTCTGCTCGGCGGAGACCGCCGCGGCCATCGAAAAGGGCCTGCAGGAGGGCGCATCTGCCGTCAAGACGCTGGATACCGCGCTGCGGGCCGAGCTGAAGGCCGTCCGCGAGGGGGAGTGCCAGGATATCACGATCCGATTTGCCCCGCCGGACCATGCGGCGGCCTTTGTCAGCATCGACAATCATTTCCGCAATGAAGCGGCCAGGCAGAAGGCGGCGAAGCGCCGGGAAGAGGGCAGAAAGAAGTCCGGCAGGAAAAAGGCGAAGAAGCCGGCGGCAGTCAGACGGAGCCGGTTCAGAAGGACCGTGCTGCTGGTGCTGGTCATGCTGGTCCTCCTGACGGCGGCGCTGCTGGCCCGCTGCGGCGGGATCTTCGGCCCGGGGCGCGGCGGAGCCTCCTCAGAGGCCTCCGGCGAGAGGCAGGAGAGCACGGAAGGCACGACCGAGGCACGGACGGAGACCGCGGAGGAAAGCCGCGATTGCCCGACCAGCCGGAGCACGGGCCTCTACCGGCACCTGGACGAGGTCGTGGACGGGCAGGGCCGGACGGTCGGCAGCTATTTTATCAGCGAGGACGGCGCGATCGCCTATGCCGCCTCCCGCCTGCCGATCTCTCCGGAGGAGCTGGTCTTCACCAATGCCGTGCGGGACCTGACGGAGGTGAAGGAGGTCACGGTATCTGCCGGGGACGGCTGCCTCACGCTGCCGAAGAACCTGGCGGATCGGTATAATATTAAGGTAGGAGACGTGCTCCTTCTGGCGGACGAGGTCCTGCAGGCGGAGGGCGCCGCTTCGGCCTCCGGCAAATATCCGAAGGTCCTGGAGCTGGAGTCCGATCCGCGCACCTACCGGACCAGGATCCGATTTGCCGAGGCGGACTGGAGCGAGGTGTACCGGCTGGTGGACGACGAGCTGTACGCGAAGCTGATGATGGTCGGCCGGGAGAAGGAGCTCGTGATCAGGGAGCGCGTGTCCCAAAACGGCGGCGAGCAGACGGTGCTGTATTATGATGACGACGGCGTTCTTTACACGGAGGCGGATTGGCTCGCGCAGGAGAAGGAGCGCGAGGCGATCCGGCAGGTGAAGGCCGAGCTGGAGCAGAACCGGGCGTCTCAGGGCGTCACGGTGATCGTTCCGGCGGAGGGCGTTGAGGATTTCGTGTATATCGAGGAGATCCGCCTGGCAAAGCAGATCTATACCATTACCTTAAATAAAGAAAAAGAGACGATGTTCATCGTGGCGGCCGCGGTTTTCCCGGCAAATGCCACCAACAGGCGGGTCACGGTCATGCTGGAGGGAGACGGCGGGGCGTCCTTCCCCTACGCCTATAACGGGCCGTATATCCTGGAGGAGGCGGACGACGGCGCGGAGCTGACGCGGATGACGGCGGATTACGCCCGGGTAGCAGACGGCAGGATGACCTTCGTGGTGAAGGGCGAGGCGCTGGGAACGGAGACGCTGACCGTGAAGGCGGAGGCCGGATATGCCTGGGCCGGCGCGGATATCGTGCTGACCGACGAGAGCGGGCACACGGAGGATATTCCGGAGACGATCGACGTGCCGGAGACCGTTGCGCCTGAGGAGCCGGAGACTCAGCCGGCCCCGGAAACGGAGCCGCAGTCCCGGCCGGAGACCCGGTCAGCCTCGGAAACGGAGCCGCAGACCAAGCCGGAGCCCGCTCAACCGACGGAGCCCGGGACCTCCGGGACCTCCGAGACGGCGCATCAGCACAGCCTCGCCGCGCGGACCGTCTCTGAGGCGAGCTGCAGCGCGCCGGGCAGGACGGAGACCTACTGCACGGACTGCGGCGAGGTGCTCTCCTTTGCGGAGCTTCCGCAGCTGGCCCATACCGAAGCCAGCCGGGTGACGAAGGCGGCCACCGCAAATGCGGACGGCACCTATGAGATCTATTGCAGCGTATGCGGGAAGCTGCTCCGGTCGGGCGTGATCCCCAGGACCGGCCCGGCGGAAACGGAGCCGCAGACCACTAAGGCCGCGGAACCGACGGCACCCACCGATCCCTGGGAAGAAGCCTTTACCGTGACGCCGACCTCGGTCGTGCTGCACGTGGGGGAAAAGATCAAGCTTTCTCCGTCCGACAGCTGCATCTGGAGCAGCTCCAATACCTCGGTGGCGACCATCGGCGGAGAGCAGGGACGGACCGTCACGGCAAAGCGGGTCGGAAAATGCACGATTAAGGCTCAGGCGGCCGGCTCCGATGAGGTCGTATATATCTCGGTCGAGGTGATCGAGTAAACATAGCCGGACCGCGCGGTGCTCGCCGAAGGGCGGAAGGCCACGCGGCGGCCCGAAAAGCGGCATAAAAAAAGCGATGCAGGCCGCGAGGGCCTGCATCTTTTTCTGTGATCTCTGTTTCCGCCCGGCAGGAGGATCGGTTTGCTCTTCGGTGCTTTTGCAGCCGGAGAAGCAGCGATTGGTCTTCTGATTTCAGCCGTTCCGGTGAAGGAACGCCGGGCCTGCGCTCAGTAAAGCTACGTGATGGTTTTCCTCAGATACTGAGTTCCGCCGTGTGATATTAAATGTAACTTGATTGTAACATCCGGGAAGAGGGCTGTCAAGGGATTTGCCAAAACGCACATTTTCGGGCGGATGCCCGCGGGGAGGACTCCGGCGGATGCCCGGAGAGGGAAAGGCTTTGAGATGAATAAGCAAGCGATCATTCGGAAAATATGGCGGGCCGTTTCTCTCGCGGCAGCCGCGGCGGCGGTGATCTGCCTGGCGGTCTTTCTGGTCAAACGCGCGGAGGATGCCGGAAGCGCCGCGCTGTACAGGCGGATGGCCGCGGAGGCCGTGCAGCCCGCAGCGCCCGGCCGGTACCCCGGCACAGAGGGACAGGAGTCCGGTCAGCATCCCGGCGCCGGGGAGCAGACGCCCAAGACCCTGTCGGAGCAGGAGGCGCAGGCGCGCCGGATCTCAGAGGAACGGGAGGCGCAGCAGGGCGGGGCTTGCCCCGCGGCTGACGGGACCGGCGCGGCGGACCTGCTTACGGATAAGCGCGCGAAAGAAAACGCGGAAGAAGGCGCCTGCCCGGCGGAGACCCGGGAAGCGCAGGACGAGGAATGCTCCCCCATCACGGTGGATTTCGACGTGCTTAACCGGCAGGCGGCAAAGGGCGCGATCACCGGCTGGCTGTACCTGGCCGACTCGGAGATCAATTTCCCGGTGGCGTACTATCCCGAGGACAATTATTATTACCTGGACCATTTGCCGGACGGGTCGGCCAACGGCAACGGGACGATCTACATCGACGCCGCCTGCGCGGGGGATTTCAGCGGCCGTCATACGCTGCTCTACGGCCATCACCGGCTTGCGGCCCACATGTTCGCGGAGCTCGAAGCCTATCGGACCGAGCCCGGCTATTATGAAAAACACCCGGTCATGTATATCAACACGCCCGGGCAGAATTATAAGCTTTTGATCTACAGCGCCTTCATCGCGGACACCCAATCCCTGATGTTTGAGAAAAATTTCTTCTCGGACACTGATTTTTTGAGGATGATCGAATTTTCTCGGGAAAATTCCGTTATCCATCCGGACGTTGCCGTCTCGGTGAGCGACCGTATCGTGACGCTGGTCACCTGTGATTACGAGAAGGTGAATACCCGCAACGTGATCAGCGGGATCCTGGTCACCATCGGATAGTCGGCGGGTCCTCAGCGATCTCCGCCCCATCGGATAGGCGCGGGTCCTCAGCGATCCCCGCGGCCGCCGAACAGCTCCTCCGGCTCCACGGACCGCAGCCGGTCACCGAGGCGCTCCTCCCGGCGGCCGTCCTCCGACAGATTGCGGAAGGAGCAGAGCCTGCGTTCCTCCGCGGCCCGCTTCCGGTATCGCCCCTCCTCGTCGTCGATATCCGGGATATCCTCGTCGGAGACCGTCCGCAGCTCCGGATAGAAGGGGTGCCGGGATATATGGAATTTGTGGGCGTAGATCGGCGGACAGTGCTGGAACACGATCAGCATATCCTCCTCCGGCATCTGGTAGATGTCCGAGACGCTCATCAGATTTTCCTTGACGCCCTTATGGTTCTTGGCGGTCTGTACGGCATTGTCGGCGACGCCTACCCGCGTCACGCCCAGACGCTTCTCGAACCACGCGGCGGTGGTGTGATCGTTGGAGCCTATATTGATCGTCGTGCCGCAGTTGCCCTGGATCATGATGGCGTCCTTGCCGTAAATATCCTCCAGCTGCGACATGCCCTGGGCGATCATGACGGCGGTTATCCCATAGGAGCGCATGGTGGACATCAGCTCCAGCCAGGAATTGATCTGGCCGATGGAGCCGAATTCATCCATCACGAAATCCACCGGGACCGAGAGGCATTTGCCCTTCTGCTTTTCCGCCAGGCCGACCAGATTGACGAACAGCATGGAGAAAAACATGGCCGAGACGAAGCGGAAGGTGTTATTGGTCGCCGAGAAGCGGCAGAAGTAGGCGCATTTCTGCTTTCCGGGAAGCTCCAGGTCGATATCGTCCTGGCAGAGGATCCGCTCCACCAGCTTGGTGTTCAGGACTTGCATCCCGGTCGCCAGGTGCGAAATGATGTTGCCCGACAAATTCGGCGAGGCGTTCTTGAACGCCCGGTAGGCCTTTACCGCCGGAGCCAGCCCGGCCGGAGCATTCCGTCCGAAGAGCTGATCGTAAAAATCGATGCCATCCTGGAGCAGCAATTCGTTGACTGCGGCCAGGTTCTTTTTTTCGTAGGGGATATCGCCGCTCAGCACCACGTAGAGCAGGAGCGCCTTGAGCAGCGCGGCGCTGCCCCGGGCATAGATGGAATCCTCCTTGCTGCGCTCGATATTGCTGACCACGGTCTGGGCGTAGATCTCCGCCGTGGTCTCCAGCTCGTCGTCCTTCAGATCCCGCAGGCATTTCAGGCAGTCCCAGCCGTCGGATTTTTTCATCGAGATCAGGTCGATCCGGCGGATGAGGTACCCGTCATCCTCCAGGAAGCCGGCCATGCTCCGGTACAGCTCTCCCTTGGGGTCCGTGATGACCAGGGAGCGCCCGGCCTTGGCCGCCTGGCAGATATACGGCTCGACAAAGGTGGTGGATTTGCCGGAGCCGGTGGCGCCGATGCAAAGGATGTGCCGGTTGATCCGCTCGGGATCAAAATCGATGCACTGGGTCCCGTCCTTAGTGAGCTGGCCTAAAATGATCCCCTCCGCGTCCTCGGCGGCCCGGACCCGGGCGACCTGGGCGTATTCCTCCGGCTGGGCCCAGTGGGCGTTCCCGCTGGTGACCGGCTCGGGAGCATCGCCCTCCTCCGGGCGAACGGCGGGCACCCAGTTGATGAGCAGGAGCCCCACGGCGAAGACGAAGGCGATCGCCGCGAAGATCCAGGGGAAGTCCCCGTCCAGCACGTGCAGCGCCACCTGCCGGGGATCGTAGGTGACGCTCTTATTGAAGATGATGTCCAGCTGGCTGACCAGATACAGGACAAACGATGCGGTGACGGTCAGTGTGAGAAAATATTTCAGGCCTTTTCGCTTATGCTTCTTCATACTCATCAGTCTGTGCGGATCCGCACGGGGAAAACGGTCCGCAGGGCACGGGGCGGTGCGGTTTACGGTTGCGGTATACTGAAATGATTATACCACAGCGCGAAAAGACCGTCAAATCAGTATGAAGGATATCTGCGGTCTCTTTTCCGCAGCAGCTTTTCGGGATCCTTTACGTAACTTCTGACGACGGAGCCGCAGCTTCTGCAGACGGAATGATACAGGCTGGCCCCTCTAAAGGCGCTTCCCACCGCTGAGAGCGCGGCGTAGCCTTCCTGAACGGTCTCGATCATTTCCGTTCCGCCGCAGTAGGGGCAGGTCAGATTTGGCAGGCTGTTGATCATGTGTTTCTCCTTCCGGCGGGCCTTTCCTCCGCCTTTGTAAGATCATTTTAAGAGGATCGCCGCGGAAAATAAAGCGTGATTCAGGGAAAATAAAGGCTTTAATTTGCTTATTTGCCGGGAGATGTGGTACAATAGCCGAAAAGAGGAGGAAAAGAAAATGCCGCTGCAGCTGATCCGTCAGGATATTACTACTATGAGGGTGGACGCCATCGTCAATGCCGCCAACGAGAGCCTGTTGGGCGGCGGCGGTGTGGACGGCGCGATCCATCGGGCCGCGGGGCCGGGGCTTCTGGAGGAGTGCCGGACGCTTCACGGCTGCCCCACCGGCGAGGCAAAGCTTACCGGCGCGTACCGCCTGCCCTGCCGCTGGGTGATCCATACCGTCGGCCCGATCTGGGAGGGCGGCGCATGCGGCGAGGAGCAGCTGCTGCGGTCCTGCTATCGGAATTCCTTCGCCCTGGCGCGGGATGCGGGCTGCACCAGCCTGGCCTTCCCGCTGATCTCCGCCGGGGTCTACGGCTATCCAGTCCGGCAGGCCTTCCGGGTGGCGCTGGACACGCTGAGCGACGAGCTGGCCTCGTCCGGCAGCGACATGCTGGTCTATCTGGTCCTTTTTGACAAGGCCGCCGCGGCGCTGTCCGAAAAGCTGTACGGGGACCTGGACAGCTATATCGACGATACCTACGCAGAGGCGCAGGAGGAGAAATACCCCCGCAGCGACGTCCGAAAAAAGGCGCTGGGCAGCTTCGGCTTCCTGAAGAAGGAGAAGGCAGGACGCCGGGAGAAGGAAAACCTCAGGCCGGCGGACTTCGACGGGCTCGGGGCCGCCGAGGAGGCGGCCCGACCCGACGAGACGCCGGAGCAGGCCTGCTTTTCGGAGAAGGCCGGAGCCGCGAGTGCTCCCGCACTGGAGTGCGTGGAGGCGGCTGCCCTGAAGCCTGCCGCCGCGCCGAAGGATGCCGGGGCCTTCACGGTGGACGAGGGATTTTCCGCCATGCTGCTGCGGAAGATCGACGAGAAGGGCATGACGGACCCCGAGTGCTATAAGAAGGCCAATATCGACAAGAAGCTGTTCTCCAAGATCCGCAGCAATCCCCAATACCGCCCCAGCAAGCCGACGGTGCTGGCCTTTGCCGTGGCGCTGCGGCTGAGCCTCCCGGAGACCCGGGAAATGCTGATGAAGGCCGGCTACGCCCTGTCCCACAGCTTCCTGCTGGACGTGATCGTGGAATATTATCTCCGGAAGGGCTGCTACGATATCTACGAGATCAACTGGACCCTGCTGCAGAACGACCAGCTGCAGCTGGGCTCGGTGACGGAATAGAGGCCCTTTGCTGCTGCCAGGCAGACCGGATAGGATCAAGCGCTGATAAGAAAAAAACAGGCCGCCCGCGAATATCCATACCTTTGTGAGGCTTTCTCCGGGAAATGCGCCGCGGACAGAAAAGTCGCTTTCCGGGCGACCATATTTCGCGGCGGATCCGCTATGATGAGACTGCAGGGAAAAACTGCAGTCTTAATTTATAGGAGGATTTGCCATGAAGAAGAATTTGACCGAGATCGTATTTATCCTGGACCGCAGCGGCTCGATGAGCGGACTGGAGAAGGACACCGTGGGCGGCTTCAATTCCCTGATCGAAAAGCAGAAGCGGGAAGAGGGGGAGGCGCTGGTCTCCTGCGTGCTCTTTGATCACGAGAGCGAGGTCCTGTATGACCGGGTCCCGCTGGAGCAGGTGCCGGTCATGACGGAGAAACAGTACTACGTCCGGGGCTGCACCGCGCTGCTGGATGCCCTGGGCGGAGCGGTGCAGCACATCCGGACTGTCCATAAGTATATCCGGGAGGAGGACCGGCCGGAGAAGACGCTGTTCGTGATCACTACTGACGGCATGGAAAATGCCTCCCGCAGCTTCACCGCGGAGGCCGTCAAGGCCCTGATCGCGGCGCAGAAGGAACGCGGCTGGGAGTTCCTGTTCCTGGGCGCCAATATCGACGCGGTGGCCACCGCCGGCAGCTTCGGGATCGACCGGGACCACGCCGTCAAATACTGCTGCGACGCCGGCGGGACGGCGCTGAATTTCGAGGCCGTCTGCGACGCCGTGGGGACCGTTCGCCGTGGTGCGAAGCTCAAAAAGAACTGGAAGGCCCGGATCGAAGAGGATTACGCCGCGAGAGGCGAAAACTGAGCGGCTGCCTCGGTTTAAGCATCAAGTCAACGCCCGGAGCGTATCTGATACGCTCCGGATTTTTTTATTATGGAAAATGTGAGGAGGATATGCTACAGTAAAAGAAAAAAAGAGGACAGCCCGGAGATGGTGATAACGGACATATTTTCCTGGATACACAAAAACGAACTGAGCCTGGAGGAAATTGAGCGCCTGGTGACCGACGCGGAGAAGGGGCTTTCGGCCGACGGCTATTCCGTGGAGCACCGGCTGCCTGCGGGCGCGGATGAAAACGCAGCGGAGGTCGAGGCCGAGCTGCGCCGGGAAGGAAAGCGGGTATGCTTTCTGCTGAAGGAGGGCAGGGTGATCTCCGCGGTTGGATACAGAGCGGATGAGCACCCGGCTAACCGATGAAATGCCCGACCGATATCGGCGGCAGCAAGGATAATGGGATAAGATGGCTCGTCTGGGTATCAATCCCAAGAGCCTTCAGTATATCATGGGGCATTCAGAGATCGCGGTCACCATGGACACCTATACGCATCTGCAGTTTGAAGATGCCATGGCGGACTATTTGAAGGTCACCGGGCAGGAACCTGAAGAAAAGAACAGCAAGAGATAATACCGAGGCTGAAGGGCCTCAAAGAGTACATCAAGAGTACATCAAATTGAGCGTTTTAAGTGATGTACTGTACCAATTTATCCTAAGATTTACCCGATTTCGAGGGTAAAATCCGGCAGGATAATATCTCTGCATTTTGACATCTATGGGCGGCATATCTCGGTATAAGTCAGGTTTATCTAAGGAGAGAAAATAGCGTGATAAAAGTATTATTCGTGTGCCACGGCAGGACTCTGAGTAGTCGGATATACTAGGGCATATAGGGGCAGAACGGGGCATAGTACGGCAACTCCACGAAAAGCAGACTAGTATAAAACCAAATAGAATCAACGAAACTTGGCACTCAGGCAGAAATGCTTGGGTGCTTTTTTACTGGTAAAATTGCACTCGTAATGTTATAATGTAATATTAGAGAAAGTGTAACCTTTTCTACTATTATTATGAGGAGTGGATAAGTATGGCAAACTTGGTAAACCTTCAGAAAATATCATTAAAAAATCATCCTGAAATCAAAGAGGATTTGATTCAGAAGTTTATATTTGAGCATCCAGA
>JAZLJI010000063.1:0-9955 GCA_045617825.1 Lachnospiraceae bacterium
GCCCTGGCTGTCGCGTACGATGCCGTGGATGCAGACGGTGTCAAAGGGTGCCTTGTCGGTGTAGGCCAGACCGGAGAAGATCATACGGCTTACCCAGAATCCGATAATATCGTAGCCGGTCACCAGGGTATTGGTGGGGTAGAAATACTTCAGATCCTCCGAGTCCTCATTGGGCCAGCCCAGGGTGCTGAAGGGCCACAGAGCGCTGGGGAACCAGGTATCCAGCGTATCCGGATCCTGACGCATGGCCTTGCCGCACTTCGGGCAGCCGCAGGGGGCTTCCTTGGCAACGATCATCTCACCGCAGTCATCGCAGTAGTAGGCCGGGATCTGATGGCCCCACCACAGCTGCCGGGAAATGCACCAGTCTCTGGTGCCCTTCATCCAGTTGATGTAGTTCTTGGTAAAGCGCTCGGGAACGTATTTGATCCGGCCGTCCTCCACCGCCTCGATGGCGGGACCGGCCAGGGGCTCCATCTTCACGAACCACTGCTTGCTCACCATGGGCTCGATGCTGGAGTGGCAGCGGTAGCAGGTGCCCACGTCATGCTTCAGAGGCTCCACGTACTTCAGGAAGCCGCCGGCCTCCAGATCCGCCACGATGGCCTTCCGGGCCTCCATGGTGGTCATGCCGGCATATTTGCCGCAGTCCAGCACCTCGGGCTCGCCCAGGGCGGCTCTGCCGGAGGCCTTGAGCTCCGCCGCCTCTGCTGCATCCTTGGCTCCGGTCATGTGACCGTCGTAGGTGAAAACTCTCACCCGGGGCAGGCCGCAGCGGTTGCCTACCTCAAAGTCGTTGGGGTCGTGGGCGGGCGTGATCTTCACCACGCCGGTCCCCTTCTCCATGTCCGCGTGCTCGTCGCAGACGATGGGGATCTCCTTGTTCAGCAGGGGCAGGATCACGTGGCAGCCGTGCAGATGCGCGTAGCGGGGATCCTCCGGGTTGATGGCCACGGCCGTATCGCCCAGCATGGTCTCGGGGCGGGTGGTGGCCAGCTCCAGCATCTCGCCGGTCTCCTTCACCGGGTACAGCAGATGCCAGAAGTGGCTGTCCTGCTCCTCATATTCCACCTCGGCGTCGGAAATGGAGGTGTTGCACTTGGGGCACCAGTTGACCATCCGGTTGCCGCGGTAAATGAGGCCCTGGCCGTACAGCTTCACGAAGACCTCCTTCACGGCCTCGGAGCAGCCCTCGTCCATGGTGAAGCGTTCCCGGTCCCAGTCACAGGAGGAGCCCAGGGTCTTCAGCTGGTTCACGATGCGGGTGCCGTATTTCTCGCGCCAGGCCCAGGCTCTCTCCAGAAAGCCCTCGCGGCCCAGCATCTCCTTGGTCAGGCCCTCCGCCCGCATGGCTTCCACCACCTTCGCCTCGGTGGCGATGGAGGCGTGGTCCGTGCCGGGGAGCCACAGCGCCTCGTAGCCCTGCATCCGCTTCCAGCGGATCAGGATGTCCTGCAGCGTATTGTCCAGGGCGTGGCCCATGTGCAGCTGTCCGGTGATATTGGGCGGCGGGATCACGATGGTGTAGGGAGGCTTGCCGGAATTCGCTTCCGCGTGGAAATACTTTCTCTCCTCCCAGCGTTTATACAGTTTTCCCTCGATCTCCTTAGGATTGTAGGTTTTCGCCATTTCTTTCATATCGTTGACCTTTCTCTTCTTCCCGGCGCATGCCGCGGGAAGCGGTTTATTGGATCTTGTCCAGTTTCCAGATCTCTCTGACGTACTCCTCGATGGTGCGGTCGGAGGAGAATTTGCCGGAGCAGGCGACGTTCCTCAGGGCCATGGCGCTCCAGGCCTCCTGATCCCGGTAGGCCCGGTCGATCCGGTCCTGGGCCTCCGCGTAGGAGCGGAAATCCGCCAGCGTGAAGTAGGTGTCCGCCTTGCCGTTCACCTTGTCCGTCAGCAGGGAATCGTACAGCGGCCGGAAAAGCTCCGGCTCCTCGGGGCTGTAGAAGCCGTTGATCAGCTGCATCAGCACCCGTCTCAGCTCCTCGTCCTGCTTGAATATGCCGGTGGGATCGTAATCCCGGTTCCGCTCGTGGTCGATGACCTCCTGGGCGCCCATGCCGAAGATGAAGGCATTTTCCGCGCCGACCTCCTCGACGATCTCCACGTTGGCGCCGTCCATGGTGCCCAGCGTCACCGCGCCGTTCAGCATGAACTTCATGTTGCCGGTGCCGGAGGCCTCCTTGGAGGCGGTGGAGATCTGCTCGCTCACGTCACTGGCGGCGAAGATCAGCTCCGCGTTGGACACGCAGTAGTCCTCGATGAAGACCAGCTTCAGGCGCCCGCGGACCCGGGGATCGCTGTTGACGACCGCCGCCACGCTGTTGAACAGCTTGATGGTCAGCTTGGCCAGCCGGTAGCCCGCGGAGGCCTTGGCCCCCATGATGAAGGTGCGGGGCGTCAGATCGATATCCGGGTAATCCGTGATCTTATTGTACAGGTACATGATGTGCAGGATGTTCAGCAGCTGCCGCTTGTATTCGTGGAGTCGCTTTACCTGCACGTCGAAGAGGGTGTCCGGATCGAGCTCGATCCCGTTCTTTGCCTTCACGTACTCCGCCAGCCGCAGCTTATTGGCCCGCTTGATGGCCCTGAATTCCGCCAGAGCCGCCGGGTCCTCCGCCAGGGGCAGCAGCTCCTTCAGGCGGGTGAGCTCCGTTTCCCAGCCCTCGCCGATGTGGGCGGTCACCCAGTCCGCCAGCAGCGGATTGGCGTGGAGCAGGAAGCGGCGCTGGGTGATGCCGTTGGTCTTGTTGTTGAATTTTTCGGGCCACAGGGCGTAAAAGTCCCTGAATTCCCGCTGCTTCAGGATCTCGGTGTGGAGTCTGGCCACGCCGTTCACGGAATAGGCCGCCACGATCGCCATGTTGGCCATCCGGACCCGGCCGTCGTACAGGATCGCCATGCTGCGGATCTTGCTCTCGTCGCCGGGGTAGCGGTTCCTGAGCTCCTGCACGAAGCGGCGGTTGATCTCATCCACGATCTGATAGACCCGGGGCAGCAGCCGCGAGAACAGATCGATGGGCCACTGCTCGGAGGCCTCCGCCATGATCGTGTGGTTGGTATAGGCTACGCTCCTGGTGGTGATGTCCCAGGCCTCGTCCCATTCCAGGTCGTAATCGTCCAGCAGGATCCTCATCAGCTCCGGCACCGCCACCGTGGGGTGGGTGTCGTTCATCTGGAAGGTCTTTTTCTCCGGCAGTCCGTGGATATCGCTGTGATTCTCCAGATACTGCTTGACCGCCCGCTGCAGCGTCGCGGACACGAAGAAATACTGCTGCTTCAGGCGCAGCTCCTTGCCTGAGTAGTGCTCGTCGTTGGGGTACAGCACCCGGCAGATATTTTCCGCCAGATCCTGGTCCTTCGCCGCGGAGGCGTAATCTCCGGCGTTGAAGGATTCCAGGGACAGCTCCTCCTTGGGCTCGGCGCTCCAGATGCGGAGGGTGTTGATCACGCCGTTCTTATAGCCGATCACCGGCATGTCGTAGGGCACGGCCAAAACGCTCTGGTAGCCCTCGTGGATGAAGCGCAGTCTTCCGTCCGCGCCCAGATCGCCCCGGGTGTATCCGCCGAAGCGGACCTCCTGGGTCAGATCGTCCTTGCGGACCTCGAAGGGGCAGCCGTTTTTCAGCCAGTTGTCCGGCACCTCCTTCTGATAGCCGTCCTTGATCTCCTGCCGGAACATGCCGTATTTGTAGCGGATGCCGCAGCCCATGGCGGAATAGCCCAGAGAGGCCAGCGAATCCAGGAAACAGGCCGCCAGCCGACCCAGGCCGCCGTTGCCGAGGGCCCAGTCCCGTTCCTCATCCTCCAGGGTGTTCAGGTCCAGTCCCAGCTCCTCCAGGACCTCCTTCACCGCCTGCTGCGCGCCCAGATTGATCAGGTTGTTGCCCAGCGCGCGGCCCATGAGGAATTCCATGGACATATAATACACGCCCTTGACGTCCTGCTCCGCCGTCTTCCGGCGGGTCTCGTTCCAGGCCTCGGTAAACTGCTCCTTGAGGGCCAGCCCCAGGATCTTGAACTGCAGGGGACGGCCGGCGTTCCTGAAGCCGTCCACCAGCATGATCCGGGCCAGCTCCTCCAGGCGGGTCAGCAGCTTTTCTTTGTCTATGGTAAATGCTTCCACTCAGTTCTCCTTCTTCACGCCGAGGGTCACGGTCTCACCGTTCAGGTTCCATTCCTTCACGTAGCCGTCGGCGGTCCCGGCCACCGTCTTCACGGCCAGCACCTCGGCAGCGATCTCAGCCTCGTTCCGGCTGAAGATCTCCTCGATGCGGGCATTGCCCTGATGGTATACGGTGATGCGGTCCATGACCTCGAAGCCGGCCTCCTTGCGCATGGTCTGTACCTTGGAGATGATCTCCCGAACGAAGCCCTCCTCGATCAGCTCGGGGGTCAGGTTGGCGTCGATGACCACGGTCCATTCGCCGTTCTGCTCGGACACGAAGCCCTCCTTCTGCTGAGAATCGATCAGCAGATCCTCCTCGGTGACGTCGGCGTCGCCGTCCGTGAGATGCAGGGTCAGCGTGCCCTTGGCCTTCAGCTCGTCCATGGCGGCGTTGCCGTCCATCTCAGCCAGATAGGTCTTCACCTCGTTCAGCTGCTTGCCGAAGCGACGGCCCAGCGTCTTCAGCTGAGGCTTGAAGGTATAGCTGGTATAGGATCTCACGTCATCGGTAAATTCCAGCGTCTTGGCGTTCAGCTCGTCCCGGATGATATCGCCGTAAAAGGCCTCCAGCTCCACAGGGCACTTCACGAAGAGGCCCGCCACGGGCTGACGGTTCTTGATGGCGCCGTTGTTTCTTGCGGCTCTGCCCATCACCACCAGCTTCAGGACCGCGTCCATGTGCTCCTCCAGCTCCGGATCGATGAGGCTCTCATCCGCTTCGGGGAAGAGGCACAGGTGGATGCTCTCGGGAGCGGTCTTGTCCAGACCCACCACCAGGTTCTGATAGATCTGCTCGGTCATGAAGGGGATCATGGGAGCGGCCAGCTTGGCCACGGTCACCAGCGCGGTATACAGGGTCATGTAGGCGTTGATCTTATCCTGCTCCATGCCCTTGGCCCAGAAGCGGTCGCGGCTTCTGCGCACGTACCAGTTGGACAGCTCGTCCACAAAATCCCGGAGGGCATAGGCGGTCTCGGGGATCTTATAGCTCTCCAGATCCTTATCGACCTCCTTGATCAGGTTGTTCAGCTTGCTGAGCAGCCATCTGTCCATGGCGGTGAGGCTCTTCCGGTCAAGCTGATGCTTCGTCGGATCGAACTGGTCGATCTCGGCGTACAGGGTATAGAAGGCGTAGGTGTTCCACAGGGTGCCCAGGGTCTTCCGCTGATGCTCCATCACGCCTCTGCCGTAGAAACGGTTCGGCAGCCAGGGCGCGCTGTTGATGTAGAAATACCAGCGGATGGCGTCGGCGCCGTAGCTGGAAAGGGCCTCGAAGGGATCCACCGCGTTGCCCTTGGACTTGCTCATCTTCTGGCCGTTCTCGTCCAGCACCAGGCCCAGCACGATGACGTTCTTATAGGGCGCCTTGTGGAAGACCAGCGTGGAGATGGCTAACAGAGAGTAGAACCAGCCGCGGGTCTGGTCGACGGCCTCGGAGATGAAGTCCGCCGGGAAATTCCGCTTGAATTCCTCCTGATTTTCAAAGGGATAATGATACTGAGCGAAGGGCATGGAGCCGGAGTCGAACCAGCAGTCGATGACCTCGGGCACGCGGTGCATTTCCCCGCCGCAGTCCGGGCAGGTCAGCGTCACGGCGTCGATGTAGGGCCGGTGCAGCTCGATGTTCTCGGGGCAGTTCTTGCTCATGGCCTTCAGCTCTTCGATGGAGCCGACGGCGTGGCGTTTGCCGCAGGAGCATTCCCAGATATTGAGCGGGGTGCCCCAGTAGCGGTTGCGGGACAGGGCCCAGTCCTGTACGTTCTCCAGCCAGTCGCCGAAGCGGCCCTTGCCGATGGTCTCGGGGATCCAGTTGATGGTCTTGTTGTTCTCGATCAGCTCGTCCCGGACCTCGGTCATGCGGATGAACCAGCTGTGTCTGGCGTAATACAGCAGCGGCGTATTGCAGCGCCAGCAGAAGGGATAGCTGTGCTCGAACTCCAGCACCTCCTGCAGCAGGCCCTTTTCCTTCAGGGCGCGGATCACGAATTTGTCGCAGTCCTTGACGAACATGCCGGGCCAGTCGGTCTCGGCGGTCATTTCGCCCTTGGTATCGACGAACTGGATGAAGGGCAGGCCGTAGCGTCTGCCGACCTGGCTGTCGTCTTCACCGAAGGCCGGAGCGATATGGACGATGCCGGTACCGTCGGTCAGCGTAACGTAATCGGCGCAGGTCACGTAGAAGGCCTTCTCGCCGTCCTTCAGCTGATAGTAGGGCCACAGCGGCTCATACTCGCGGTATTCCAGGTCCTTGCCGACGTAGCTTTCCACCACGGTATAGCCGTCCTTCAGCACGCTGCCCAGCAGAGCCTCCGCCATGATGAAGAACATGCCATCCTTCTCGACCTTCACGTAGGTCTCGGCGGGGTTCACGCAGAGCGCGGTATTGGAGGGCAGGGTCCAGGGGGTGGTGGTCCAGGCCAGGTAGTAGGTATTCTCCTCGCCCTTTGCCTTGAAGCGGGCGATCAGGGACTTTTCCTTCACGTCCTTGTAGCCCTGGGCGACCTCGTGACTGGACAGCGGGGTCCCGCAGCGAGGGCAGTAGGGCACGATCTTGAAATCCTTATACAGCAGGCCCCGGTCCCAGATCTGCTTCAGGGCCCACCATTCGGACTCGATGAAGTCGTTGTGGTAGGTGACGTAGGGCTTTTCCATGTCCGCCCAGAAGCCTACGGTATGAGAGAAATCCTCCCACATGCTCTTGTAGGTCCAGACGCACTCCTTGCATTTGCCGATGAAGGGGTCAAGGCCGTACTGCTCGATCTGCTCCTTGCCGTCCAGGCCCAGCTTCTTCTCGACCTCCAGCTCCACGGGCAGGCCGTGGGTATCCCAGCCGGCCTTGCGGGGCACGTTGAAGCCCTTCATGGTGCGGTATCTGGGGATCATATCCTTAATGACGCGGGTCAGCACGTGGCCGATATGCGGCTTGCCGTTGGCCGTGGGCGGGCCATCGAAGAAGGTCATGCGCTTGTTGCCTTCGCGCAGGGCGAAGGTCTTGTGGACGATGTCCTGATCCTTCCACAGTTGGGTGATCTGGCGCTCACGCTCCACAAACTTCATGTCCGTAGGTACTTTCGTGTACATGTGTTTCCTCCTAAGTAGGTACATCCTTCACAAGTCTTTAAGGATTGGAAAGGAGAAGGGGCACAGGGGACGAAGAAATGCCCCCGCCAGTGGCGGAATAAGGAATTTCTGAGTTCGCGGTAGGATCGCAAAACTCCCTGGAATGCTCCTTCAAAAATCAAAGAATTTGGGGCGCGAAGGGGGTATGGGGGGCGCTCGCAAAGCCCCCTGGAGTGTCGCTTCCCAATAAGCGGAAATTTGGGACGAAAAAACCCGTCCCAGTTTTTTCTGGGACGGATGAAATAATCCGCGGTACCACCCAAATTGATGAACAATGTCATCCACTCAAGTGCGCTGTATCGGGCGCCTCCGGGCAGCCCTATTGTCAGGCCGCCTCACTCCGGGGTGATTTGTCTCCGCTTCCGGCCGCCGGGCTTGCACCATCCCCCGGCTCGCTGCCGCCTTCCCTGAAGACCGTCCCTTTCATCGTGAACGTTCCATCATATTATAGTCGTACTTTGGAAAATTGCAAGGGGTCTGGCAAAATAAAACAAAAGGAATGATAGGTGAGTGTGATATTGCAATACCGTGCCAGTTTTCTGTCGGCAAAGCGTAATGCAGATGGAACACAGTGATTCGAACTTCTGGAATATCGATCTTCAGCAGAAGATCGTCGAAAGGATCACCCCATCCGCTGGCGTGCCGCCAGTACGCGCATCACGCAGGCAGCGCTGTCCGGCGCGTCGTCGTGCTGGGCGTGCAGGCTGTAATCCAGAATCTGGCTGAGGTAGTCCGGATCCGTCCCTTTCAGAAACAGGATATCCGGCCAGAGCTTTCGCAAAATCGTCGCGATCTTTACATATTTGTTCATGTGTTCCGAGTAGGGACGAACCTGTGCGCCCATGCGCCGAAGCTCCCGGGTCAGGTATCCCTTGTCCCCGTTTGATTCCAGAAAAATGGGCGCGCACATCAGTCGTTCACATTCCTGCAGTATCTCCGGGAGCACATCATCCACATGCTTCCGCCACAGTCTGCCGTAAAGTACATAGTTCCCGTTCACGTGCCTGCCGCAGGTCAGGGCGGTGAAGTCCTCTCCGCCATAGGCCGCGTCGATATGCGCGATGCCGTTCTTCAGCAGGTTTATGTCTTCCGTGAATGCAGGGGCGGTGGTGAACAGCGCTTCCTCCGAGGCGATATGCTTCAGCTCATAGTTGGCGGCGAACAGGCTGGGGGTCATGCTGGCGCGGAGCCTATTCAGCTGGGCATCTGTCATCAGGCCGGTGGTATAGCAGTCGAAGCGCTGCACATGGGGCATCAGGCAGATGGCGTCCTCCCGGTGCCATGGGGTACCTGTGTTGATGATCTGGCCTCCTGGATTGCGGATGTTCTGCAGTTCCTGATAGATTTGGCGGGTATGTTCCCGTTCTGCCGTGCTGATCCGGTCCTGCAGGTTCACAATGTCGTCCGTGAAAATCAGGTCTGCGTGTTTGCCGGTCAGGCTGCCGTTGATGCCTTGGCCATGCAGTTGCTGGCTGCCTCTGGGGGAGTGAAAGCAGCTGGTGGTCAAATCGGCCGCGCTGCTCCGGATCAGGCGGACCGGTTCTCCCCACAGCCTGCTGCTGAGGTACTGCATGGCTTCGCATTTCAATATGCGCTGCACCTGGCGGAGTACTTCCGCCACGTCGTCATCTGTCTTTCGCAGAAACAGGATTGATTTGTCTGGTTCCGTCAGCAGCAGGGTTGCAATCACGATGGTCAGGCAGGTCGTTTTGAAGGAACCCCGGTGGGCGAGCAGGGTCATATCCTCCTCATGTTTCAGCATCTGCCGCATCCATGTGCCGTGCGGTTCATCCAGCAGCCGGTCAAAGCCGCACCATCGTCCTACCTGTACCGGGCGTGTGAGCAACAGGCGGGCGGCCGCTTTTTTCATTTCAGCTCCTTCAATGTCCTGTTGATTTCGAGAATCAGCCTGGAACGGGTGTGCAAGGGTTGTTGTTCCGGCTTCTCAAACAGGCCATAGTGTTTGCCGAGGTCTTCTGCGGATTTGCATCGTTCCGATACTTTAGCTTCTCCGTTTTCGCTCCGCATAATGGCGGTCAGTACGCGCAGTACCTCCTTTTCGTTGGCGATTGTCTGGTCTTTCTTTGCGGACATTCCGGGTTTCCTCTGTGTTTCAGGCATACTTTGGGTCCGCAGTACTATGCTGGTGAAGGAACTCGTTGCGGAGCCGGTTCACATAGCGGGTGGAGATATCCATTCCCTCCGCAATGGCCTCGTCCGTCAGGCCATCTACATAATATTGCCGCAAAATATACCGCAGTCTCAGGCTATGGGCCATCCGGATCACCTGATCCACCTCGGCCTCCATGACCGTCAGCTTTTCCTGTGCTGCTTCGATGCGGCGGTTATGTCGTTCAGCTGTCGCATTGCGGACAGCTCCCGTGCGGTCAGTTCTGTGTGGATATGCTGCCTGCGCAGATATCCCAGATAGTGCTTCAGCTTGTCTGCCCTGGCGTTCATCATCTCCGTTTCCTGAACTTTGAAGCGATAATCCAATAATACGTCTCTTACATTCATGTGCTTCACTCCATTCGCTTCTGAAAGTGTTGCTTTTTGCAACCTGAGGTTATTATATCAACCCAGAATCATTACTGCAAGTAAAAATATAACTAAAAGTTGCTCTTAATATCGTCAAAACATCCAAAAGAAAAAAGGCTC
>JAZLJI010000064.1:0-11867 GCA_045617825.1 Lachnospiraceae bacterium
ATGCGGAGGCGGGCGCCGGTTTATTTGCCGGGAAGGATACTGCGCAGGAAGCCGTCGGGGGATGCGCTGAGGCTGCAGCGGCAGGACGTAAAGGCAGGAAGCACCGGCGGCAGGAAGCTGTCTGCAGCGCGGACTCATTTACCGGAATAAATGAATTATGCAATTCTTTGAAATTGATGTGCATAAGAGTTCATGGTATAACTGATCCGGAAATGTCTTTTGCGAAGGGGGACATACATGAAGTCGTTAAGAAAACAATGGTTGGCTCTGCTGCTTGGCCTGGCCCTGGTACTGGGGCTTTCGGCCTGCGGCGGAAACGGCAAAGAGACAGAGGCTTCCTCACAGGGCACCGAAGCGGCGCCTCAGGAAAGCACTGCGCAGACGGAGACTGCGGAAAGCAGTACTCCGGCGGTAACTGCCGCGGAAACGGAAGAATCGAAGACCATGACGGAGGCGGAGCTGCGCGCAGCCATCGTGGCGGCGGCAAAGGCCTCTGCTGCCGCGGATGAGATCGGCCGGCTGAAGGACGCGCTGACGGCGGTCGGGGTCGACGCGGCGGAGATCATCTCCGGCGGAGATCTGATGAAGACCTCTCTGGTGGAACTCTTGCCCGGCATCGCCGCGGAGGCCCCGGACAGTCTGACAGAGCTGTTCGACTGGATGACCGCTGACTGGGACGGCGGCTATACCAGGCTGCAGGAGGACCTGATCACGCCCGAAAAGCGGGAGGAGCGTCTGGCCGACTACAATGACTTTACCAATACCCGCGAGATCATCGAATATTACAATACCCCTCAGCAGGTGCTCAGGGCCTACGCGAAGGCCAAGCCCGGCGATCTGCTGCTGGGGGTCCTGCCGGCGAAGGACAGCAGCAAGATCAAGCTGGCTGCCGTCATCGCCGGGGTCGAAGCGGTCTTTCTGCCGGACGGGGTCAACGTGGATCCCGAGGAAAGCCGGTTCATCCTGATTAGGGAGAACGGCGAGGAGAAGGAGCTGAGCTTCCGGATGGCATTTGCCGTGGATCTCGCGCTGCCTTATCTCTTTACCGCGGTGGAGCAGGTGCGGGAGGGGACGGAGGAGGCGGCTGTCAGGACCGCGGAAAAGGCCCCGCTCCCGGATGATCCTCAGCTGCGGATCGGCTTCGGCCGGTCGGATATCACCTCCGACATGCAGCTTCCCCTGGCGGGCTACGGCAATACCGCGAGCCGCATGTCCGATACCACCCTGACGCCGGAGGACCGGCTGACGGCTACGGCCATCGCCCTGTCCGACGGCAGCAATACCCAGCTGCTGTTTACCATGGATACCATCCGGGTGCCTACGGAATGGAGCAATCTGGCGGCGTCGGCCATTGAGCAGGAGACCGGCATCCCGGCGTCTCATATCGGGTTTTCCAGCACCCACACCCATTCCGGTCCCGATATCGGGAATCAGGAGAGTAAGGACCAGCCGGCCAAGGCCATTACCAGCAGCCATCCGTATTTTCTGCTGTGGAAGCAGGCGCTGGTGGACGCGGCAGCGGAGGCCGTGAAGGATCTGGCGTCGGTCACGGAGACCGGGGTCGCCGTGGTGCCGGTGGAGAAGCTGAATTACGTTCGGCATTACCGCGTGGAGGGCGGCACGATCGAGGGCTCGAATTTCGAGCCGACGGGGGGCAGCAATCTGGGGACTCCCGAGATGGCTGACGAGGACCTGCAGCTGATCCGCTTTTCCCGGGCGGACAGAAAGGACGTGGTGCTGGTGAACTGGCAGGCGCATAACAATACCGCAAGCACCTCCGGGACTGCCAGCGGAAAGGCCGGAAGACCGTACATTTCCGCCGATTACGCGGGCTATATGCGTCGCTACATGGAACAGGAGGACAGTGACTGCCTGGCGGCCTTTTTCCTGGGCGCCTCCGGCAACGTCACCCCCTCCAGAGGGCGGGAGGCCGTGCTGGAGCCCTTCCGCATCGACGAGGTGGACCGTCTGGGCGAAATGCTGGGGCGGTACGCGCTGGCGGCGATGGAGCAGCTGACGCCGGTGGAGACCGGCGCCGTGCAGGGCATGCAGGAGGCGCACGTCGCCTTTGACGACGGCTATGAGGGGACGGTGCGGAAGATCGAGCAGAACGTCATCACCGTCGGCAGCAGCCTGGCCTTCGTGACGGCCGGCTACGAGATGTTCAACGTGAACGGCCTGGAGACCAAGGCCCGGTCGCCCTTTGCCGTCACCTTCGTGTGTACCTGCGGACAGGGCCACGAGTATATGCCGTCCTTCCAGGCGCATCATTACGCGCTCCTGGACGACAAGCAGGAAACGGCCTACGAGGTAAAGGCAGCCCAGTGCAACGTGGTGCCCGGCACCGCGGAGGACCTGGTGGACGGTCTGGCCGGCATGCTGAAGGGCCTGTGGGAGAATCTGGGGCTCACGGAGGAGGACAGGACCGAGATCGAGCCGCTGAAGATCGACCGCGCATCCCTCGGCCGGAGGAATCTGGCGCCGGAGGCGGTGCTCAGCTATTCCTATAAGCGGATCACGGCCGACAAATACGATCCGGCGCTGCTGACCGACGGCAGCAAGGACACGGCGCTGACCTCGGCAGCCGGCTGGTATTTCTCCGAGGACGGCGAGCTCCTTCTGGATCTGGGCCGGGTCAGAACGGTCAGCGGGTATTGCCTTACAGGCTACTCTGATCCTACTGTCTACGGCGGTCCGAAGAGCTGGATCCTGTCGGTATCGGCAGACGGCAGCCGCTGGACGGAGCTGGATACGGTCGCGGAAAACAAGGGCAAAGCGGTGGAAAAGGATTTCCCGGAAAGCGCAGAGGCCCGGTACGTGAAGCTGAAGGTGACGGACGCCTGGGAAAATACCAAGCTGAACGCCGCGGCGAAGGAGCGGCGCGTGATCCGGATCACGGAGCTGGAGATCTGGGGAGAATAAGCCTCGTAGCCTGACCGTCCGGACGCCAAAAAAAATCCCTGACAGCAGTTAAGCTTCAGCTGCTGTCAGGGATTTTTCATTTTCCGATACGGTCCCTTCCGCGCGGCGGGAGGGAGGCCTTCGCTGCCGGGCGATCAGTCCGCCGGCTGCATCAGATATTTCAGCGTGTCCAGGGTCTGCGTATGCTCCGGAGTGCCGGCGCCGCTCCAGCCGCCGGTCGTCTCGGAGAGGGTGCAGAAGAGCGCGTAGCAGGGGCTGACTCCGTTGTAATACTGATCGAAGCGGGTGGTGCGGGCGTCGTTGTTCAGGCGGACCCCGTAGACCTCGCCGTCGATCTTCAGCAGCTGCACGTCATCACCGAAGAAGGCCTTGACCGCCGCCTCATCCAGCGCGGCAAAGGTCCCGGTATAGTCCAGGCCCTCTTCGGTCAGCGTCTTTTCGGAGAAGAGCATCACGTCCGCCATCCCCATGCTGCGGGTGACGATCATCACGTAGGAATTGTAGTCGTCCTCGTAGGCGACGTTCTCCACGGTGATCTCCCGGACCTCATCCTTCGTGATGGAGGACATATTGGCCATGAGCTCGGCCTCCAGGCCGCCGTCGTCCAGCGCCACGACGCCCAGCGCGGACAGCCGCACCTTTTCCTCCGGCTGCGGCTTGATGATCCCGTTGAACAGGGTGCCCCAGACGCAGCAGATGACGAGGGCGGAGAGAAAATACATCCACCAGTCGTAGGAGAGGTGGTTCTTGAATTCTTTGGTCTTGGTCCAGGCAAACATATCAGGCCTCCTCCTTGGTCAGGATCAGGTTCAGCTTCACCTGCAGCGTGACGTTCTCACCGGGGGCCAGACGAATGGCGCCGGCTTTGGCCAGGTGGAGCGGCCGGGGCTCTTCTCCGCCGGCGTCCAGCAGCACTTCCCAGCCCCACAGATCCTTGTCCCGGACCAGCTCGTCGCTCACGGACAGCACCGTGCCGGAAAGGGTCTCCCGGTTGGCCTCCCGGAAGCGCCTGAGGAGCATTTTCATGGGCTGGTACACCATCATGCCCCGGTAAATGCAGAACCAGGCCGCCGCGATCTCTAACGCGGCCACCAGCACCCCCAGCCAGAAGGCATTGGGGCGGCTGGAAAGCCGGTAGATCAGGTAACCGACTCCGATAGCCAAAACGATCAGAAGGATAGGCACCAACAGGACCCGGCGCATTTCCTTCACGTGTTCTTCTTCACTTTTTCCCAGTATCGTCTGCATAGTATTTCTCCGCATCTTCAGGATGGCTCCAGTTTATCAAAAAGGAAGGGCTTCTTCAATGCCTCAGGCGTGAAAAAAGTCTGAACTTTTCGGAAAAAAAGACGTCCGAAAGGGATTGGGGCTTGTTCTTCCCCGCGGAAAGTGTTAGGATAAATCCGGAAAATTCACTCCGCGGGCGAAGGCGCAGCGGAGAACGAAAAGGAGATAAGCTATGCTGGCAATCAAAAACGTGGAACTGGTCCTGCACGATCACTATCTGCCGGAGGCAGTGCTGTTCGTAGAGGACGGCAAGATCGTAAGCTTCGGGGAAATGCGGAACACCGCGATCCCGGAGGGCTGTGAGGTATTTGACGGAGAGGGACAGTACCTGCTGCCCGGTCTGGTGGATATCCATACCCATACCTACGGGACCTACTGGTTCCATACGGAGCCCTTCAAGGCGGCTGCCATCGGCCTGGACCACGGGATCACCACGGTGATGCCGGCGGTATATTTCAGCGCGGACAGAGACACGCTGGTGGAACAGATAAAGACCATCCGGGCCGCGAAGAATGCCCCCGGCGGCGAGAACATCGGCGGTCTGTACATGGAAGCGCCCTATATGAACCCGAAATTCGGCTGTGACCGGGAATCCAATCCCTGGTGCGGTCCCATCAAGGCGGAGGATTACATGCCGCTGCTGGAGGCGGCCGGCGAGGACGCCCGCGCCTGGGTCACCGCTCCCGAGCGGGAGGGCATCGAGGAATTCGTGAAGGCCGCCAGGAAGGCCAACCCGAGCGTGGTATTTACCGTGGGCCACAGTGAAGCCTCCCCCGCGCAGATCGAGAAGCTGATCCCCTACGGCCTGAAGATCGGCACCCACCATACCAACGCCACCGGCGACCTGCCCAAGTATCCCGAGTGCCGCGGCGTATGCGTGGACGAGACCGTCAACTATCACAGCGACATTTACGCGGAGCTGATCTCCGACAGCCGCGGTATCCACGTGGATCCCTACATGCAGCGGCTGGTGCGGAAGATAAAGGGCGACGACCGGATCATCCTGATCTCCGACGCCTGCTACTACGAGGGCCCGGTGCCCGAGGGCGACTATGCCGGGGTGACCGACATCTGCTTTGACTTCGCCGGCGAGATTGCGGGCTCCAAGCTGACCCTGGACGTGGCCTGCCGCAACTTCATGAAGCACACCGGCGCTTCCCTGGTGGAAGTGATGAAGCTGGCTTCCTACAATCCCTGCCAGGCGCTGGGCCTGACCGACCGGGGCGAGATCGCTCCCGGCAAACGCGCCGACCTGATCCTCGCCGACGGTAAGCTGAACGTGAAGAAGGTCTTCCTGAACGGGAAGCAGGTCCGGTAAATCCGCCCCGGGCTTCCGCAGGAGACCCGAGTGAGCGCGCAGAGCGCTGAGCGATCTTCCTGCCCCGGCAGGCAGGCTGACAGAAAGGAGCAGAAATGCTGGAATATACGATCAAACGGGTGAACGGCTGGGAGGAGACGGAAACCCTTCCCTCCCTGTCCATGACCACCTCTTACCGGGGCGAATACCCGGATATCGCGCTGGAGGCCCGGGTGGGCTACGACGCGGAGCAGCTGTACGTGTATCTGAAGGCGAAGGAGGAGCATCTTCGGGCGGAGGAAAAGAATCCCCTGGGCGAATCCTGCAGCGACAGCTGCTGTGAATTCTTCTTCGGTCCTCAGGACGGCGACCTGCGTTACTTCAACGTGGAATGCAGTGCCTCCGGCTGTATTTATCTGGGCTTCGGCACCGATATCAACACCCTGATCCGGCTGATCCCGGAGCGGGGGAACGTCAACAAGCTGCTGGAGGAGCGGATCGACCTCATCCCCGGCGGTTTTGAGGTTCGTTTCGTCCTCAAGGCGGAGTTCATCCGCCGGTTCTTCCCCGACTTCCGTCTGGAGTCCGGGAGGATCTGCCGCGGCAACGTCTATAAATGCGGCGACCTGACGGACCACCCGCACTGGCTCTCCTGGAGCCCGGTGCATCTGGAGAAGCTCAGCTTCCACTGGCCGAAGGACTTCGGCAGATTCATTCTGGAATAAGAAGAACGAGCATTTTCCCATCATTATCATCGCAGGAGGATTTATATTATGGAACCTTTACTTATCGGCTGGGCCACGACGGACATCACCCCCGACAGAAACTGCGCGCTGGCCGGACAGTTTGCCGAAAGAATTTCTCAGTACGTGGAAAAGCCGATCACGGCCACCGCGATGGCCATCAAAAAGGGTGATCAGCAGGCGGTCTTCTGCAGCTGCGAGCTGGTCAGCACCCGCGGCGAGCTGGTGGAGGACGTCCGCGAGGCCCTGAAGGACAACACCGTGGGCCTGGACATCAGCCGCGTGATGCTGAACGCCACCCACGTGCATACCGGTCCCTGCTACGGCCGCACCGAGACCAACAAATCCGGCTTCCGGACTCAGATCGAGAAGTATCTGCCGAAGGACAAGAAGTACGTGGAAACCGCGGATATCAACGACAACCCCGACATTATTTCCCAGGTCGAGGTCAATAAGATGCTGGTGGAGCGCATCAGCGCGGTGATCCTGAAGGCCTGGGCCAGCCTGGAGCCCGGCAGCTTCACCAACGCCTTCGGGCGGGCGCCCATCGGCATGTGCCGCCGCGCCGCGTATACGGACGGCAGCGCCGCCATGTGGGGCACCACCGACACGGCCATGTTCGAGGCCGTGGAGGGCGGCAGCGATTCCGGTATCGAGCTGCTGTACGTTTTCGATGAAGCGAAGGCCCTGAAGGGCATCGTGGTCAACCTGGCCTGCCCGGCTCAGTGCGTGCAGCACCGCCTGTTCGTTTCTCCCGACTTCTGGGGCGAGGCGCGGATGCTGCTGCAGGAGCGCTTCGGCAAGGACCTGTTCATCCTGGAGCAGTGCAGCGCGGCCGGCGATCAGTGCCCGGTGGACCTGGTGCGCTGGGTAGAGCCCGAGACCGACGTGAACGACCCCAACATCACCCGCATCGATCCCAAGAAGCGCAAGGCCGATCCCTCCATGTTCGATCTCAAGGGCATGAAGCTGGCCGGCCGCCGTCTGGCGAGTGAAGTCATCCGCGTCTATGAGGACGGTCTGGATGAGGTGCAGGAGGATCCCGAGTTCATCCATGAGGTAACGGAGCTGCAGCTGCCGCTGCGGAAGGTCACCTACGCGGACGTCAAGGCCGCCAAGCGTGCCATCCGCGAATACATGGAGGAGAAGGAAGGCGACGTGAACTACAACGACGCGGCCATCCTGCAGGTCTATATGGGGATCATGGACCGCGAGAAGCGTCAGGAGCATCAGCACATCCTGCCCATGGAGGCGCATTTCATCCGTCTGGGCAGCGTAGCCTTTGCCACCAACACCTTCGAGCTGTTCCTGGATTTCGGCAACAAGATCAAGGCCAGAAGCAAGGCCGAGCAGACCTTCCTGGTGCAGCTGTGCTGCGGCGCGCAGGGGTATCTGCCCACCGCGAAGGCGGAAAAGGGCGGCCACTACAGCGCCTTTGTTTCCAGCGGTACGGTTGACCACGTCGGCGGCGATCAGCTGGTCATGGAGACCCTGACGCATCTGGACAGAATGTTCTGATAGGGAAAAGGGATGAATACGAGGACTTTATGTTTCCCGGGGTTCAGACACAAGGCGCTGACCCTGAACTATGACGACGGCTGCTATTTTGACGAGGAATTCATCCGGAAAATGCAGCAGCGGGGCATCAAGGGCACCTTCAATCTCTGCGGGAGCTGGATGAAGGACGGAGAGCGCTCCGGCAGACATCTTTCCCTGCAGGAGGCGCAGGCGCTGTATCAGCCGGCGGGGATGGAGGTGGCCTGCCACGGCTATACCCATCTGGCGATGGCGGAGTATCCGGCGGCCCAGCTGCTGGAGGACGCGCTGAGAGACCGGCAGGAGGCGGAAAAGCACTTCGAAGGGCCGATCTTCGGCTTTGCCTACGCGCACGGCTCCTTTAACGATGACGCGGTGGAGGCGCTTCGGCTCTGCGGCTTCCACTATTCCCGGACCTGCGTGGTGACCCGCGACTTCTCCCTGCCCAAGGACTGGCTGCGGATGCCCACCACCTGCAAGCATCAGGATCCCCGCCTGTTCGAGCTGGCGGATGAGTTCCTGAAGGAGCGGGGCGACAAATACTTCTGGAGAGCGCCCAACCGGCCGCGCTGGTTCACCGTCTGGGGCCACAGCTACGAGTTCAACGACTGCAATGAATGGGACCTGATCGAGCGCTTCATGGATAAGGTCGGCGGCCGCGAGGACGTGTGGTACTGCACTACCGGGGAAATGTACGACTACGTGACGGCATTTGACCGTCTGGAATACTCCGCGGACGGGAAGATCATCCTGAACCGCAGCAACCTGGACGTTTACCTGGAGCTGCCGGACTGGAGCCTGGTCAAGGTCCCCGCCGGCGGAAAGGTCTGCCTTGAGTAAGGGGAAGCGTGTGATGAAGAAACGGAGCCGCCTTGCGGCCCTGGCCCTGGCGGGGACGCTGCTGCTGGCCCTGGCGGCCTGCGGCGGAGGACCGGCCGAGACCGGGGCGAGCGGGAGCACCGCCGCCGGGACGGAGGCGGAGACCGCGGTGACGAAGGCGGAGAGTGCCGGAGCCACGGAGGCGGAAAGCACGGAGGAGACGGTCCCTCATGAGCCCACGCTCGCGACCGCCGTCGGCCTCACCGTCGAGGACCCTCACGAGGTCCTGACCGGCGCGGATTTTACGGCGCTGGAAAAGCTTTACGAGGGCCGCAGCATTTCCTATGCCATGCTGCATGAGCACTCGAATTCCGGCGGGACCAGCGACGGCAAGGTCCCCATCGGGGACTGGCCCGGGCAGATGGACCAGTATCAGGTGGACGTGATGGGGCTGCTGGACCATAAGCAGATGCGCCATTTCTACCTGCCGGAGTGGGATACGACCCGGTTCATTTACGGGACGGAGGCGTCCACCAATCTGAAGGGCGTGCCGGAGGGGGGCTCCTCCAAGCTCCATTACTGCATGCTGTTCAGGGACAAATACGATCTGAACGCGGTCCTGGAGGCATTTCCCGAGTTCTTCTGGCGGGGCGACGCGCTGACCGGCAGCTTCACCTATCCGGATTTTACCAGGGAACGGTTCGACCTGCTGGTGAGCTTTGTGCGGAGTCTGGGCGGCGCCTTCGTCCATGCGCACCCCTTCCCCGGCTGGGCGGAGTATATGGATTCCGACGATCCCATGGATTATTGCCTGGGGGAATTCACCTTCATGGAGACGATCTACGGAGCTGACGGCGCCTACAGCCTGAAGTCGAAGCGGCAGTACGAGCTTTGGGAGAAGGTACTGCGGGGCGGCGCTCACGTTTACAACGCGGCCAGCGGCGACGTCCATTCCAAGGCGAACAACTGCGGTGTTTCCGCCTTCTACACGGAGACGCATCTGCCGACGGAGACGCTGGACACCATGGTGGCCGGGGACTTTACGGCAGGCTTCATGGGGATCAAAATGAATATCGGCGACGCCCCCATGGGGAGCGTGGCGCATTATCAGGCGGGAGACGTGCTGACGGTGGAGGCGGCGGATCTGTACCGGAAGCGCCTGGATATTCAGCCGACGGGCGACTATTGGCTGCGGGTCTTCACCGAGGACGGCCTCTGCGCCTGCGTGAAGATCGAGGATCCCGCGGCGGCGACGCGCCTGGCCATCAAGGTCCGGGACAGGGCCTACTACCGGGCGGATATTTATGACGCCGCCAGGAAATACGTGATCGCGATCGCCAATCCGATCTGGCAGAGCTGAGAGGCGGAGCACGCCGCGAAAGGGCAGGAAAACGGAAAATGGCACGGTAAAAATTACACTTATGCAAAATAGGGCTGTTCCGCACCCGAAACAGATCGCGTGATTTTTTGAAGAAAGAAGGATTTGATCTATGAGTATTTCCCGATTGGCAAAAGCGCCGGAGCATGTCGACGATGACCTGATTTTCGAGGCTGCCGCATGCAATTCCGAGGCTGCCGCAAACAAGAGAACAAAAAAGAAGCAGTGGGTCAGGTGGGGAGCAATAGCTGCCTGCCTGTGTCTTGCCGCTATGGGTGTACTGACGCTGCAAAAGCCTGCCAAAGAACCGGACTATGCGCAAAATGTCGTGTACCGCGATGCCCGACTGATCATCTGCGGTCCGGGAGAGGCCGAGATCCTGAAGAAATGCGGTTTGCCCTCTGAGATCACGGCAGAGCTGGCGGGCGAGAGCCTGGGATCCTTTAAGGCGGCGGAAAAGAACAGCTATTACCCGGCAAATGAAGGCGAAAAGGCAAGCGCCGAGCTCTTTGCGTACGCGCCGCAGCCGAATGACAACGTCTATATCGTTCGCATAGAAGGGGATCACCTGGAAGAGGGTTACTATGCGGCGATCCGTAAAGACAGTGAGGGCTATCACGGACTGAACGAATGACGGGGCGGTCTGCCTGTCCTGTTTTATTGCGGAAATGTGACATGCTGTGACGGAATATGTCACGATCCATACTTGACCGCCGATCGGGAGTCTTTTATGCTAAAGAAAAGGCCCGGCGGAGCGGGGGACAAACCTGTACCGCCGGAAAAGGACGAAGGCCCGCGGGAAGCCCGCGTCCCGGAGGTCCGAAGGAACGGGAAAGACGGAGACTCGTGAGAGGCCGGACCGCAGGAGGCCCGAAGGAACGGGAACAGGAGAGAAGGATGATGAATAAAAGGATCGCAGCGATATTGACGGCAGTGACGCTCAGCCTGCTGCTGGCGGCCTGCGGGGCAAATGAGGCCCGTCAGACCTCCTCGGCAGCGGAGGAGCAGACCCGGGAGGAGCAGACGCAGCCCGGCAGCGGGCAGAGCGCGGAGACGCAGGAGAGCAGCGAAGCGCAGTCCGCGGAGGCATCCGCCGAAGAGACCGCGCCGTCTTCCGCGGAGGAGACCCTGCCGCAGATCCCGGACGGGGCGATGAAGGTCCTGGCCATCGGGAACGAAACGACCCGGGACAGCCTGTTTTATCTGGCGGAGCTGGCGAAGCTGACGGGAAATGACGTCCTTCCGGCCTATCTGTTCAAGGAAAACGGCAGCCTGCGGAACCTGTCCCGCGTCATGGAGAAGGGGCAGAAGGAATACGTGCTGAACGAGTGGGACGTGGCGGCGGGCTGCTGGTGCGAAAGAGGTGCAGTTTCCGTGCAGGAGGTCCTGGCCTCCCGGGAGTGGGACGCCGTGCTGCTGACGCAGGGCCAGACGGTATCCGGCTTTCCGGGGACCTACGGAAACGATCTGGAGTACGTGACGGACGTGATCCGGGCGGAGGCGCCCGGGGCGAAGATATACTGGAGCATGAACTGGGCATTTTCCGACGGGATCAGCGCCCAGGCCTACGCGGCGGACTTCGGCGCCTATTACACGGGGGAATCGGCAGTCATGTACAACGCCATCGTGAACTGCGTGACGCGCTTCGTGGCCGGGGAAAATGCCCGCTACGGGGACTGCTTTGACGGCCTGATCCCTACCGGCGCGGCGATCCGGAATCTGCGGGGCACGGGGCTCACGGCGGATCTCGACGGGGCAGCCCTGACCCTCAAGGCCGGCCGCCTGACGGCGGCCCTGACCGTGCTGAAGACTCTGGTGCCCGAGGCGGATTGGACGAGGATCACCCCGGCGGCCCTGGAGAAGCTCCTGGTGGCCAAGGACGGCG
>JAZLJI010000065.1:0-27084 GCA_045617825.1 Lachnospiraceae bacterium
TGCCGCCGGTCTCCCGGGCGTCCAGCACGATCTCCCGCTGCAGCAGGATGTCGCCGGTGTCCAGCCCCGCGTCCATCTGCATGGTGGTGACGCCGCTCTTTTCGCAGCCGTCCAATACCGCCCACTGGATCGGCGCCGCGCCGCGGTACTTCGGCAGCAGGGAGGCATGGACGTTGATGCAGCCGTGCTTCGGCAGACCCAGCACCTCCTGGGGCAGGATCTGCCCGAAGGCCACCACGACCCCGACCTCCGGCGAAGTCTCCGCCAGCAGGGCCCGCAGCTCCGCCTGAGCCTCGGGCCTGCGGATGCGCTCCGGCTGGAACACCGGGATGCCCTCCGCTTCTGCCAGCTCCTTCACCGGAGACTGGGCCAGGCCCTTGCCTCTGCCCTTCTCCCGATCCGGCTGAGTCACCGCCAGAACGATCTCATGCCCTGCCTCCAGCAGCGCCTTCATGACCGATGCCGCGATATCCGGCGTCCCCATAAACAATATCTTCACAGCAGTGTCTCCTTCCTTCTCCGCCCTTCAAAGAAAGCCTTCCCCTCCCGGGGAAGGCTTCCTCATCATCGGTTCCCGTTTTATTTGGATACGATCTCCACGGTCTCGCGGGCGATAGCCAGCTCTTCGTTGGTCGGCACCACCATGGCGGTCACCTTGCAGCCGGCCTTGGAGATGATCCTCTCCTCACCGTGGACGTTGTTGGCCTCGGCATCCAGCTCGGTGCCCAGGAAGGTCAGGTAGCTCATGATGTTGGCACGGACGGCCGCGTCGTTCTCGCCGATACCGGCGGTGAAGGCGATCACGTCCACACCGTTCATGGCGGCGGCATAGTAGCCGATGAACTTGGCCACGCGGTAGCAGAACACGTCGATGGCGGCCTGCGCTCTGTCATTGCCGACGCCGGCAGCCGCTTCCAGATCACGGAAGTCGGAGGATACGCCGGAAATGCCCTGCACGCCGGACTTCTTGTTCAGCACGGTGGTCATCTCCTCCATGGTCAGATCTTCCTTCTTGGCCACGAATTCCAGGATGGCCGGGTCCAGACCGCCGGAGCGGGTACCCATGGTCACGCCCTCCAGAGGGGTGAAGCCCATGGAAGTATCGACGGATTTGCCGTACTCGACGGCGCAGAGGGAGGCACCGTTGCCCAGATGGCAGACGATGGTCTTCAGCTCTTCGGGCTTCTTGCCCAGGATCTCCGCGGCGCGCTTGGACACGAAGCTGTGGGAGGTGCCGTGGAAGCCGTAGCGGCGGACCGCGTACTTCTCATAATATTCGTAAGGCAGGCTGTACAGGAAGGCCTTCTTCGGCATGGTCTGATGGAAGGCGGTATCGAACACGCCGACCATGGGCACGCCGGGCATCAGCTGCTGGCAGGCACGGATACCGATCAGGTTGGCGGGGTTGTGCAGAGGAGCCAGCTCGTTGCACTTCTCGATCTCGGCGATGGTCTCTTCGGTCAGCAGGGTGGAAGCGGCAAACTTCTCGCCGCCGTGTACGATACGGTGTCCGACGGCACCGATCTCAGCCAGATCCTTGATCACGCCGACTTCGGGATCGGTCAGCTTGGCCAGCACGGAGCCGACCGCTACCGTATGGGTAGGCAAGGGATCGTTATATTCGTATTTTCCGCCGCCGGCAGGCTTGTGGGTCAGACGGCCGTCGATGCCGATACGCTCGCACAGGCCCTTGGCCAGCACCGCTTCGGTCTCGGTGTCGATCAGCTGATATTTCAGGGAAGAGCTTCCGCAGTTGATAACTAATACCTTCATGATTCATTTCCTCCTTATGTCGCCGCGGCACCGGGCCTGGCGTCATGCTCATGATTTAACTTCTATATCATAACAAAGCTCCGGGGAAAATGCAAGAAAAATCCCGCATTTCCCCGAAGCCGCATGATATCGGTATTCCGGCCCGGGACTCCCGGCTCAGCCTTCACCTTGCCGCTCGGCTCAGCCCCTACCGCGCCTGTCCGGCGATCAAGGCTCCGAGGCCGCTCGGCTCGGCCGGGCGTTCGTCCGCAGGCTTTTATCAGATCGTCTCGCCGGGCTCGCAGCAGTTGCAGTCGCCGCCGACCAGCGGATCAAAATCGGGATGGTTGTCGATGATCTCACGGCCGGTCACGCTCTTGGCCTTGCGCTCGGCCTCCACCAGCTGGCTGATCAGCTCCTTCGTTTTGGCAGGGCGCTTGATGTTCTTGATGTGCAGCGTGCCGTCGGACTTATCGGAGGAGGTCACCGTGATCGTTCCGATGCCCAGCAGGCGCTGCCCGAAGCTTCTCGTCATATCCAGGTCGACGATCCGGTAAAGCCGGATCTCGCTCTCCTTGCGGTTGAAGAAGCCCTTGTCCAGTATGAGCTTTTCCTTCGTCAGGCGGTAGCGGGTGAAGGAGATCGGCAGACCCAGGAAGGTGCGGGTCCGGTCCTTCCAGACGATCCCCTTCTTTTCCTTCGGGTTCAGCTTCGCGGCATTTGCCAGCGTGCTGATGTCCTTCACGATATCGATCGCGATCAGGGCCGTGGCCGCGATCTTGATCCAGAGCTCCGTCTCCTGGAACTTCCCGTAAAACCACAGCGCCGCCGCGGCGCCCAACTCGATAAGAATAAAAACGATATTGGCAAACACACTTCTTTTCATGGCGAGACTCCTTTGCACCGGTTTTTCGTTTTTTCTGCCCGGGGACAGCGCCGCCGGGACTGATAAAGGTATCATACTACAATCCTCCCCGGATGAAAAGTATTTTGAAAGAGGGAAAAGCACTAAAAATCAACCGTATCCAGCCTGCAGATATCCGCAGGACAATAAGCATCAAAGGATTGACAACCCCGTCGGGGAATGATATAATCCTCCCAACTTGTACGGATATGCGTATAAGTTGAGTCTGATCACAACAAAGGAGGATCTTTCATGAAGAAGAATACTATCCGCTTCATTTCCCTGCTGCTGGCCCTCTGCCTGCTGCTATCTCTGGCCGGCTGCGGCGGAAGTCCGGCCGCCTCCACGGAAGCTCCCACCGAGAAGCCCACCGAGGCTCCGACCGAGCAGACCGCCGCGCCCACCGAACAAACCACCGAGAAGCCCACCGAACAAACCACCGAGAAGCCCACCGAGCCTGACCTCCCCGCCCGGGAAATGAACGCCCTGAGAGAGCGGGCCGTCGCCTATATGAAGGCCATGGCTGCCGTGGAATGGACCCCCGGCACCGATACCGCCGGGGCCGATTACTGGACCGACTATAAATTCGGCACCAAATACCACGGCCTTCCCTATACCAATATCTGGGACAGCAGCCTGGAGGAATTTACCGCTTATCTGCAGGACGGCGTCTATACCGGCCCCGTCAGCAAGACCAACGCCATCGGCGTAGACTGCACCTCCTCCACCCTGGCCGCCTGGGGCACGGCCATCACCGACTGCACCGCCGTCTGGACCGCGCAGATGATGCTCTTCCGCAACGGGACCATCAAGGTCGGCGAATACGTCTCCAAGGCCGCCATGGCTGATACCAAGGCTATCGTGGCAGCCAACGAGGAGCAGGTAATCTTCAAGGCCTATGCGCAGGTCATCCCCGCGGACGCCATCCTCCGGTATGAGGACGGCGGCGAAGGTCACTGCCGCATGGTCACGCAGCATCCCACCGTGACGTATCTGGCGGACGGCTCCATCGACGGTAATAACAGTTATATTTACGTCACCGAGATCGGCGTGCCCGGTGTGGATGCCCAGGGCTTTGAGACCGTGTGGGCCGTCGACCGTCCCTACAGCTTCAGCCAGCTGATCAAAACGAATTATATCCCCATCACCACCAAGGAAATGAATGAGGGCAAGGAGATTCCGGCGAAGGTAACGCTCACCGAAGAGACCTCTCCCGAGAAGCTGCTGACCGAAGGCTTCTACGGCAAGCTGAAATGCAACTACCGGATGTACGAGATCATCGCTGCCGTGACGGACGCTGCCGGGCAGGAGGTCCGAAGGGTCATCGAGTACCCGGTCAATAATCCGGAAAACTGTCTCCAGCAGTCTTCCCGCGAATATCGTCTCAGCGGTCTGGACCTGCCGCTGGCCTTAAAGGAGCTGCCCGCCGGGACCTATCAGCTGAGCGTCAGCGTAAACGCCGCCGCCAAGCTGCTCCCCGCCTTTTCCATCGATTTCACCGTTGCTCCTAATACGGACGCGAACTAAACCCCTGTTGATACTTCAACATGACCGAAGGGAGAATTATGAAAACAAAAATTTCCATTCTTGGGGCAGGCAGCGGCACTTTTTCGCTGAGTCTGATCCGTGACTTCTGTCTGACGCCGAAGCTTCATGACTGTGAACTGTGCTTCATGGATATCAATGCGGAACGGCTGAATGCCTCTCACGGTCTATGTGAACGGCTTACCAGAGAGATGGGCGTGCCGCTGACACTGACCAAAACGACCGATATCGAAGAAGCGCTGACCGGCGCCTCTTACGTGATCTGTACCATTCTGATCGGCGGATACTACCGGCTGCGCGACGGCTGGGCTATTGCCGAAAAATACGGGTACGCCAAGGGCGGCTCCCTGCACATCATGCATGACGAGGCCTTCTGGGTCAATTTCTATCAGCTTCGCATGATGGAGGAGCTGGTCCGGCAGATCGAAAAGCTTTGTCCGGATGCCTGGTGCCTGATGGTGTCAAACCCGGTCCTTGCCGGTACCACTTACCTGCGGAGAAAATACCCTAACGTGAAATTCGTCGGTCTTTGCCACGGAACGGCAAGACTGAAAAAAGTCACCGATATCCTCGGCATGGACTGGGAAAAGGTGACCGCCAAGATCCCCGGCGTCAACCATTTCGTCTGGATGAACGAATTCCACTACGAGGGGAAAGACGCTTTTCCCCTGTTGGACAAGTGGTGGGAGGAAAACGGCGAGGAATTTCTGAAGACAAACGGTCCCAGTGAGCTGCTTTCCGCCAAAGCCATTGATCTGTACCGCAGATACGGCGTGTTCCCGGTGGGTGACACCTGCACGCCCGGCGGCGGCGCATGGGGCTTTGCCTATCATACCGACGAGGAAACGCAGAAGTTCTGGAACGAAGATCCGGACGGATGGTATGACCGCGTATTCGGGAACAACGAAGCCCGCGTGAAGCGCATTGAAAAAGCGGCATATGACCCGGATCAGCCTGCCGGTTCGCTCATCGACATGCAAAAATCCGACGAGCCCATGGTACCGCTGATCGAGGCGCTGGAATGCGGGGTGGAACGGACGGTAGTGGTCAACGTTTTGAATGACCGGGAATACGTCCCCGGCATTCCGAAGGATTTTGAGGTGGAAGTGCCTGCTCTTTGCGGCAGCCACGGCATCGCCCCCATTGCGACGAAGCCACTGCCGAAGCCGATCCTTGCCTATGCCCTGCGCGACCGTGTCGCGTCCGTGGAAATGGAACTGGCCGCCTATGAAAACCACGACAGGAAGCTTCTCGCGGACCTCGTCATGATGGATCCCAGAAGCCATTCCCGGAAGCAGGCCGAGACTCTTGTGGAAGAGATCCTCGCGCTGCCATACCACAGGGAAATGGCTGAGTGGTACCGCTGATTGTTTTCCGGGCAGACCGCGCTCCTGTCCGGGTGCTTCAGGCAGTCCTTTTCCGGGGCGCACAAGGTCAGATGTTTCATGGGTTTGCGTTGCATTTTCCGGAATTATCCGTTAAAATGAGGAGTAAATTTTGCTTACCGGCCTGATTGTGCAGGAC
Source organism: Lachnospiraceae bacterium (assembly GCA_045617825.1). Taxonomy (GTDB): domain Bacteria; phylum Bacillota; class Clostridia; order Lachnospirales; family Lachnospiraceae; genus UBA6987. Next base: position 5,726 of record JAZLJI010000065.1, read on the forward strand.
ACATATTCAGACAAGCGGATAGACCAAAAACAGCAATGCTGTGAAACATGGAGGATCAAATGATCGATCGAAGCAGTTACGAGCCCTTGTATGTTCAGATCAAAAAGGATATTGAGGAACAGATCATCAGCGGTGAGATCCGGATCGGCGATAAGCTGATGTCGGAAGCCGAGATGCTCCGGCATTATAACGTGGGACGAATGACCATCCGCAATGCCCTGGCAGAGCTGGTGTCGTCCGGCTGCGTCAGAAAAGAAAGAGGCATGGGGACATTCTGCGTGGCCTTGCCCCGGCGGACCAGCAGGAAAAACGTCCATGTCCTGATGAATATGCTGGATACGTATTTTGTACCCTATTTTCTGTCCGGCATCAGCCGGGTCCTGAACGCCAATGACTGCAATCTTCTTTTGTACGATACGGAAGATTCCATGGACGTCATGGCGCATCTGCTGGAAAGAAGCATTGAATGCGGAACAGACGGGATCATCCTGCAGCCCTTTACCGGCATCGACCCGGTCAGCGAAGCCTGCAAAGCCGCGATCCTGCACTGCCAGGAGGCCAAGATCCCGCTCATCACCATCGACGGAAAATTCCAGAGCATCAATACGGCCTGCCTGATGAATGACGATGATCACGGCGGAAGGATCGCCACACAGCACGCCATCGATCTGGGCCATACCAAGGTGCTGGGGCTTTTCCGCAATCATATCAAGGATTCCCAATACCGCGAGGCGGGATACCGTCTGGCCATGCAGGAGGCCGGTCTGGAGCCGATCACCATGGATGCCGATCAGACTTCGTTCCAGGATATCTGCTCGATGATCGCCTTCAGAAAGATCACCGCCGTCGTCTGCTATAACGACCTGCTGGCGGTGGAATGCTACCACCATTTTTCCAAGTACGGTTTCCGGATCGGAGAAGACATTTCCGTCATCGGATACGATGATACGGAGCTTTCCGTTTCCTCGCTCCCGCGTATCACCTCCATCACCCATCCGAAGGATGCCATGGGCGAGAAGGCTGCCCAAAAGCTGTTGGAAATGATGGACGGAAACTGCAGCAACACCTATCGTTATGTATTTAAGCCCAGTCTGGTCTCCCGTGATTCCGTTCTGGACCTGACAAAATGACCCTGTGCGGCTTCGGCCCTGGAGAATTGCCATGCTGAAATTGATGAAGAAAAACATCGACCTTGATCGCCTGGAGACCCTGTACAATGTCCCGTTTACCCGGGAATCCCTTGCGCGGGACTTCGAGGTCCGCGGCGGTGAGTGGACCTTGGAGGGCGAATGGCTTACCGGAAAAAACCGGGAGAACAGCCCCGGTATGATCATTTCGAAGAAAGACTTTTTCGGCCCGGTCATGCTGGACTTCGAGGCCAGGACCGTACTGCCCTGCACCCATGATATCAACTGGATGTGGAGCGGAAGCTGGGACGAGACCACCAACACCAGAGCTTTGGCCTACGTCTGCGGGCTGGAGGGCTGGTGGGACGGCAAGGTCGGTTTTGAAAAATCCCCGGAATACCGCTACAACTGCGGAACAAAGCTGTTCCACTTTACGCCCGGACAGACCTATCACATCCAGTGCGGAAGTATCGGCGGCCATATCTTCTGCCTGATCGACGGTACGCTGGCCATAGAGACCACCGACCCCGATCCCATTGACCAGTCTAAATTTGGCCGTATCGGCTTTGAGGCCTATTGCAGCCATATTCAGATCCGCCGTCTGCGGATCAAACGACTGACCTATTCGGAAAACAACGAGGAATACGTTCCCGAATTTTGATTTTCACAAGCTTTGGAGGTACCCCTATGAAAGTTGAACCCACAAAAGTCATCATACTCAGCGTCGGAGATGCCCAGTATCCGCAGGACGCCCTGGGCGCGGTCATCAGTAAAGTAAGGGACGGCGTTGCGTCCCTGGCTTCTGCCGAGGTCGTCGGCAGCTATACCATCATGGATGACCGGGATGCCGATCTGGCGGCGGAGGAAGTCGCCGGAAAGATCTTTGATGCCGTGATCGTGAATTACGTGTCCTGGCACATCACCCCCTATGTGATGCGCACGCTGAAGAATTACCGGGAAAAGCCCGTTCTGGTATGGGGTATCGGCGGATGGACCGACAGCACCGGCAAGCTGATCGCCCCTGCTGCTCTGGCCGGGACGACGGCGATCGTGCCGCTGCTGAAGGAGCTTGGCTATCAGTACATGGTCATCAATCAGAAGCCTGATGAGGCGCTGCGGCTGAAGGAAGTCGAAAAATTCCTGCATACGGTCGGCGCTGTCAAGGCTGTCCATCATTCTCGCATCGGCTTGTACGGATATGCGGATATGGGCCTGTTTAGCTGTTCCTATAACAAGACCCTGGCCTTCCAGAAGCTCGGCGTCGATATTGAGGATTATCTGGCCTATGATCTGGTCGATCAGATGAAGGCCTATTCCGCCGAAGAAGTAACCGCTGCCATTGAGGAGATCAAGCAGAAGACGACCTTTGAGGACGCGATCAGGGACGAGACCCTCGCCAGGGTCGCCAGACTGTATCTTGCCATGAAGGGCAAAAAGGGGCAGCGCGGGCTGGATGCCATCTCGATCAAATGCGTCTACGGCGTGACCCAGATGGGCTTCAACCCCTGCCTTGCGCAGAGTCTTCTGGCTGATAAGGACACCAGCGTCATCTGCGAATGTGATGCCTACGGGATGCTCACCGGCATCATCCTCTCGCGTGTCAGCGGCCAGTCTTCTGCCTTCGTCGAGCATTATGAGGTCTTTGACGATGCGGTCCTGGTCGGTGTCTGCGGCTTCATCCCCAAGGATTTCATTCAGGGCGACATGAAGATCCGCAGCGCCAATCTGGGCGAATTCAACACCGGTATCAGCAATGTATCCAAAATGAAGACCGGCACGGTGACCTATGCCCGTCTGTACGAGACCAAGGGCAATTATAAGCTGTTCCTCGGCAAGGGCGAAGCACTGCCGAATCCGAAATGGACCGAGGCAGGCTGGTGCGACCCCACGCCGGATTTCCCCAGCGTGCTGCTGAAGCCCGGCAAGGATCTGCAGTACTACATGGAGAACGTTCCCGGCCAGCACATCGTGATGATCTACGGCGACTGGGAGGAGGAAGTGGAACTGTTCTGCAAATTCGCCGGGATCGAAGTCGAAAAATAGACCATGAAGAAGATCTTGACCTTTGACGTGGGCACCACGTCGATGAAATGCTCCGTTTTTGATGAGGATTTCCATACGGTCGCGTCATCCTCGGCGGAGTATACGCTGATGACCGGTGACGGCCGCATCGAGGCCGATCCGGAGCTCTATTGGACAGGTCTTTGCCGCAGCATCCGCGCCGTTTGGGAGGCGGGCATCGAGCCCGGTGAGATCGAAGCCGTAGCCATTACCACACAGGGCGAGACCCTGATCGCCCTGGATGACCAGGACCTGCCGGTACTGCCGGCCATTGTCTGGTTGGATGAACGGGCCGGTCTGCAGGCGAAACAGCTGTCATCGAAGATTCGCTCCGATACCTTTTATCGGACCACCGGGCTACCGTCCATTACGGCGGCTATGCCCATCGCCAAGCTGAAATGGCTGATGGAGCAGGATAGCCTGAAGGACAGGATCTCCCGGATCTTTCTGCTGGAGGATTATCTGATCTATCGCCTTTCCGGTGTATTTGCCACAGAGCAGTCTCTCGTCTGCTCCACCGGCTACTACAATATCATGGAGCATCGGTACGAAGCGCCTTTTCTGGCCCTGACAGGCGTAAAAGAAGGCATGCTTCCCGAGGTTTTCCCCTGCGGTACCGTGGTCGGTACCGTGAGCGGGCAGGCGGCAGCCCGGACCGGCTTACCGGTCGGCTGCAAAATCATCTGCACGGCAATGGATCAGACAGCCGGCGCCGTAGGAGCGGGAAATATCGCCCCGGGCACCGTGTCTGAGACCACCGGAACCTGTCTCACGGTAGCTGCCACGACGGAGATGCCCGATTTTGAGGCCGGCAGCGGACTGCAGTTTTATACGCATTACGACGGCCGGTATCTGGCTCTGGCCTACAACCCCACCGCCGCCATCGTGATGAAATGGTTTAAGGACAATTTCGTCTGCGACACGGAGGGCTGCATCGAAAGCGGGGAAAATCCCTATCAGTACATGAGCCAGCTGGCGGCATCCGTGCCGGTGGGATGTGACGGCTTGATGCTTTTGCCGCATTTTTCCGGAAAGCTCATGCCCGAGAAGGCGGAGGCGGAGCGCGGCGTTTTCGTCGGTATCCATCTGGGTACCACGCGGGCGCACTTCATCCGCGCCATCATGGAGGGCGTCAGCTTCATGCTGAAGGAAAACCTTGATCTGCTGAAGGACGCCCATATCGACGTTGCTCAGATCCTTTCCTTGGGCGGCGGTTCCCGGGATACGCTCTGGTGTCAGATCAAGGCAGATGTCCTCGGCTTTCCGGTGATGACGGCCCAAAATGAGGAGTCCGCGTCCCTCGGCGCCGCGATCCTGGCGGCAAAAGCGCTGGATCCGACGGTCAGCGTGCCGGCGCTCTGTCAAAAAGCCGTGAAGATCAAGGAACGCTATCTTCCGATTCCTGCCAACACAGAGCAGTATCGGAAGCTGTTCGGCAAATACCGCCGGCTTGATCAGTCAGCGGCGGCATTTTTCGCAGAAACATAAAGGCTCATACGTGAGATCCGGAGGAAAAAAGATGAAACCCAAGATCCGTGTTCCGTATTTTGAGATCGGAACCAAAAATTATGTTTACGGCGACAAGCTACTGGAATACGCCCTCGCTGCGGACAAGGCCGCTGAAAAGTATGACATTGATGTGCTCTTCATCTGCCCCGCAGTGGAGATCCGCCGCGTGGCGGAACATACCAGCCATCTCTACGTACTGGCCACCTACATGGATACCCTTCGCCCGGGCCGCGGCTGCGCGGACATCCTGCCTGAGGGGGTCAAGGCCGCCGGCGCCTGCGGTGTCATGATCAACCACTGTGAAAAGCCGATGAGCCTTTCTCAGGTAAAGGCCACCATCGACCGGGCCCGCGAGCTGGATATGCTGGTCTTTGCCTGCGCCGACACCCTGGAGGAGGCGAAGGCCATCGCCCGGCTCCATCCCGATATTCTGAACCCGGAGCCCTCCGCAATCATCGGCGGCGGCAACGGGTCCACCCCCATGTCCTACGTGCGTGACTCGATCAGGGTCATTAAAGAGATCGACCCGAACATCATGGTAGAACAGGCGGCAGGGATCACCTGCGGGCAGGAGGTCTATGACTTTATCTTGGCGGGCAGCGAAGCGGCAGGTGCCGCTTCAGGCATCATGAATGCCGCGGATCCTATCGCCATGATCGATGAAATGATCGCAGCTACCAGGCGGGCAGCGGATGATCTGAAAAAGCAGGAGGACTGATTATGGTATGCAAGGAATCCTTTCACGTGCAGTCCCGCGATCGGGCGGTTTCTTTCCATGACGTTACCGATACCGTAAAGGAAATTGTCCAAAGGGCCGGCATCCGGGACGGCATCGCGGTCGTTTATTCCCACCACACCACCTGCTCGGTCATCACGCAGGAATGCGCCTTCGATATGTCCATGACCGGGCTGGAGACGCTGCAGCAGGATCTCGTCAACGTATTTGAGAAATGGATCCCCACCTGCCGCTATGAAGGGATGTATCTGCATCCCGGGAAAAAAGCCCTGGATTTCGCGGAGTCTGTCGGCGAAGACCATTTCGGCTGCCATAATACCGACGCGCATCTGCGCTCTTCCATCATCGGCCGCAGTGTCACCATCGTGATGACGGACGGGGAAATGGATCTCGGCGAATTCGGACGCATCCACTTCATTGACTGGGATCAGACCCGCGCCCGGGAACGTACCGTACAGGTCATGATCATCGGAGAATAAACCGTAAGGAACGTTTTGCAACAATCCGCTGTATTTCCCGGCGCAGCTATGCTATACTGAGAAGCGGTAAGAATGTCCTGCCGCAGACGCAGGACCTATATGACGAAAATATCAGGAGGATACAGGATGGACGAGCAGAAGCTCTGGGCTTCATTTCTGGCACTGAGCAATCATATGTGGAGCGATGAATATTCCCGCTCCGGTCACTGGTACAGCAAGGAAGTGAGCGTGGGGGACGATGCCCCCTATATGCCGGAAAACCATACCGACCTCACCGTCTGGGACGACACGGTGAAGGCGCTGGCCGAGCGCCGCTTCAACGCGGTGGTCATCGACGTGGGCGACGGGCTCCGCTACGACCGCCATCCCGAGATCTCCGCTCCCGACGCCTGGGATAAGGATTTTCTGAAGAAGAAGCTGGCGGAGCTGCGGGCCCTCGGGATCGAGCCGATCCCGAAGCTGAATTTTTCGACCTGCCACGATACCTGGCTCAAGGAATACCGGCGGATGATCTCCACGCCGAAGTATTACGAGGTCTGCCGGGATCTGATCGATGAGGTCTGCGAGGTATTTTCCCAGCCCCGCTATTTCCATCTGGGCCTGGACGAGGAAACGATGGCGGACCAGGGCGGATACGAAATGGCGATCATCCGCGGCGCCTCCCTGTGGTGGCACGACGCCTATTTCCTTTTCGATGAATGCGCCCGGCACGGGGCGCGGCCGTGGATCTGGGCGGATTATTTCTGGGCGCACCCGACGCAGTTCACGGAGAAAATGCCGCACAGCACCCTGGTGTCCAACTGGTTCTATCAGGATTTCATGGATCACCCGCAGGGCAGCTTCTTCCAGAAGAGCATCGCCGCGTACGAGCAGCTGGATCAGGCGGGCTTCGATCAGGTGCCGACCTCTTCCACCTGGATCAGAGCCAACAACTCCCAGCAGACGATGGCACATGCCCGGCACGTGCTGACCGACAGCCGGCTCAAGGGCTTCCTGACGGTGCCCTGGCGCCGCACGCAGCCGAATTACCGGTTCATCCTGCTGAACGATGCCGAGCAGTTCTACCTCGGCCGGAAGCTCTTCTATCCGGAGTCGTTTTGAGCGATCGCCGCAAATGATCATTCCGGAGGGCAGAGACTGTATGGAAAAGCTGAAGATCGCGATCCCGGGCGTGGGATCGCAGACCAAAAACTATTTTGCCGCGCTGCAGGCGCTGGGCGCCGAGCCGGAGCTGGTGAAGATCGGCTGCGATCCGGCAAATTACGACGGGCTGCTGCTGCCCGGCGGCGTGGACGTGGAGCCCTGGCGCTACGGTCAGGAGAACCGCGGGAGCCTCGCTATGGACGCGGAGCTGGATGCCCTGCAGTTCACGGTGCTGGACGCCTTTGTCCGGGCCGGGAAGCCGATCCTCGGCATTTGCCGGGGCCATCAGGTCATCAACGTCTACTTCGGCGGAACGCTGATCCAGCATCTGCCGACCAGTGACAGCCATACGCGGGACGAGCTTCAACGGGACCGGGCCCATCTGACCTCTGCGGAGCCGGGCAGCTTTCTGGCCGGGCTTTACGGCACGCGGTTCAGCACCAACAGCGCCCATCATCAGGCGACCGACCGCCTCGGCGACGGCCTGCGGACGGTGCAGCGGGCCTCGGACGGGACCGCGGAGGCGGCCTGTCACGAAACACTTCCCGTCTGGTCGGTGCAGTGGCATCCGGAGCGGATGAGCTTCGGCTTCCGGCGGGACGATACCGTGGACGGCGAGCCCCTTCTTCGTTTTTTTCTCGAGCAGTGTCTGTCTCACCGATAAATAACACCGGCCGAAGGAGTGTTTCTCTCTCTCGGCCGGTGTCTTTGTCTTATGCCTCCGCCGCGACTATTTTTTTCTGTCGGGTACTTGGGGGCATATAAAACCGCCGCCCTGCGTCTGCAGAGCGGCGGTCTTCTTTTGGGTCTCCCCGACAGCCTTACAGACCGTTCTTGATGCGGTCCTCGGCAAAGCGCTGAGCGATCACGCCCTCGGGCTCGCCGGTGGCCTTGGATTCCTCAAGGATGTTGTAAACGGTGTTGAAGATGTTGTGGACCTGCTTCAGCACGTTCTCCTTGTTGTAGGTGGTGAAGGGTTCCTGGCCGGCGTTGATCACGCCGCCGCCGTTGATGATGAAGTCGGGAGCATAGGCAATGCCTCTCTTCTTCAGCAGCTCGCCGCAGGTATCGTCCAGCAGCTGGTTGTTGGCGCAGCCGCCGATGGCGCGGCACTTCAGCTGAGGGATGGTCTCATAGTTGATGGTGGCGCCGAGAGCGCAGGGAGCCAGGATATCGCATTCGGTGGCGTAGAAGTCCTTTTCGGCAACTTCCTTGGCGCCCAGCTTCAGCATGGCTTCCATGTTGTCGCGGTTGGAGTGGGTGGAGACCAGCAGCTCGGCACCGGCAGCAGCCAGCTGCTTGGCCAGGTCGAAGCCCACGTGGCCCAGGCCCTGCAGGGCGATCTTCACGCCGTGAAGGTCATCGGAGCCGTTGATGAATTTGGCGCAGGCACGGATACCGTCGAAGGTACCGATGGCGGTGAAGGGAGAAGGATCGCCGCTGACGGAAGCACGGCCGACGACCTGCTGGGTCTTGTTCATGACCCAATCCATATCCTGGGTGGTGGTGTTCACGTCCTCAGCCGTGAAATACCGGCCGTTCAGGGATTCCACCGCTTCGCCGTAGGCTTCGAACAGTTCCTTGGTCTTGGCCTTGGGGTTGGCAATGATGATGCCCTTGGCGCCGCCCAGAGGCATACCGGCCGCCGCGTTCTTGAAGCTCATGCCGCGGGAAAGGCGCAGAACGTCAAACAGGGCATCTTCTTCGCTGGTGTAGGGGTACAGACGGCAGCCGCCGACGGCAGGGCCCAGCTTGGTGCTGTGGATAGCGATGATGCTCTTCAGACCGGCCTTTTCGTTGTTGAAGAAGGCCACTTCCTCGTGTCCGTATACACGGATCATTTCCAGAGTGTTCATGTGTTTTTCTCCTTGTATTTTATTCCTCGTAGGCAAGCCCGCATTTCAGGGCGCTTAGATTCAGTTCCAGCTTGTCGGCGTGTCTGGCGGAGATGATCTTCTCCAGAGCGGCCTGGCAGTGTTCCGCGTTGAGGGCGGAGCATTCCCGGATCAGTTTGCCGGTCAGGATCATGTTGGCCAGACCCGTCATGCCGCCGTCGGTGGCCATCTGGGTCGCCGGGATGTAAAAGACCTTCACGTCCGTCCGCTTCACCTTCCGGGCGATCTGGGTGGAATCCACCAGGATCATGCCGCCGGGGACCACGCTGTCCTCGAACTTATCCAGGGAGGGCTGATTCATCACCACCAGCACGTCCGGATCCGCGAAGATGGGGGAGCCGATGGGCTCGTCATCGCTGAGGGTGACGCTGCAGTTGGCGGTGCCGCCCCGCATCTCGGGGCCGTAGGAGGGCAGCCAGCTCAGATACATGTTCTCGATCAGGCCCTTGTAGGCCAGGAATTTGCCGGCAAACAGGATGCCCTGACCGCCGGAGCCGGCGAAAAAGATTTTAGTCGTCATGCCCGGGCCTCCTTCTCCGCGCTGCGGTCCTTATAGACCCCCAGCGGATAATAGGGGATCATGTCGGAATCGATCCAGGCCAGAGCCTTGTCCGGGCTCAGGCCCCAGTTGGTGGGGCAGGCGGACAGGATCTCCACCAGGGAGAAGCCCTTGCCCTCCATCTGGTTCCGCAGGGCCTTCTCGATGGCCTTGCCGGCCTTCCGGACGTTGGCGACGCTGTTCACCGCGACCCGCTCGATGTACTCCGGTCCCTGCAGGGTCGAGAGCATTTCCGCGATGCCGATGGGCCAGCCGCAGTGCTTGACGTCACGGCCGTAGGGAGAGGTCTGGGTGATCTGACCGGGCAGCGTGGTGGGGGCCATCTGACCGCCGGTCATGCCGTAGATCGCGTTGTTGATGAAGAACACGGTGATGTTCTCGTTGCGGGCCGCCGCGTGGACGGTCTCCGCCATGCCGATGGAGGCCAGATCGCCGTCGCCCTGATAGGTGAAGACGATATTGGAGGGATCCGAGCGCTTCACACCGGTCGCCACGGCCGGCGCGCGGCCGTGAGCCGCCTCCACCATGTCGCAGGCGAAGTATTCATCCGCCATAACGGCGCAGCCCACCGGGCACACGCCGATGGTATCGCCCTCGATGCCCAGCTTATCGATGGCTTCCGCGATCAGCCGGTGGATGATGCCGTGGGTGCAGCCGGGGCAGTAATGCGTTTCCTTCTGCGTAAGGCTCTTCGGACGTTCAAATACGACTGCCATCAGTATTCACCTCCCATCATTTTGTGGACCTTCTCCACGATCATCTCAGAGCTGGGGATCATGCCGCCGGCCCGGTTGCACAGGGCCACCGGCTTTTTGCAGGCCTCGGCCAGACGGATATCGTCGATCATCTGCCCCATGGACAGCTCCACGGACAGGAAGCCCTTCACCTTCTCGGCGGCCTCGGCGATGGGCTTCTTGGGGAAGGGCCATACCATGATGGGCCGGATCAGGCCGACCTTCACGCCCTCCTTCCGCAGCACCGCGATGGCGTTCTTGGCCACGCGGGAAGCGATGCCGAAGGCTACGATGGCATATTCCGCGTCCTCCATCTGATACAGCTCATAGCGCTGCTCCTGCTCCTCGATGAGGCGGTATTTCTCGTAGCGGTCAAAGTTCTGACGCTCCAGCTCCTCGGTGTCCAGAACCAGGGTGTTCACCCGGTTGTGGGGTCTTTTGCCCTTGGTGCCGGTCAGGGCCCAGGGCTTTTCGGTAAATGCGGTCTTCACCGGAGGCAGCTCCACGGGCTCCATCATCTGACCGATGGTACCGTCGCAGAGCAGCATGGCCGGAACGCGCCATTTGTCGGCAAGATCGAAGGCCTGGTAGGCCAGGTCCGCCATCTCCTGCACGGAGGCCGGAGAAAAGACCAGCAGATGGTAGTCGCCGTGACCGCCGCCCTTGCAGGCCTGGTTATAGTCTGCCTGAGAGGGCTGGATGCCGCCCAGACCGGGGCCGCCGCGTTCCACGTTGACCACCAGGGCCGGAAGGTCGCCCGCCGCCAGGTAGGAGATGCCCTCCTGCTTCAGGGAAATGCCGGGGGTCGAGGAGCTGGTCATCGCCCGTTTGCCGGTGACGGCCACGCCGTAGACCATGTTGATGGCCGCCAGCTCGCTTTCCGCCTGCAGGAAGCAGCCGCCGATCTTCGGCATCTTCTTCGCCATGTAGGCAGCCAGCTCTGTCTGAGGGGTGATGGGATAGCCGAAATAATGCATACAGCCGGCCCGGATCGCCGCCTCCGCGATGGCTTCATTGCCTTTCATCAGTACCTTTTCTGCCATGCCTTACCTACCTTTCCACCCGAATAACACAATCAGGGCACATCATTGCACAGGACGCGCAGCCTACGCAGGCCTCCGGGTCCGTGATCACTGCCGGCCAATACCCTTTTTTGTTCAGGGCGGCGCCGGATATGGTGATCAGTTTCTTGGGACAGGCGGATACGCAGAGGCCGCAGCCCTTGCAGCGATCCGTGTCAAACGTGATTTTTACCATAGTGCTCTCCTTTTATGTTTCTGTCGGACGCTTCTGCAGCGTCATGCCGAATAGTTCCTTTTCTCCCGCCGCTCTGAGGGCCGGCAGGAAGCCTTCCTCCGCGGAGGTGAATCTCAGGGGCAGACCCGCCAGCCGGCCGAAGGCCTCCGCCTTCCTCCGTCCCTCGATGATCAGCTCCGGGGTGGTCTCCGCGCCCAGGTTGGTATTGTTCACCACGCCGGTAAAGGGGATCCCGGACACCGCCTCGATCTCCTTCAGGGCCTCCAGGGCCTCCTCCGGATCCCGGGTCAGGGGTCTCAGGAAATTCACCACCATCAGGTTTTCGTAATCGTTCTCCTCGATGATGGCGTCCCGGTAAAGCCCCAGGGCGTAGGCGCCCCGGTCGTCGCCGCCCAGGTCGATCACCCCGTAGCGGCTGCGGTCCTGGACCAGGCTGTAAGCCTCCGGAGGCAGCGACGGCAGATCCACGTTGCTCCCCGCGTAGGGAAGGGAGATCAGCTTCACGCCTGCCCGCTCCAGCTCCTCCCGGCTGTCCGCGCTCCGAAAATACGGATTGACGATGTCCAGGTCCGCCAGCGTCACCGGCAGGCCCTGCTCCGCCATCCGTCTGGCAAAATTCACCGCCAGGTTGGTCTTTCCGCTGCCGTAATGCCCCGCGAACAGGGTCAGCCGCTTCATGACTCCAGCCTCCGGTACTTCTCGTACCGGGCCTTTGCCTCCTGCTCAGCCCGGGCGAAGAGGGTCTTCGCATTTTCCGGGAAGCTGTCCTTCAGGCTCCGGTATCTGAGCTCGCCGTCCAGGAACTCCTGCAGCGGCATCACCGGCTCCCTGCTGTCCAGCTGCACGTGTCCCACCCGGGGATCGAAGCGGTACAGGGTCCAGTAGCCGCTGTCCACCGCCCGGCGGCATTCCTCCATCACGGAGGACATGCCCTTCACGATGCCGTGGGACTGGCAGGGCGTATAGGCCACCACCAGCGAAGGCCCGGGGTATTCCTCGGCTTCCTTCAGGGCCCTCACCAGCTGGGCGGGATTCGCGCCCAGCGCCACCTGCGCCACGTAGACGTTGCCGTAGCTTATCATGATGGCTCCCAGGTCCTTCTTGCCGGTCTTCTTGCCGCTGGCGGCAAACTGCGCCACCGCCCCCAAAGGCGTGGCCTTGGAGGACTGGCCGCCGGTGTTGGAGTAGACCTCCGTATCGATGACGAATACGTTGATGTTCTCGCCGGTCGCCAGCACGTGATCGAGACCGCCGAAGCCGATATCGTAGGCCCAGCCGTCGCCGCCGTACATCCAGAAGCTCTTCTCCGCCAGCTGGTCCTTCGCCTCCAGGATCGCCGCCGCCTCGGGCGTGTTCTCCTGCTCCAGCAGCGGGATCAGCGCGTCGGACGCGCCGCGGGAGGCCTCGGGGCTGTCGAAGGCCTTCAGCCACTCTTCCGCCGCCGTCTTCAGGGCCTTTCCGCAGCCGCCTGCCAGCAGGGCCTCGATCCGGGCCTTCTGCTTCAGGCGCTGCTGCTTGGAGGACAGATACAGTCCCAGCATCAGCTCGGCATTGTTCTCGAACAGGCTGTTGGTATACGCGGGGCCGAAGCCTCTGGCGTTGGTGGTGTAGGGGATGCCCGGCGTCGGGGAGCCCCAGGCCTGGGAGCAGCCGGTGCCGTTGGCCCAGTAGACCCGGTCACCGAAGAGCTGGGTCAGCAGCTTGGCATAGGGCGTCTCACCGCAGCCCGCGCAGGCCGCCGAAAATTCCACCAGGGGCTGTCTGAACTGGCTGCCCTTCACCGTATAGGGGTCGAAGACCTTCCCCTTCTCCGTGAGCTTCAGGCCGTAGCTCCAGCAGGCATCCTTTTCCGCGGTAAATTCCGCGGGGGCCATGGCGAGGGCTTTTCCGGCCATCGGGCACACCGATACACAGGAGCCGCAGCCGGTGCAGTCTCTGTCGGAGACCGACAGGGCAAAGCGGTAGGCGGCAGCGGCGGAGCCCTTGGCGGGAGCCGTCACGAAGCCGGCAGGCGCATTTGCCGCCTCTTCCTCCGAAAGCAGATAGGGACGCAGCACCGCGTGGGGGCAGACCAGGGAGCAGAGATTGCACTGCAGGCACTGCTGAGGATCCCAGCGGGGAACGTTGACCGCGATCCCGCGCTTTTCGAAGGCGGTGAGCCCGGGATCCATGATCCCGTCCTCGTAGCCCCTGAAGGCGCTCACCGGCAGGCTGTCGCCCTTCTGCGCGTTGATGGGCAGCAGGAACTGGCGCACCGGATAGGGCAGGCCTTCATCCTCCGCCTGCGGCGCGGGAGCAAGCGTCTTCCAGCTTTCCGGCACCTCGACCTCCCGGTAGCCCTCGGCTCCGGCCTTGACGGCCTCCCGGTTCATCGCCACGACCTTCTCGCCCTTGGCGGCGTATTTGCGGGACACGGCCTTCTCCAGAAGCTCCAGCGCCGCTTCCCGGGGCATCAGCTCCGCCAGGCAGAAGAAGGCGGACTGCAGGATCACGTTGGTGTGGCTGCCCAGGCCCAGCTTCTCCGCCAGATGCGTGGCGTCGATCACGCAGAAGCGGATGTGCCGCTCCGCCAGCAGACGCTTCACCTCCCGGGGCAGCTGCCGCTCCAGCTCCTCCCCGTCCCAGCTGCAGTTGAGCAGCAGGGTCCCGCCGGGCTTGATCTCCTGAACGATATCGTACTGCTGGATAAAGTTCTGGTTATGGCAGGCTGCGAAATCCGCCCGCTTCACGAAATAGGAGCCGCGGATCGGCGTGTGGGAGAAGCGCAGATGGGATTTGGTGGTACCGAAGGATTTCTTGGCGTCGTATTCAAAATACGCCTGGGCGAACATGCCCTCGTACTCGCTGAGGATCTTCACCGTCTCGTGGTTGGCGCCGACGGTCCCGTCGCCGCCCAGACCCCAGAATTTGCAGCTGACCGTATCGGCCGCCCCGGTATCCACCGGCTCGTGGACGGGAAGGGAACGGAAGGTCACGTCGTCCTCGATGCCCACGGTAAAGCCGTTTTTCGGCTGCTCCGCCCGCAGGTTGTCGAAGACCGCCAGCATCTGCGCCGGATCCACGTCCTTGGAGGACAGGCCGTAACGGCCGCCCACCGCCAGGATGCCCCGGCCCGCGCTCATGAGCGCCGTGCAGACGTCCTGATACAGCGGCTCGCCGCCGTTCCCCATCTCCTTGCAGCGGTCCAGCACCGCCAGCCGCTTCACGGAGGCCGGCAGCGCCTTCAGGAAGGCCTCTCCGGCAAAGGGCCGGTACAGCCGGACCTTCAGGAAGCCCACCTTCCGCCCCCGGGCGTTCAGGTAATCCACGGCCTCCTCCAGAGTCCCGGAGACGCTGCCCATGGCCACGACGGCCTCCTCGGCCTCGGGATCGCCGTAATATTCAAAGATATGATAATTCCGTCCGGTCACGGCGGAGACCTGCTGCATATAGTCCTCCACGATCCCCGGCAGGGCATCGTAGAAGGGGTTGGAGGCCTCCCGCATCTGGAAATACACGTCGCCGTTCTGCACCATGTTCCGGATCATCGGATGCTCCGGGTTCAGGGCCCGGCGGCGGAAGGCCTTAAGGGCCTCCTGATCCGTCAGCGCGGCCAGCGCCTCCGTATCCGGCAGCTCGATCCGGGACAGCTCGTGAGAGGTCCGGAAGCCGTCGAAGAAATGCATGAAGGGCACCCGGCCCTTCACCGCCGCCAGATGCGCCACCGCCGCCAGGTCCGCGCATTCCTGCACGCTGGCGGAGCAAAGCTGGGCCACACCGGTGGAACGGCAGGCCATCACGTCGGAATGGTCCCCGAAAATGCTCATGCCGTGGGTCCCCACCGTCCGGGCCGCCACGTGCAGCACCGCTGGCAAATGCTCGCCCACGATCCGGTACAGCGTCGGGATCATCAGCATCAGGCCCTGGCTGGAGGTGAAGGTGGTGGTCAGGCTTCCCGCCTGCAGCGCGCCGTGCACCGTGCCGATGGCACCGGCCTCCGACTGCATTTCCACCAGCCGTACCGGCTGGCCGAACATGTTCTTCCGGCCCTTGGCGCTCCAGACGTCCGTCAGAGTGGCCATCGGGGAGGAGGGGGTGATGGGATAGATCGCCGCGATCTCCGTAAAGGCATAGGCCGAGCGGGCCGTCGCCTCATTTCCGTCAATAATGGCATACTGTTTGGCCATAGTGTCTCCTTTTTACAGTTCGTAGCGTTTGATCTTTCCGCTGATCGTCTTGGGCAGCTCGTCCCTGAATACCACGATACGGGGGTATTTGTAGGGGGCGGTGCGCTGCTTGACGTGCTCCTGGATCTCCTTCACCAGCTCCGCGGAGGGCACCGCGTCCTTGGTCAGGACGATGCTGGCCTTCACGATCTGGCCCCGGATCTCATCCGGCACGGCGGATACGCCGCACTCCAGCACGTAAGGCAGCTCCAGGATCACGCTTTCGATCTCGAACGGCCCGATCCGGTAGCCGGAGGACTTGATCACGTCGTCTACGCGGCCCACGTACCAGAAATATCCGTCCTCATCCCGCCAGGCCGTGTCGCCGGTGTGGAAGAAGCCGTCCCGCAGCACCTCCTTGGTCTTTTCCTCGTCCCGGTAGTAGCCGCGGCAAAGGCCCACGGGAGCCCCGTTCCGGACGTCCACCACGATCTCGCCCACTTCGCCGGTGGGAACGGGACGGCCGTCCCGGTCCAGCAGATCCAGCTTGTACTGGGGCGAGGCCTTGCCCATGGAGCCGGGCTTCACCGGCATGCCGTTGAAGTTGGCGATGGCCAGGGTCATCTCGGTCTGGCCGAAGCCCTCCGTGATCTCCAGTCCCGTCACCCGCAGGAATTCCCGGGCGGTCTCCGGATTGAGCGCCTCTCCGGCGGTGGAAATATGCCGCAGAGAGGAGAAATCGTAGCCCTCCAGGCCCTCCTTGGTCAGCATGCGCAGCATGGTAGGCGGAGCGCAGAAGGTGGTGATATGGTATTTCGCGAACAGCGGCAGGATCTCCCTGGCGTCGAAGCGGTCGAAGTCATATACGAAGATCGCGTCCTCGCAGAGCCACTGGCCGTACAGCTTGCCCCAGCAGGCCTTGCCCCAGCCGGTGTCGGAAATGGTCAGATGCAGCTCGCCCGGCTCGCAGCAGTGCCAGTAGCGGGCGGTCAGGAAATGCCCCAGCGGATAGCTGTGCTTGTGCTCCACCATCTTGGGCATGCCCGTGGTCCCGGAGGAGAAGAAAATAAGTGCCGTGTCCTCGCCGCAGGGGGTATCCGGGCGGCGCGCATAGTGGCTGGAGTAGATCTTGTATTCGCCGTCGAAATCGTGCCAGCCCTCTCTCCTTCCGCCCGCCAGGAACAAATGCTTCACGGAAGGGCATTTCGGCAGCGCCTCCTCGATGAGGCCGGGGATACCGGCGTCGTCTACCGCGATCACGGCGGAGATCTCCGCGGTATTGAAGCGGTATTCGTAGTCGTGGGCCTTTAACTGATAGCTGGCCGGGATCGGGATCGCGCCCATCTTATGCAGGGCGATCATGGCAAACCAGAACTGGTAGGTCCTCCGCATCACCAGCAGCACCCGGTCGCCCTTCTTCACGCCGCTCTGCTCCAGGTAGTTGGCTACCCGGCCGGATTCCTTCTTCATATCCTCGAAGGTGAAGCGGCGCTCCTGCTTCTGACGGTCCAGATGCAGCATGGCCAGGCGGTCGGGATATTCCCGGCCCAGCCGGTCGATCACGTCGAAACCGAAGTTGAATTTGTCCACGTTCTTAAAGCTGACCCGGTTCACCACACCGTTCTCGTCCTCGCCGGCCGTGACGAAATCCTGACACAGCAGCTTGGTCCGGGACACGGGCGTGCTGCGGGTATTGACCACCACCGGCTCCTTCTCCTCGCCGGGGATGACCACGGAGCAGAAAATGCAGTCCTTTCCGTCCACGGCGATCATGCCGTGAGGGGTGGAGCTGTTGTAGTAGATGCTGTCGCCCTCGTGCAGGATCTCCTTATGCTCGCCCACCTGCACCAGCAGGGTCCCGTCCAGCACCAGGTCGAATTCCTGGCCCCGGTGGGTGATCTGGTGGATCGGCTTGTCCTGCAGCTCCTCGCTGTATTCGTAGCGGACCCAGTAGGGCTCCGCGATCTTATCCTTGAACTTCGGGGCCAGCGACTGGATCACGATGCCCTCTTCCTTAGCGGTGTCCCAGCCCTGGTCGCGTCTGGTCACGTTGTAGGTGGACAGACGGGCGGCCCGGCCCTCGATCAGCTCGGCCATGTCGATGCCGAAGGTCTGGGCGCATTTGTGGATGAAGGTAAAGGGAAGATCGGTCTCCCCGTTCTCATAGATCAGATACTGCTCTAACGGGACCTCGGCCTTCTCGGCCATGCTCTCCGCCGAAAAGCCCATGACCTCCCGCATGCCCTTGATACGGTTGGCAATATCCTTTAATTGCATGATGGAATCGTTCTGCATGGTCCTTATTTACCCTCCCGCTCCTTCATAGCGGCAAATTCTTCCTTCATCTTATATTTAAGCACCTTTCCGGCGGCATTCATGGGAAATTTTTCCACAAAGACGAAATACCGGGGCACCTTATGTCTGGCAATGCTGGCGGTCCCGAAGGCCTTCATCTCCTTCTCGTCCGACTGCTCGTTATCGCCTAAAATGATCCAGGCGCAGATCTCTTCGCCGTAGACCGGATCCGGAACGCCCACCACCTGCACGTCCTTCACCTTGGGATGCGTCAGGTAGAACTCCTCGATCTCGCGGGGATAGATGTTCTCGCCGCCGCGGATGATCATGTCCTTCAGCCGCCCGGTCACCCGGTAGTAGCCCTCCGCGTCTCTCCGGCAAAGGTCGCCGCTGTGGAGCCAGCCCTCGCTGTCGATGGTCCGCAGCGTGGCCTCGGGCATCTTGTAGTAGCCCTTCATGATATTGAAGCCCCGGGCCACGAATTCACCGTCCTCGCCGTCCGGCTTTTCGATCCCGGTCTCCGGATCCACAATCCGGCATTCCACGCCGGGGAAGGCCGTGCCCACGGTCTCCGTCCGGTGCTCCAGGTCCTCGCTCACCTCGCCCATGGTGCAGCCGGGGGAGGCCTCGGTCTGCCCGTACACGGAAAGGATCTCCGTCATGTGCATTTCCCGGGCCGCCCGCTTCATCAGCTCGGGCGGGCAGTTGGCGCCGGCCATGATGCCGGTCCGCATATAGGAGAAATCGGTCTCCGGGAAATCCGGATGACCGAACATCGCCACGAACATGGTGGGCACGCCGTTCATGCAGGTGATCTTCTCCTGCCGGATCGCCGCCAGAGCGCTCTTCGGGGAGAAATACGGCAGCGGGCAGAGGGTCCCGCCGTGGGTCATGATCGAGGTCATGGTCAGCACCATGCCGAAGCAGTGGAACATGGGCACCTGCACCAGCATCCGGTCCGCCGTGGACAGATCCATGCGGTCGCCGATCAGCTTGCCGTTGTTGATG
The DNA here is from genome assembly GCA_045617825.1 of Lachnospiraceae bacterium. Taxonomy (GTDB): domain Bacteria; phylum Bacillota; class Clostridia; order Lachnospirales; family Lachnospiraceae; genus UBA6987. The sequence continues at coordinate 24,674 of JAZLJI010000065.1, forward strand.
ATGCCCCGGTGCGTCAGCATGACGCCCTTGGGAAAGCCGCTGGTCCCGCCGGTGTACTGCATATTGGCCACATCCTCGGGCCGCACCTGCGCCGCCCGGCGGCGGACCTCCTCCAGCGGGATCTCCTCGCCCCTGTCGCACATTTCCTCCCAGGTGAGGCACCCCTCCAGCTCGAAGCCCACCGTGACCAGATTTCTCAGGAAGGGAAGGCTGTCAGAGTAGAACGCCCGGCCCTTGGGATGGCCCTTGAGCTCCGGCAGCAGCTCACTCATGATGGCGCCGTAGTCGGCGTCCTTGTAGCCCTGCGTCATGATCAGGGTATGGGTATCGGACTGCCGCAGCAGATACTCGATCTCCCGGGTCTTGTAGGCGGTATTTACCGTGACCAGCACCGCGCCGATCTTCACCGCCGCCCAGAAGGACAGGAACCACTCCGGCACGTTGCCGGCCCAGATGGCCACGTGGAAGCCGGGCCGAACGCCCAGCGCGATGAAGGCGGCCGCTACCCGGTCCACCTCCTTCTGGAACTGGCTGTAGCTGCGGGTATAATCCAGGCTGGTGTAGCGGAAGGCGGTCTGATCGGGGTAAAGCTCCGCCACCGCGTCCAGCAGCTTCGGGAAGGTCAGCTCCAGGATCTCGTTCTTCTTCCAGGGATAGGTCCCGGTCCCCGCCCGGTTGCTCTCCAGCCGCGGCTTCAGGCTGCGGCTCTCCTCAAAGGCGTTCATGTAGCAGCCGAAATGGGTCAGCACGATGTCCGCGTCGGTGATCTCCTCGTTCCAGTCCACGCAGAAGAAGCCGTCATAGTTCAGGGACCGCAGGGCGTTCACGAAGCTGTCCGCGGGCAGCTCGCCCTCGCCCAGCAGCACGTCCCGGCCCTCCTTCCGGTCGCCGATCCGCACGTAGCGGATGTAGGCGCCCAGAGTCTTGATCCCGGTCTCGGCGCTCTCGCCGCCCCGGAAATAGGTCTCCCGGATGTTCCAGGCTACTCCCATGCAGGGGGAGGCGAAGAAACGGATCAGCCGGACGGCCCGCTCGGTCTCCGCCAGATAGCCGGCGGTCTCCCACAGCAGCTCCACGCCCTGGGCCTCCGCCCGGCGCAGCACCGGCTCCATCAGGGCCTTCAGCTCCTCCGGATCGCGGCGCTCCGTCAGCCGCAGGATCACGGCAAAGGTGCCCGCCGCCGCGGCCATATCCACGGTCTGCACCAGCGCCCGGGAGTCCTGCTCCTCGTTGACGGGGCGGGGATAGGTCAGGGCCGCCAGCTGCAGGCCCCGGTTCACCAGCTTCCGCTTGGCCTCGGAGCTGATCTCCACCCGCAGGACGCTGTCCCCGTGGAGACGCCGTTCCCCGACCGGATCGAAGATCTCGAAGCCCTGCAGGCCGTAATCATAGGCCAGACGGCACAGATCCAGGAAGCTGTCCCGGTTCACGTATTGTGATGAAAAGCAAAGCTTCATGACTGTTCCTCATATACGATCTTGTTCAAAGCATTCAGATACGCCCGGATGCTGGCGCCCACGATATCCGTAGACAGGCCGTTGCCCGCGTACAGTCTTCCGCCGCTCCTGAGCTTCACCAGGGTGGAGCCCAGCGACTCCTTGCCCTCGGTCACGGCCTGGATCTGGAAATCGTCCAGCTCGTAATGATAGCCCACGCAGCTCTCCAGCGCCCGGAAGGCGGCATCGATGGGGCCGTCGCCGGTGGCCACGCCCTCTAACGGCTCGCCCTTCTTCACCAGCCGCACCTGCGCCATGGACCGGGTCAGGTTGCCGGAATGCACGCTGAAGCTCTCCAGATGGAAGGTGGAGGGCACCTGCATGGCAGCCGCGCTGACGATGGCCTCCAGCTCCTTGGGACCTACGGAGCTCTTCTGGCTGCAGATCTTCATCAGCGCCTCGTAGATCTTGCCGTAGTCCTCCTCCGCCAGGTCGTAGCCCAGGCTGCGCACCGCGGCCTTCACCTCGGGCAGGCCCGAAGCGCTGTCCAGAAAGACGTTCCGGCTGCCCTCGCCCGTTCCGCTGCTCAGAAAATCCCGATGTCCCAGCTTCTTCAGCAGGCTCTCCGTATCCCGGTGGATCTCCGTCAGCTTCAGGCCCGTCTCCAGGCCCAGCTCCTCGCCCTTGCTGCCCAGCAGCACCGCCAGGGCGTCCAGGGTGAGCACGTTCTTCCCCTCGATCCCGCAGCAAATGCCGGCCGCTCCGGCCTTCACCGCCGCGAGCGCGCCCGCCAGACCCAGCTGCAGGGCATCCGAGGGCGCTGCCGTCAGCGGCAGCTCCGTCCGTGCCTTCACGGCCTTCACCAGCCGCAGCCAATCCTCCGGAAGCAGGCAGCCCGCCTCATCCTCCAGGCAGATCGCGGCCGCGCCGGCAGCGGCCGCCGTTTCCACGGCCTTCAGCAGGGAGGCCTCGTCC
>JAZLJI010000066.1:0-4962 GCA_045617825.1 Lachnospiraceae bacterium
ATCCGTCATTATAGCGATAAACTTCCAGCGCCACCGTGTTCCGTCCGGCGCGAACGAACTGCGAGACGTTGAATTCGGCCGGCGAACGGCTGTCCTTCGAAAAGCCCACATACTTGCCGTTGACCCACAGGTAGAAGCAGGAATCCACTCCTTCAAAGACCAGATACGTCTTCCGGGCGGCAAAGGCCTCCTCCAGGAAGATGGTCCTGGTATACAGGCCGCAGGGATCGTCGTCCGGGACGTGGGGCGGATCCACCGGGTAAGGATAATCCACATTGGTATACTGCGGAACGTCCCGGCCCGTCCCCAGCTGCATCTGCCAGCAGGAGGGCACCGTGATCTCGGTAAAGCCGCTCAGATCCCTGAGCGCTGCGGGATCGGCGTCCAGCTCCGCCGCGCTCCGGTAGTAGCGGAAGTCCCAGCTGCCGCACAGCGACCGGAAACGGCTGCTCTCCTCGCGGCTTTGTGCCGCCAGGGCCTCTTCCCTGGAGCCGTAGGGGATAAAATAAGCGCGGGGCGGCAGGCATTTATCGTGCAGGACCTGCAGGGAAAGGTGATGGTTCAGCTGCTTCATCTTTTTCTCCTTCGTCAAGGCTTTTCTTTAAGCGGAAGCAGCCGCCGGGCCCCCGAAGAGGCCCGCGGCTGCTTTATCACTCGTCGATCCGAGGGATGCTGTACCCCTCGGCCTTCATATAGTCGATCAGATCCCCGAGCATGACCCGGTTCGTGGAGCTCATGGCATGCAGCAAATACACGCAGCCGTCGTGCAGTCCCACCTTGGCCTTGTTCAGGGCCTGGCTGACCTCCATCTGCTTGGCCGCGTCATAGTCGTAATAGGCATAGCTCCACAGGGTGATGTGATATCCCATCTTCTGGGAGAGATACAGGTCTCTCTCGCTCAGCAGGCCCGAAGGGGGCCGATAATACGTCATGGTATAGTCGAAGCCCAGCGCCTGGTTCAGCTTCGCCTGCAGCTTTTCCAGCTGGTCGATGAAGCCCTGATCGGACTGCTCGATCATATTGGGGTGGGTCAGGGTGTGGCTCCCGATGAGGTGGCCCTCCTCGATGATCCGCTTCATGATCGGCACCCGGTCCGCGCGGAGGCTTTCTCCCGCTCTTCCGGGAGAATTCAGGAAGAACTCTCCCGGAATGAAGAAGATGGCCTTCACGTCCTTTGCCTTCAGGATGTTCAGGATCTCGGCGATGTGCTCCGGCGTAGAGGTCCCGCCGCAGTCAAAGGTCAGATAGCAGACCTTCCGGTCCTTGTTCTTGTGGTAAATGGCGCCGTATTTTTCCAGCATCTGCTGGAGATCCGCCGCCCGGTCCCAGGAGCAGGTGACCGCCCCGGTGTTCAGATCCCGCACAAAGCTGCCGCCGTACCAGCCGCCCTCGGACAGGGTGGTCCTGCCCACCGAGGCAGGCACCGGCAGATACTCGCTCGGCGTCTGAGGCTGCGTCGGCTGGGTCGGCTGAGTCGGCTGAGTGGGCTGCGTCGGCTGAGTCGGCTGAGTAGGCTGCGTGGGCTGGGTCTCCGGTTCGGAGGGGGCGCTTTCCTCGGCAGAGGGCTCTGTGGAGCTCTCCGGGGTCTCCGCCTCAGAAGCGGAGGTCTCCGGAACGTCGGTGCTCTCCTGCCCGCTCTCGGCAGTCCGGCTCTCCGCCTCCCGGGACTCGGCAGCCCGGCTCTCCGCCAGGCTTTCCTCCGCCTCCCGGCTGGCTTCCCGGCTGTACCACTCCGCCGCCCGGGATTCGACCGCCCGGGACTCCTTGTTTTCGGCGGACCGGCGCATCAGATGCCGCACCGACAGGCCCAGGGCGATGCCCAGGCCCACGATCAGCGGGATCGCGATCAGCAGCCGCAGCCAATCCTTACGCTTTTCTTTATTGCTGTGATTTTCCGTTTGATTCATCTGTTATTCCTTTTCGTCCGGACCTACCAGACGGTTGACCCATACGCCCTTTTCGGCAAGAATGCCGCCGATAGCGGCCCTGATCAGCGTTACCGCCTGGATGACCGCGAACAGCGGAAGGATCGGCAGCGCCGTGAAATGCACCAGCGCCAGGGCCAGCGGATACTGGAACAGACACACGAAGCCGCTGTCCGCCAGCGCCGTCAGCACCACGTTTCCGCCGGAGCGCAGGATATAGTAGCAGTTATGCCAGAAGGCCAGCAGGGGAAAGGCCAGGCTGACCATCAGGATCATGGACGTGGCCATGGAGCGGACCTCCGGCTCCGTCTTATATAACAGCGGGATCCGTCCCGCCAGCAGGGCAAATACCGCCCCCGTCACCAGACCGATAACGAAGGCCAGGCTGCGGAACCACCGCGCCTCTTCCTTGGCCCGCTCAAGCTCTCCCGCGCCCAGCCGCTCTCCCAGCATGATCCCGGTGGCATTTCCCAGGGAAACGAAGGCCACCTCCATCAGATTGGAGAATACCGACACGATATTCAACGCGGAGACCACGGTAAGGCCCCGCAGGGAGTAGCACTGGTCGATGGCCGCCACGCCGGTAGCCCATGCCAGCTCATTGACCGCCACCGGCAGTCCCTTCAGCAGGATCTTCTTCACCAGGCTCCCGGGAATGCGGAAGCGGACCCACAGTCCCTGCAGGAATTCCACCTCCTGCAGATGCCGCCCGGACCAGAGACAGAGCAGCCCCAGTTCCACAAAGCGGCTGATCACGGTGGCAATAGCCGCGCCGACGGCGCCCAGGGGCTTAAAGCCGCACAGGCCGAAGATCAGCACCGTATTCAGCACCAGATTGGTCAGCACCGCCGCCACGGAGGCCCGCATGGGAGGCTTGGTCTTCCCGGTCTCCCGCAGCGAGGACGCCAGCGAGCAGCTGATATTATAGGGGATCAGGCCGATCAGGCTGATGTTCAGATACTGTCTGGCCACACGGTGCGTCCCTATGATATCCTGCGCGTCGCCCTTGCCCTTCAGATACAGGTCCACCAGGGCATCTCCGCCGAAATACAGCACCAGGATGCACAGCAGCGCCGCCAGTCCGCCGAAGACCAGCTTGAAGCGAAAGCAGTTCTTCAGGCCCTCCCGGTCCCTGCTCCCGTAAAACTGGGCGCCGAAGATGCCGGCTCCCGAATAGACGCCGAAAAACAGCAGGTTCGTAATGAAAATGAAGCGGTTGGCCACGGCTACACCGGTCATTTCCACCGTGCTGACCCGGCCCACCATCAGATTGTCCAGCAGATTCACCAGGTTGGTGAAAAAGCCCTGCACCATGATCGGCACCGCGATGCGCAGCACCGACCGGTAAAAGCGCCGATCGCCCCGGAATCTTCCCTTTTCCATGGATCCTGCGTCAGTGGGTCTCCGGCTCGGGATATGCAGTGCCGAAGGTCTCCACCGTCACCGTCTTCATCACCACGGGCTCCAGAGGCTTATCGCTCCAGGGATTGGTCCGCACCTTTTCGATCCGGTGTACGGTATCCATGCCCTCCGTCACCTTGCCGAAGGCCGCGTACTGGCCGTCCAGATGGGGCGCCGCGTCCACCATCACGAAGAACTGGCTGCCGGCACTGTCCGGATCCATCGCTCTCGCCATGGACAGCACGCCCTCCGTGTGCTTTAAGCTATTCTGTTTGAAGCCGTTTCCGGCAAATTCGCCCTTGATTTCATAACCGGGGCCGCCGGTCCCTCTGCCGTCGGGGTCGCCGCCCTGGATCATGAAGCCGGCAATGATCCTGTGGAAGGTCAGGCCGTCGTAAAAGCCCTTTTTGACCAGGGAAATGAAATTATTTACCGTATTCGGGGCGATCTCCGGGTAAAGCTCCGCCTTGAAGACTTCACCGTTTTCCATCGTAAAGGTCACTATCGGGTTGTTCATGCTGTATCTCCTTTTCCGCCGCCGAAGGGCGGCCCGTTTCTGTTGAAAAATACCGTATCAGTATACCACGCGCCGCGGCAGAATTCAAGCCGGCGGCGGCAGGACAGGCTGCCGAATGCCCGAAAGCGAGCCCGCAGAGCGCCCGCCTTTACAGCCGCGGCCCCATATAGGCCTGCAGATTTCCCACCACGATATCCATGATCCGCTCATGGTTCCGGTTCCCGATAAAGCTGCAGTGCGGGGTGATCAGTACGTTTTCCAGCTTCCACAGGGGATCGTCCTGGGGCAGCGGCTCCTGCTCGAAGACGTCCAGCGCCGCGCCGGCGATATAGCGCTTCTCCAGCGCCTCCGTCAGCGCTGTCTGATCCGCCAGCTGGCCCCGGGCGCAGTTGACGAGCAGGCAGGAGGGCTTGAGCCGGGAAATGCGTTCCCGGTTCAGGATCCGGGTGGTCTCGGGGGAAAGGGCCAGCCCCAGGATCACGATATCCGCCAGAGGCAGCTGCTCGTCCAGCCGCTCCAAAGGGTAGAATTCCTCCAGCCAGGGATTCGTGCGGGGCGTGCGGTTAAGGCCCACCGTATGGACCCCGAAGGCCGACAGACGCTTCGCCACCTCCCGGCCGTAGTCTCCCACGCCCACGATCAGCGCTCGCCGTCCGTCCAGCTCCTTCCAGCGGTAATCCCGCTTCCAGATGCCCTGCGCCCGCCGCTCCTGCATGGCCGGTGCGTATTTGAGCAGCTCCAGCAGGCTCATCACCGTCCATTCCGCCATGGGGACGCAGTAGGCGCCGCCCGCGTTATGGACCTCGATCCCGTGCTCCCCGCAGTACGCCAGCGGGACCCGGTCCAGGCCCACGCTCAGGGTCTGGATATACCGCAGCCTCGGAAAACGCCTGATGTCCTGATAATAGAACAGGCTGTTGACGATAGCCGCCTCGACCTCCTCCGGCCGCTCCGGCATCTGATGCTCATTGTCGTGAAACAGCAGCTCCGCTCCCGTTTCCCTGATCCTGGCGAGGTCGTCCCCCACCGGCTGCAGTCCGCTCACTACCAGCGTTTTCATGCGTTTTCCTCCTCATCATGCGAAATGCGAAGTCGGATCGTAGCCATGTCGTTCTGTGG
>JAZLJI010000067.1:0-7733 GCA_045617825.1 Lachnospiraceae bacterium
CATTTTCCGTATATACGCGGCCGGCAGCCGACGGCTCCGGCGCTGCAGCCTACCGCTTCCTGGCGGCGAGCTTGAGCTTCAGCCTGCTGCGCTCTCCGCAGAAGGCCGTTCCCAGAAAGACCGGGTCGAAGCCGGCCTCCGCCAGCAGCGTCCAGAGCCGGTCCGGCGGATAAAGCCGCTCGGTCTGCTCCCAGACCTGTCCCTTGAGGCTCAGCCGGATCTTCACGCATTCCGGCTGCTCGCCCGGCAGGATCTCATAGCGCAGCCGGGTAAGGCCCTTGCCCCGGGCGCTGTAGGAAAGCCCCGGGACCAGTTCCTCCGGATTTACCGCGTCGAAGATGAAGAGACCGCCAGCGGGGAGCGCCGCCGCGGCGGCGCGGAAAAGCCCTGCCAGCTGCGCTTCCTCGGTCAGGTGGTTCACGCTGTCATCCGCGCAGGTCACCAGATCCGCCCGGCGGGTGGGCCGGAAGGAGGCGGCATCCACTACGGAAAAGGCCTCCGCCAGCTCCGGATGCAGCGCCTTTGCCCGGGCGATCATCTCCGGCGACAGGTCGATGCCGGAAACGGACAGGCCCTTGCCGGCGAAATAGGCGGCCAGCGCCCCGGTGCCGCAGCAGAGATCCAGCACGGAGCGGGGCGTGTACCCGCTCCGGCGGCAGAAGCGCAGGACCGCCTTTCCCAGAGAAAGGGAATAGCGGTCCAGCCCGGCGGAAACGTAGACGTCAGACAGACTGCGGTAAATATCCATGACGGAGGCGTCCGGCTCAGTCACCGATGGAGGTGATCACGGTGCCTTCGCCCATGACCTGCGGCAGCTTGCCGTCCCAGGCCCCGTAGAACTGGGACTTCAGCACCTCCTCGGTCAGCGACTTGGCCAGCACTTCGTTGGCCTTGGCCTGGGCCTCGGCCTTCAGCTGGATGACCTTGGCCTCTGCCTCCGCGGCGATCTTCGCCACGTCGGCATCGGCCTGAGCGGCGATCTTGGCGGCCTCGGCCTGGGCCTCGGCCTGCGCGATGGCCACCTTCTTGTCGGCCTCGGCCTTTTCCACGGCGGTGGCGTTCTCGATGGCCTGCCGCTCCTGGGTCTGGCGGGCGATGCTCTTGGCGGAGATCGCCTGGTTATAGGATTCCTCAAAATCCATCTGGTTCACGGTGATCTTGATGATATTGACCACGCCCTCACCGTATTTTTCGGCAACGGAGGCGGTCAGCATCTCCAGGGCCAGGGGCTCTACCTTGCTGCGGACCGTGACGGAGTTGGTGTCCAGCTCCACCATGGCGGATTTGATCGCGGAGGAGACCAGCACGGGGGTCACCAGGTTCTCGGTCCCGCCGGTCACGTTCATGGTGATCCAGGCGGCCTTGCCGGAGTTGATCTGATAGGTCACGGTGATCTCGGAGGCATAGACCGGGGTCTTCTCGGCGGATTCGCCCCAGATCTGGTTGCTGATCACCACGTCCTGCTGCTTGGAGTTCACCAGGGTGATCTCCTGGACGAAGGGCAGCTTGAAGTTGATGCCGGTGGGCACGGTATTTTCGGAGATCTGACCGAAGGTGGAGCGCACGCCGACGAAGCCGGAGGGCACCACGATGAAGCTGGCGCCGGCCATCAGGCAGAGCAGACCGAGCAGGGCGGGCACGAAGCCCTTAGGGCCGCGCATGCTGTCCTTGGGCTTGGACGCCCGCACCACGGTGAGCACCAGGGCCAGGATGATCAGGACGATGCCGACAAAGGAAAGAATCGTATTCAGGGACATATTACACCTCTCTTATTTCTCTCCGGATCATTCCGGAGCAGCGGTCTTGGGGGCGCGGCTCTCGCGGAACCGGGCGGGCGTCGCGGCAAAGGTCTGCCGGAACTGGTGGAAGAAGGCGGTCTCCGAGGCATAGCCCACCGCGGCGCTGATCTCCGACACGGACAGCTCCGTGGAGGAGAGGAGCCAGGCGGCCTGATCCATGCGGGTGGCCAGCAGCTTCTGGCGGAAGCTCATGCCGTATTTGTCGTAGAGCACCCGGACCAGCTGCCTGCGGGAGAGGCCCAGCTGCTTCGCCAGCTCCTCCTCCGCGGCGTTCTGCATGTAGTGGTGGGAGAAGAAGCCGTCGATGATGTCCGTGCGGCTGCCCGGTCCCTTGTCCGGAGTGCGGGCGGCGCTCCGGGAGAGCCCCAGACGGCGCAGGATCAGGCTGACCAGAACGGTCAGCGGCGCCTCCGCCACCTTCTGATCCCGGGTCTCCTCGCATTCTCTGAGCAGCAGCCGGGAAATGCTCAGCAGCTCCCCGTCCGCCCGGAGGATGCGGCAGCTGCCGGCGCAGTCCCGCAGCAGCTGATCGGCGCCGTGGTCCAGCGCGGAAAGGGTGAGGGTGAGCCTCCGGAAGCCTCCGGGAAGGCTCCGGGCGCTGTGATAGACCCCCGGCGCGATGACCGCCAGCGCCCCCTCCTCCAGGAGCGTTTCGGCGCCGGCCTCCTGAAAGCGGCAGCTGCCGCTCAGCAGCAGATGGATCTCCCAGTCGCCGTTGCAGTGGCGGCCCTCCTGCCATTTGGACAGCGCTTCCAGCTGTCCGGCGGAAAAACGCGCCAGATACGTGCCGCCCTGTTTGACCTGGGTCGTCAGATAAACAGCCATGGAAGCCAGCCTCCTTGAAAATCGTCGGGGAAAGCATACTGCTTTCTGACGGTATTGTCAAGTTCGGACTGCTGGATTGTGACAAAAGACGGCGGAAGATGTCACGCTTTTTTATTGCTCCCCGACGGGAAATGCACTACAATGGAGATAACGAAAGCTGTCTGAGGAAGCATTTTCCGCAGCGGCGGTCCCGAGAACGTCAGTACAAGGAGGATATATTTTGGAACCGATCATCAAGAAGGATACGATCAATCTGGCGATGGTGGGCATGGTGGACGCCAACGGCCATCCCTATTCCTGGAGCGCCATCATCAACGGCGACTACGACAAGGAGACCATGGAGGAATGCGGCTATCCCGTGATCCCCCGCTATCTGGAGCAGCAGCCGAAGGAGGCCTTCGGGATCCCGGGCGTGAAGGTGACCCATATCTGGACCGACGATCCCGCCGACGCGAGGAAGGTGGCCAAGGCCTCTAAGATCGAGAACGTGGTCTCCCGTCCGGAGGACGTGATCGGCGAGGTGGATGCCGTCGTGATCCCCACCGATAAGGGCAACGAGCATGTCTGGAGGGCCCGCCCCTTCATCGAGGCCGGGATCCCCGTCTTCATCGACAAGCCTCTGGCGGACAATCTGGAGGATCTGAAGACCTTCGTGGCCTGGGAAAAGGCCGGCGCCCACATCCTTTCCGGCAGCTCCTGCCGCTACGGCAAGGGCACGGAGATCTACCATCATCAGAACTACCGCGAGATCGGCAATATGCGCTTCATCATGAATTCCACCGCCAAGAGCTGGGAGCGCTACGGCATGCACGCGCTGGAGACCGTTTTCCCTATCACCGGCGCGGGCTATGAGACGGTGCAGAACACCGGCTCCTTCCACCGGGATATCGTTCACATGACCCACAAGGACAACTTCGACGTGGTCATCGCCGCCATCTACGACATGTGCGGCACCGGCTCCGTATTTTCCGGTACCTCCGGCGTGATCAAGCCCTCCGGCGGCAGCACCTTCTACTCCTTTAAGAAGCAGATGGTCAATTACATCAATTATCTGCGCACCGGCGAGCGCCCCTTCCCCTGGTCGGATACGGTGGAGCTGTGCAAGATCATCATTGCCGGTATCATGAGCCGTGAGCAGGACGGCAAGAAAATCTATCTGAAGGATCTGGAGGTATGAGCATGGAAAAGCCCTTGAACAAAATGGTCGAAAAGCTGAAAAAGGGGGAGATGGTGGTCTCTGCCAAGCTGAACATCACCAACCCCATCCCCGCGGAGATCGCCGCCATGTGCGGCTTTGACTGCATCTGGCTGGATATGGAGCACATCCCGGCGGATTACCGGGAGATCAACGAGTGCATCCTGGCGGCCAAGGCCTACGGCGCCGAGACCGTGGTGCGGGTGCCCCGCGGCTGCTACTCCAACATGACCAGACCCCTGGAAATGGACGCCTCCGCCATCATGGTGCCCCACGTGATGGACAAGGCCGACGCCGAGCAGGTGGCCCATTACACCAAATTCTACCCCATCGGCCGGCGCCCCATCGACGGCGGATTTACCGACGGCCAGTACTGCATGATGAACTACGGCCAGTACATCCGGTATGCCAATGAGCAGCGGCTGACCATCATCCAGATCGAGGATATCGAGGCCCTGAACGCCATCGAGGAGATCGCGCAGGTCCCCGGCATCGACATGCTGTTCTTCGGCCCCGCGGACTTCGCGCACTCCCTGGGCATCCCCACCGAGATGGGCGATCCCCGGGTTGCCGCCGCGAGGAGGAAGGTGGCGGAAACGGCCCTGAAGTACGGCAAATACGCCGGCACCGTGGGCGGCCCCGCCAATATCAAGGAGCTTTACGATATGGGCTTCCGCTATGTGAACATCTGCGCCGACGTGGCCATGCTGGGCCGGCAGATGCGCACGGTGATGGAGAATTACCGAAAGGCAATGGAGGAATAAGATGGCAAATATGATGGAAATGTTCTCCCTGAAGGATCGGGTGGTCGTCCTGATCGGCGGGAAGGGCGTATACGGCGCGGAGCTCACCAGAGGCCTTGCGGAATTAGGCGCTATCGTGTATGATGCAGCCAGAAATCAGGAGACCCTGATGGAGGTGGTGGAGCCCCTGCAGAAGGAAGGGCTCCGGGTCTATCCTGCCTACGCGGATATGTCCGATGAGGGCAGCCTTTTCGCCCTGAGAGACCGGGTGCTGGCGGAGCAGGGCCGGATCGACGGCCTGGTGGTGAACGCCGTGACCCGCGGCCTGATGAAGGGCGGCTTCGAGCACTGCACCGTCGAGGACTTCGGCAACTCCATGAAGGTCAATCTGGGCGGCATGCTGATCAGCGTCCGGACCTTCGCCGACGTGATGCAGCAGCAGGGCAAGGGCTCCTGCGTGCTGATCGGCTCCATGATGGGCATGGTCGGCGTGGACCGCTGGAACTACGGCCTCCAGGGCGGCGGCTACGGCGGACCGGATTACTACTGCCACAAGGCGGCCGACATCAACCTGGCCCGGTTCTGCGCCAGCTACTACGGCCCCTCCGGCGTGCGGGTCAACTGTGTCAGCCCCGGCGGCTGCCGCAGCGACCGCAATACGGAGGAATTCCGTGAGACCTACGGCAAACGGACCTTCCTGGGCCGCATGGCCGAGCCGGAGGATCTGCCGGGCATCGTGGGCTTCCTGATGACGGATGCCGCGGCCTACATCACCGGCACCAATATCCCGGTGGACGGGGGGTATACGGCGAAATGACGGAACGGATCCTAAAGCCCTCGCGCTTTACCCTGGGCACGGTACAGCTGGGCGTGAACTACGGCATGGCCAACGCCACGGGAAAGCCCAGTCAGGAGACGGCCTTTGCCATACTGGATGAGGCCAGGGCAAACGGCGTCCTTTCCCTGGACACCGCAGCCGCCTACGGCACCTCGGAGGAGGTCGTGGGCAGCTGGCTGAAGGAGAGAAGACTGCCCACCTACGTGGTCAGCAAATTCAAGCTGAAGACCGACGACCCGCTGACGGAGCTGGAGACCCAGATCCGGAATTCCGAGGCCCGGCTGGGCACGGTCAGCGGCTATATGTTCCACGACGCGGACCAGATGCGGAAATATGCGGAGCTGGTGCGGCCGAGACTGGAGCGGATGCAGGAGGAGGACCGGATGAGCTTCATCGGCTCGTCGGTCTATACCGCGGAGGACGTGGAATCCTTCCTGGAGATCGGCTGGCTGAAGGCCATCCAGATCCCCATGAGCATCCTGGACACCCGTATCGTGCAGCGGGGGCTGCTGGCCGAGCTGCAGAAGCGCGGCGTGACCGTATTTGTCCGCAGCGTGTTCCTGCAGGGCATGGTCTGCATGCCCGAGCCGCCCGAAAAATACGCCTTCATGGCGCCCAGCGTGAAGGCGCTCCGGGAGATCGCCGACGCGGAGGGCATGAGCCTGATGCAGATGGCGGTGAGCTACATCCGGGATCTGCCCGGGGTGGATTCCCTGGTGCTGGGCTGCGAGCGTCCCGAGCAGGTGAAGGCCAACGCGGCGCTGATCGGAGGCCCTTCGATCTCCGCGTCGGGTCTCGCTCAGATCGAGGCGCTGGCGCCGTCGATCCCTATCGAACATTGCATGCAGGTGATCCTGGGAAAAGCGTAAGCCCCGGGAACGGCCGGCAGAGAGAGAGGTAAGATTATGAGCAATTCCTTACAGGCAGGCTTCGGCCGGGCGGTCATCACGCCGCCTATGGGTACTGAGATCTCCGGCTATTTCGTGACCCGCATCGCGGACGGCGTGCTGGACGATCTGGAGATCAACGCCATCGCCCTTCGGGCCGGCGGAGATACCGTGGTGATGATGAGCTACGATCTCTGCAGCGTGGTGACTGCCACCGCCGATCTGATCAGAACGCAGGTCTCCGAGGCGCTGGGCATTCCCCGGGCCGCCGTGGTGGTGGCCGCGGACCATACCCACACCGGTCCCTTCTCCACGCCCGGCAAAGAGGAGGGCGGACTGCAGCGGCAGTATTACCGTTTCCTGCTGGAGCAGTCTCTGGCGGCGGCCAAGGCGGCCGTGGCCGACCTCAAGCCCGCCCGCATGGGCTGGAAGGTAGGACTGGCGCCGAATATCGCCTTCGTCCGCCGCTTCCGCATGAAGGACGGCGGTGTCCGCACGAACCCCGGCGTGGGCAATCCCGATATCGTGGCGCCCATCGGTGACGTGGACGAGCGGGTCGGCGTGCTGCGCTTTACCCGGGAGGGCGCGGAGGACATCGTGCTGGTGAACTTCGGCAACCATCCCGATACCGTGGGCGGCTGCAAGATCTCCGCGGACTGGCCCGGCTTCCTGAGACGGACCCTGGAGAAGACCCTGGACGACACCAAATGCGTCTTCTTCAACGGCGCGGAGGGCGACGTCAACCACGTGAACGTCTGGGCGAAGGACGGCGATTACAACGATCTGTTCATGGATTTCGACGACGTGGCCAGAGGCTACGGCCACACCCGCTTCATGGGCCGCTGCATGGCAGGGGCCGTGCTGCAGGTCTACGATAAGGTCAATTACGTGGACGTGGACAGCCTGCGCTATGCGGACAGCACCGTAAAGCTTCCCTCCAACATGCCGACGGCGGAGGAGCTCGTGCAGGCCAGGATCTACAACGAGCTGCACAAGGCGGGGAAGGACGAGCAGATCCCCTTCAAGGGCATGGAGCTGACCACCGTGGTGGCCGAGGCCGGCCGCATGGTGAATCTGGCAAACGGCCCCGAGGCCTTCCCGCTCAACATGGCGGCCGTCGCCATCGGACCGGTGGCGCTGGTGGCCATCGCCGGAGAGCCCTTTACCGGGATCGGCCGGGGCATCAAGGACACCGAGGGCTGGGAGCTGATCATGCCGCTGTGCAACGCCAACGGCCGGGAAGGGTATTTCCCGATGCAGGAGGCCTATGACGAGGGCGGCTACGAGGCCAGAAGCTCCGTCTTCAAGGCCGGCGTGGCGGAGAAGATCATCGCCGAAGGCAAGAGACTTTTGAAGGAAGTGCAGTAAGACAGGAGGGCCTGCCCGGAGCCCCGCCGGGCCTCCGGGCGGGGCGTGTGTGTTTCCGCCTTTTTGCCCCCGCGAGGG
>JAZLJI010000068.1:0-31084 GCA_045617825.1 Lachnospiraceae bacterium
CATCCGGATTCAGACTGATCTTCATGGCACTCCTCCGTCTGCTTGTGTGCGCTCGGAATATCAATAGTTTTCCGCGCTGACCTCAAAATATGCCTGCGGATGAGCGCAGACGGGGCAGACCTCGGGAGCCTTGGTGCCGACGCAGATGTGACCGCAGTTCCGGCATTCCCAGACCTTGACCTCGCTCTTGGCAAAGACCTCCTGCGCCTCGACGTTATGCAGCAGGGCTCTGTAGCGCTCTTCGTGATGCTTCTCGATGGCGGCCACGCCGCGGAATTTGGCGGCCAGCTCCGGGAAGCCCTCGGCCTCGGCGGTCTTGGCAAAGCCCTCGTACATATCGGTCCATTCGTAATTCTCGCCGTCGGCGGCAGCGGCCAGGTTCTCGGCGGTATTGCCGATACCCTTCAGCTCCTTCAGCCACAGCTTGGCATGCTCCTTCTCGTTCTCGGCGGTCTTCAGGAACAGGGCCGAGATCTGCTCAAAGCCCTCCTTCTTGGCGGCAGAGGCGAAATAGGTGTATTTGTTGCGGGCCTGAGACTCACCGGCAAAGGCGGCCTCCAGGTTCTTCTCCGTCTGGGTCCCGGCGTAGGGATTGGCCTTGAGCTCCGTCAGAGCGTCCCCCTTCTGTCTGCAGCGGGGGCATACGGCCTCCGCGCCGTCCTCGACCTGAAAGACCTCACCGCATACTAAGCACTTGTACGTTTTCATTTCTTATCTCCTTTCTTGCTTACGCAAATCCGTAACGGTATCAGAGGAAGCTTTTACAGCAGCGCTTCCAGCTGCTCCAGCGGGCGGTAGCCCACCGCGCTGTTCTTCAGCTTTCCCTGCTCTATCACGGCCACCATGGGGATGCTGGACACCCGGAAGGCATCCGCCAGCTCCGGCTCCTCATCCACGTTGACCTTGCCGACCTTGATCCGGCCCTCGTATTTTTCGGCCAGCTGCGCGACCGCCGGCGCCAGCATCCGGCAGGGCCCGCACCAGCTTGCCCAGAAATCCAGCAGCACCGGCTTGTCCGACTGCAGCACTTCCCGTTCAAAATTGTCTTTGGTGATCTTGATCTCCGCCATAGGCGAGCCTCCTTTTCCTTGCTCCGCGGCGGACAGCTTTCCGCCGTCTTCATCGCTGCCGCGCTCCGATGCGCTGTCCGTCTGCCTTATAAGAAAGCGCCCCGGCAGACGGTCCTGCTTTACAGGGACTTATAATACAGCATGCAGTGACAGAAGCCCTCAAAGGCAGGATCGGCGATCTGCTCCCGGAACTCCCGGCACATGCATTTGGTCTCTTCCGTGCGTTCCCTGCGGCAGGGGCAATATCCGCCGGTCCGCTGCAGACCTTCCTTGACGGTCTTCACCATCTCCACGTCCGGATTCAGACTGATCTTCATCCCTGCTTCCCCTTTCTTTACGGCAGCCCGCCCTCCGGCAAGACTGCCTGCCTTCCGTGCGTTCAGCCGTCTCTATCTTATCATATTTCCGGCCCGAAGTAAATCAGAGTTTGATCTTCAGCCACTCTCCCCGGCCGGCCCGGCGCAGGAACAGCACCGTCCGCAGCAGCTGGTCGAGCAGCATGGCCAGCCAGGAGCCCCAAAGGCCCCAGTGCAGGACGTAGACCATCAGATAGCACATGATCGGACGGATCACCGCCACGCTGATCAGATAGACCCTTCCGGTATAGCGGGTATCGCCGGCGCCGCGGAGGCAGCCGGTGGACACGTTGACCAGGCCCTGGCAGAAGGTGATGATCGCCGCGATATACATGAGCGGCGCTCCGCGGTCGATGACCGCCTCGGTCTCCGTGAAGAGGCCCATGATCCCGCGCTGCATGGTGATAAAGCAGACCGCCAGCATCAGGGAGACCGTCATGACCACCCGCCTGGCGATGCCGGAAAGCAGAAAGGCCTTATCCGAGCGCTTCTGCCCCAGATACTGCCCGGCCAAGGCCGCGCAGGCCACGCCGAAGCCGTTGACGAAGTTGTAGCTGAGGCTGGTCACCTGGCTGGCCGCCACGTGGGCGGTGTAATCCAGCCCCGGCAGCCGGGCATTCATCATGGCCACCAGGAAGAAGCCGACCCGGCAGGAAAGGTCCTCCACCACGGCTCCCGTTCCCACCTTCGCCAAGGGCTTCAGGATATCCCGGGAGAAGCGCCAGGAGCATTTGTACCACAGGTTCACGTAGTTCTCGCGCTTCAGCAGCAGCGAGGAGGACACCATCAGCGAGACCGCGCCGCCCATCGTGGTGGCAATGGCCGCGCCCTGCACCCCCAGACGGGGGAAGGGCCCGACGCCGCCGATCAGCAGCCAGTTGAACAGGATATTGACCAGGTTGCCGATGATATTCGAGGTCATGGGGATCCGGGTATTGCCGCTGCCCCGCTGCACCGCATTGACCGCGGAATTTGCCGTGGTGAACAGAGTGGCGATGCAGATGATCCGGAAATAGGCCATCGCCAGCTCCATGTAGCTGTCCGCGGCGCCCGCCAGCCTCAGGAAGGGCTCGGCAAATATCGCGCCCAGGGCCGCCAGGACTACCATGATCGCCATGCCCAGCAGGAACCCCACCCGGAGCACCCGGTTCACGTCCTCACGCCTGCCCTCGCCGGTCCTTCTGGCGGAAAGCGCCGTCATCGCCGCGCCCAGAGCCAGCGTGGGGGTCAGCAGCAGGAGCCGCGGCTGGGCACAGATCCCCACCGCCTTGATGGCCTCGTCTCCCACGGCTCCCACCATGGCCGTATCCGCGAAGCTGATCAGACCGATCAGCACACATTCCGTTACCGAAGGCCATGCCAGCCGCAAATACTGCCCCAGCACCTCACTGCTCTTCGGCATGGTCCCCTGCAGTTCCTGCTTTCTCAGGATCCTTTCGGCAGGTACCAGCCTATCGATAAATCCAAGCTTCATTTTTCCTTGCGAAGTGAAAAACGCTTCTTCTCCGTTCCGTTATTTTCCCCGCTGCGCACGGCGGCCTGCCGCCGCGGCTGCCCTTATCGGGCAGGGGCACTCATCTCAGCTTCTGCAGCAGCTCCAGCAGCTCCAGATCGCTTTCCTGGAGGCGGATCCCGGTCTTGACCTCCGTCCCGTCGGGATAACGCACCGCCACCGCGATCTCCTGTCCCACGCAGGGCTGCTTCGCGGACACCTCCGCCACAAAGCCCGGCACCTTGGGATGGTTCCCGCAGAACACGTTCCAGGCCTGCTTCAGCTTAAAAACCGCTCCGAAATCCATTTTCCGTATCTCCTTATCCGGGGCTTCGCCGCGAAGCCCCAAGGCCTCAGGCTCCCGCGGCCCTGCCGCGGCATGCCCGAAAGCACAAAAGGGGCTGCCCAAGGGCAGCCCCTGCGTCATTTACTGCCAGTCGATCACGCGGACCTTCAGGATCCCGTTCAGGTTCCTGACGTCCTCCAACGCCTGCGCGTCTACCTTGGCGCCCAGATCCGCGATGGTGTAAGCGTAGTCCCCTTTGGATTTGTTGGAAAGGTTCTCCACGTTGACGCCGTCACGGCCGAACAGCGAGGTGATATTGCCCAGCATGCCGGGCACGTTCTTATGGATCAGACAAAGCCTCTGCACGCCGCTGGGATCCATGCTCACGTTGGGCAGGTTCACGGAGTTCCGGACGTTGCCGGTCTCCAGATAATCCTTCACCTCGTCCACCGCCAGCACCGCGCAGTTCTGCTCGCTCTCCGGCGTGGAGGCGCCCAGATGAGGCATGGCCACCACGTGAGGCGCCGCCAGGATCCTGTTGTTCGGGAAGTCCGTCACGTAGGTGGCGACCATACCGGTCTCCAGGGCGGCGGTCATCGCGGCATCGTCCACCAGCTCGCCCCGGGCGATATTGATAAAGCGGACGCCCCGCTTCATCTTGCTGATGGCCTCCTGGTCGATCATGTGCTCCGTGGCCGGCATATACGCCACGTGAATGGTGATATAATCCGCTCTCTTGTACAGATCCGTCACGTCCTGCACCACGTGTACGTGATGGTCCAGCCGCAGGGCGGTCTCCACGGACAGGTAAGGATCGTAGCCATAGACCTCCATGCCCAGATCCACGGCCATATTGGCCACCTTGGAGCCGATGGCGCCCAGGCCGATGATGCCCAAGGTCTTTTTATACAGCTCAGGGCCCACGAAGGCGGATTTGCCCTTCTCCACCACGTCGGCGACCTCGCCCAGTCTGGCCTGCTCGCGTACCCAGGTCAGCGCGCCGGGGATGTCGCGGGAGCCGATCAGCATCGCGCAGAGCACCAGCTCCTTCACGGCGTTCGCATTGGCGCCGGGGGTGAAGAACACCGCGATGCCCTTCTCACTGGCCCGATCCACCGGAATGTTGTTCACGCCCACGCCGGCCCGGGAAATGGCCAGCAGGGAAGCGGGAAATTCCATGTCCAGCAGCTTGGCAGAGCGCACTAAGATCGCGTCGGGTGCAGCTTCATCATTGCTGACGCTGTATTCGGCGGGATTCATGCGATTGAGACCGATAGGGGAGATTTTGTTCAGAGTCTGAATATGATACATAGATATGCCTCCTGGCGGTTTTTCAGCAAACCGCAATACTTACGGAGGAACTCGCAGTGCCTGCACCGCTTCCTCCGTAGCGGTCTTATTGTACCGCAAAGAGGAATGCTTTGCAAGCTGTTGCGAGGAAATTTTAAGGCGGGGAGGACGATATCCTCCCCGCCTTCCCGGCACAGCAGCTTTGCCGCACAGCCTGCCCGCAGCACGCCGGCCTGCCGGCGCATTTTCCAGCGCTTCTTACTCGCTGTAAACGGTCTTTCCTTCGATGATGGTCTTCCACACGGTGCAGCAGACGTCCCGCAGCGGATCGCCGTTCCAGATGACCACGTCGCCGTCCTTGCCGGGGACAAGGCTGCCCACCCGGTCGCCGATCCCGGTCTGGACCGCCGGATTCAGGGTCACGGCTCTCCAGCCCTCTTCCTCCGGCAGACCGGCCCGCACCGCCAGTCCCGCGCAAAGGGACAGATTCTGCAGCGGGATCACCGGCGCGTCCGTGATGATGCTGATGGGCACCCCGGCTGCTGCCAGCTCCTTCGGGGTGTCGAAGGTCTTATGGGCAAGCTCCGGCTTGGATTTGCCGCCGAAGGTGGGGCCGACGAAGCAGGGGAAGCCCTCCTCCGCCAGCTCCTCCTTGATGGCAATGCCGTCGGTGCAGTGGTCCAGGGTCAGCTTCAGGCCGAATTCCTTCCCGATCCGGATGGCGGTCAGGATGTCGTCCGCCCGATGCGCGTGGCATTTTAAGGGCAGCTCGCCCTTCACCACCGGGATCATGGCCTCCAGCTTCATATCGAAGCCGGGCGTCTTGCCGGCCTCCTTATCCTCTAAATAGCGCTTCGTCTTGAATAGCAGCTCCCGCAGCAGCGCCGCCGTCCCCATCCGGGTCTTCGGCGCCTTTTTCCCCTGCTGGCCGTACACGTTCTTGGGATTTTCCCCGAAGGCCGCCTTCATGGCCAGCGGGGCCTTCACGATCATCTTGTCCACCCGTTTGCCGTACAGCTTGATGGCGGCAAAGGTGCCGCCCACCACGTTGGCGCTGCCGGGGCCGGTGCAGGCGCAGGTGACCCCGCCCTTCAGGGCGTTGGCAAAGGCCTCGTCCTGGGGGTAGATCGAATCGATGGCCCGCATCTGCGGGGTGATCGGGTCGGTGCTCTCGTTGTAGTCCGCGCCCTCCCAGCGCAGGATCTCGTCGTCCAGGCCGATGTGGCAGTGGGCCTCCACCAGGCCGGGCGTCACCAGCCGGCCTGCCGCGTCGATCACCGTGACCTCCGCGTCCTTGGGCAGGCGGATGCTCTTTCCCAGCTTCAGGATCTTCCCGTCGTCGCCGATCAGCAGCGAACCGCCGGGGATATCCGGGCCCTCCATGGGCTTGATCATTCCGTTCTTTATCAGCAGCATAGCTTCTCCTTTTTCGTAAACAAATTCCGTTAAGCTTCCCCGCGCTCTCGGGAACGCGGGGTAAAAAAAGCCCTTCTCCGTAAGGGGGAAGGGCTAAAGGACTTACAGGCTCAGCACGTCGGCAAAGGCCTGAATCGCGGTGGAAGCCTGACCGAAGTCACGCATTTGCTGATCGATACCCAGCTTGATATGAGGGATATCGGCGGCATCCAGCGCCTTCTTGAGGTAAGGATACTCCATCTCCTCGGGGTCGCAGAACTGCTGCATGAACAGCACCAGACCCTGAGCGCCGCTGTCCTTCACCAGCTGAGCCACGAACTCGCCGCGGCGGTTCTGCTCGGAGGCCTCATCGTACAGCAGCACGTCGTAGTCCTCGTCGGCAAACATCTGCGCCAGAGCGCGCATGGGATCGCCCTCCTCGGACGCATCCACCCGGATCAGACGGCTCTCGTGAGCCACGTCGTCCGCCGCGATGGCGATCTTGTTGTCGTCGAAGATCTTCAGCAGCACGGGGTTATCGCAGATGATACCGGAGGTCACCAGCTTGATGCCCTTCCAGTCTGCCTTAGGCAGAGCGGCCAGCTCGGCATTGAGCGCGGCCAGCTTTTCGTTGTACAGATCCTTCTCCAGGAAGTAGAAGGCCTTGAAAACGGCGCTGCGGGAAACGGCGGAGATCACGTCGCAGTGATCGGCGGCCAGCTTCGCGAATTCGCGGCGCAGAGCGCGGCTCTTGTTGTAGACCTTGATGGCCTTACGGATATCCTCATCCGCGATGGCGCGGCCGGCGATCTTCTCCAGCTCGGCCTTCACGTTGCCGTACTGCTTCATGGTGAACTGCATGCCGAACTCGGGGCGGCGGTACTGAGGATGCGCCAGGAAGATGGTGGGCATCTTCTGCAGCTTGGCCATGGCCACCCGGTAGTTCTGGCTCATGGGACGCAGGGTGTCGCAGATGGTGGGGGTGATCACGCCGTCCAGCTGGTCCAGCGTGCCGTCCAGCATCATTTCCAGAGCGATCTGAGCGATGGTGCAGTAGAAGGTAGCGCAGTATTCCTTGGCCTTGGAAATGGTCTTGGTGTTGCTGCCCCAGATGCCCATGGGCACCATGCCGGCGGCATAGACCAGCTCCTCGGGAGCGTAATAAGGCAGAACGCCGATGACCTTCTTGCCCTCGGCCTTGTACTGAGCGAGCAGCTTCTTGGGGGCGTAGGCAGCGGCCTTGAATTCGTCAAGCAATAATTCGATACTCATGTTTCCCCTCCTTATTCCTGTTCAGCCTTGCGGGCAGCCATGGCTTCCACAAGACCCTGAACCCGGGTTTCATACTGAGCTTCGTTGAAGTTGCGGGGATCCGCCTGGTCGCCGTCGAAGCCGGCGCAGGGGATGCCCAGATCCGCGGTAAAGCGGCGCTGCATCTCGGCCATGTAGCCGGACCAGGGCTTGCAGGAACGGTTGTAGTGGACCAGCACGCCGTCCACCTTGTTGTCCCGGCAAATGCCTTCTCTCCATTCCACGCCCTTTTCGATGGACACGGAGTTGGGAGCCTTGCAGTAAGCGCTGACCATCTCATCCATGTTGTTGTACACGAAGCCGAAGGCGGGCGCATAGACTACGGCGGTCACGTTGACGCCGTTGGTCTTCAAGGGCTTGAACAGGTTAGGCAGCTTGGGCCAGCAGGGGATACCCTCGAACATCACGCGGTACTGTTCCGGGAAGGGCAGGGTAGAGGTGCCTTCCTTGATGTTCTGCTCCAGGTCGGCAGCCAGCAGATCGAAGGCGTCCGCGGCGGCGGCCTTGCCTCTGGCGGTGACCACGTCAGCCATGTGGTTGAACAGATCGAAGCCGCTTAAGGGGGCGGGCTTATACTGCAGGTAGTTGCAGACCTTCAGCCAGTTCTGGGCGGTGCGGTTGGCCTGGGCGCAGGCGTGCTCGAATTTCTCCTGGGAGAATTTCTTGCCGGTCAGCTGCTCCAGCTGCTTGATGGCGTTGTCGAACTGGGCCCGGATGTATTCCACGTTCTCGGGGTTGGGATCCATGGTGTTGTTGTAGGGCACGTCGATCATGATCAGCGGGATGTTGCACATACGGGCGATGTTCTCATACCACTTGGTCATGCAGTTGCAGATGTTGTTGCAGCACAGCACGAAATCGGGCTGAGGGATCCGCATCTGCTTATAGGGCTGGATGGATTCCAGACGGCGTTCCTTTTCTCTTCCCTCGGGCAGCGCCTCGATCTCGTGGATGTCCTCCAGCACGATGTAGGGCGTCATGGTCTTGGGATCCTTCACGGGCTTGCCGTCCTCACCGATCACCACGTTGCCGTCGGCATCCTTCAGGGGCTTGCCGGTCTTGGGATTGATCACGTAGCCGTCTTCCTTGTCCCAGTCGATCTTGCGGGCAGCGCGTTTGCCGGCGGCGTAGGCCAGGGAAATGCGGGCATAGCCGCAGATATCGTTGTCGAAGCCCAGATCCTCCGCGGCCTGGCACATGATCTCACCGTCACGCTGAGCGGCGATACCGGCAGCCTGGTTCTCGGGATACATAATGTTGAGGTCAAAGGCCTCTGCCAGCTCACAGGGGAACTTGGAAGAAGACCAACCCACTAATTTACCCTGTTTCTTTGCTTCCCGGGCGTCCGCGTAAACATCATCCACGACCTTACGCAGGGCCAATACACCGGGACTTACCTGTTTTGCCATAGGTTTTTCCTCCTAAAAACGGACCTTCCCGATCCTATTTTTTCTACTCTTCTACCTTTTAAGCGCCTTCCGGTAAGCGAACAGTGCCGCTCCCAGAGCGCCCACGTACTGCGTCAGCGGGCTGGTATGGATCTCATGCCCCAGCGCCTCCTCCAGCGCGGAGACGATGCCCTTGTTCTGCGCCACACCGCCGGTCATGACCACCTGATCCTGTACCCCGATGCGGTTCACCAGGCCGGAGACTCTTCCGGCTACGGAATGATGGATCCCGTTGATGATGTCGCATTTGTCGGTGCCTGCCGCCAGCTGGCTGATGACCTCGCTCTCGGCAAATACGGTGCAGGTGGAGCTGATGCTGACCTTGCGGGTGGATTTAAGAGCCAGATCTCCCAGGTCCTCCACCCGGACCTCCAGCACTCTGGCCATCACGTCCAGGAAACGGCCTGTGCCGGCGGCGCATTTGTCATTCATCTGGAAGTTCACCATGGAACCGTTCTCGATATGGATGGCTTTGACGTCCTGACCGCCGATATCGATGACGGTCCGCACCTGCGGGAACAGGAACGAGGCGCCTCTGGCATGGCAGGACAGCTCGCTCATCTGCGCCTCGGCCACGCCCTCCAGGGAATTCCGGCCGTAGCCGGTGGCCAGGGTGTAGGCAATGTCCTCCTTGGACAGGCCGCACCCGGCCAGTACCTCCTGGATCGCTCTGGCCGGGCCGCTGGTGCCGGCGCCCACATCGATCAGCGATTTACTGACGATGCGGGTACCGTCCTCTAAAATAATGCATTTCGACGCGGTGGAGCCCACGTCGATGCCGAGCGTATACATGCCTGCTTCCCTTACTTCTTCACGAAGGTGTTGAAGTCACGGATGGTTCTGGGCGTGATCATCTGATGTACGGGGCAGATGTGCTGAGGATTCTGGTAAACGGCATAGGTGAAGGCCGTGACGTAGTTCCGCAGCATGTTCATGTTGACGATCTCATCCACCAGGCCCAGCTCGCCGCAGGCCTTGGGACGGGATTTGGCGGCATAGTCCTGGATCATGGCGTTCATCTTGGCGATGGTGCCCTCATGGGACTCACCGGTCTTGGCTTCCTTCGCCAGTCTGCGGGAGTACATGGCCGCAGCGGCGGTCTCGCCGTGCATAACGTAGATCTCCGTGGTAGCCGTGCCGATGGAGAAGGCGTTGGTATCGTTGCCCTGAGGACCGCCCATGACGTAGTGAGCCGCGGCGGTACCCTTTCTCAGGGTAATCTCCATCTGCGGGATACCGGAATTCTGGATGGAGTAGATCAGAGACTGGCCCAGGCCCAGCAGCTCGGCCTTCTCGGCGTCGTCACCGACATCGATACCGGTGGTATCCTGGATCCAGACGATGGGCAGCTTATCGCGGCTGCACAGGGTCACGAATTCATTCATCTTCAGCAGGCCCTGACGGTACAGCTTACCGCCGATGCCGACCGCGCCGGTCTTGTACTCGGGATAATTCAGCAGCAGGCCCTGGGTGTTGGCGATCACGCCTACCAGCATACCGTCGATCTTGGCAAGACCTGCCACGATCTCCGGTCCGTAGCCCTTCTTGTATTCCAGGAACTGGCTCTTATCGAAGATGCGGCCCACCACGTCGTAGATGTCGTAGGTCAGCTTCATATTGGTCGGTACCAGGCTGTACAGATCGTTGGGATCCAGAGCCGGCAGAGCGGGCTCATCCACGCGGAAGAATTCGGGATTGAAGGCGGGCAGATAGGACATGTATTTCTTGATGCCCTCGATGACGCCCATCTCATCCTCGTACACTTCGCGGAAGAAGCCGGTCTCACCGTAATGGATGGGAACGGATCCGGGAGGCGTCTGGACCAGACCCTTGCCGGCGTTGATGAGGGCCTGAGCGGCTTCCTCATCCACGTAGCCCTTGGGGTTCATGCCGCCCACGATACCGGCGCCGCCCACGGCCATGTTGGCGTTCTTATGCGCGATCAGGATGGTCGGGCTGATGGAGTGATATCCGCCGCCGGCAGGGTTGGTGCCGTAGATGCCCACGATCACCGGAACGCCCAGCTGGTTCAGCTCGCTGTTGCGGTAGAAGGGCGTGCCGCCGCCTCTGCGGTTGGGATATACCTTCTCCTGGACGTCCAGCTTAACGCCGGAACAGTTCAGGACGTAGACCATGGGGATGTGCAGGCATTTGGCGGTATCGGAGGCGCGGATCAGGTTATCGGCCTGACCGGGGATCCAGGCGCCTGCCAGCTTCTTGTTGTCGGAGGCCACGATGACGGCCCAGTGCCCCTGGATGCGGCCCAGGCCCTTGATCACGCCGGTGGTCCCTTCACTGTTGTTTTCGGGATTGTACAGGCTGTTCAGGGGGCACCAGGTACCGGGGTCCACCAGAGCGGCCAGACGCTGCATCGCGGTCCATTCGCCGGTGGCGTTCACCTTGTCGTCAGGCTTACCGGCGGCAATGCCGGCAGCGATCTGCTGCTGGATCTCGTTCTCGATGGCCAGGATCGCCTGAATGTTTTCTTCGTTGGCTTTCTTTAAAGGCTTGCCTACCTGAGGCATGGTCTGGAAATATCCAGGCATAGAATAGAAGCCCATGTTCGTTGTCTCCTTTGTCTCTATAATTTATTTGAATCTGCCGATCATTCCTTGGGTACCTTGATGAAGGCCTGGCCGGGATCGATCTCCTCGCGGATGACACGGATGATCTCAGGATCGGGACCCTCCATCATTTCCTCGCGGCCGAAGATCAGCGGGAAGTCCTCGGAGATATTGGCCCTGATGGTCTCCTCGGTCTCGCCGGGGAAGAGGTAGGCCAGATACATCTGCTTGGTCTCTTCGTCGAACTTCATGATGCCGCGGTCGGTGACTACCATCTGGGGACCGCGGTTGCCGGGCAGACCGACCTTCTCGCGGCCGCCGGGGCCGTCCATCCAGCCGCAGGAGGTGATATAGTCCACCTTCTTCACGAACTTGCTCTTCTCCAGCTTGATCATGATGATGGTGTTGCAGAAGCCCGCGATGCCGTTGGCGCCGCCGGAGCCGGTAAAGCGCACCTGAGGCTTCACGTAATCGCCCTTCCCGTAAATGCAGGTGGAGTTCACGTTGCCGTAGGGATCGATCTGGGCGCCGCCGATGAAGGCCACCAGCCGGTCGCTGTCATGGAGCCATTCGTTGGCCTCGAAGCCGACGAAGCGGATGTTGGGCCACTGGACCGCGCAGTGGGCCATGAACCGCAGATCGCCTACGGAGCGGGGCACCTCCACGGGGGAGCAGTCCATCAGACCGCTTTCTACGATGGGGTGGCAGCTGGGGCAGATCACCCGCTTGGCCAGAGACGCGCCGATCAGCGGAAGGCCGGTGCCCACGATCACGATCTGTTCGGGCTTGATATTCTTGGCAATGGCATAGGCCTGCATTTCAGATTTGGTATATTTCGTATAATCCGCCATTTTCCCGTTCCTCCTGTCAATGTCTGGTGGAATAGCCGAGGTGCGGCTCATTCTTCAGGTTCATCAGGCGGTGACCGCCGATCTTGTCCAGCAGCTCGTCCTGATCCTTGCAGCCGTAGACCCATTTGTCCAGATAATCCTTGAAGGTCTCGGGGACCTTGGTGCCGTCGGCAGCGGCCTGCGCAGCGGCCTCGGCCTTCACGGCGGCAGCCTCCAGCTTCTCGTCGCCGGGCTTGAGGTCGGCAGCCTTGCGGGCCTTGGCAGCCGCCTTGGCCAGCTTCTTCACGGCGTCCTCGGCATCCGCGTAATTGGAAGCCTTGTCGTATTCCTTGAGGGCCGCGTCGTCATCGTCGTAGTAGCCGTAGCACTGAGCGGGCCAGGCGCCGTAGGGAGCCCGGACCACGGCGTCTACGCATTCGCCGAAGATCTTGGTGCGGGTGGGATCCTGGCGGATCCATTCGTCGGAAACGATCTCCTCGCAGGTCACGATGGTGCGCTTTGCCGCGATGGCAATGTCGATATCGTGGAACTCATCGCCCAGGATCACGCAGGTGCCGTCCGGGGAAGCCTGCTGCACGTGGATCACGGCGCAGTCCAGATGAGGGACGGGGACCGCCACGACCTTCTCGCCGGGGTTGAAGGGGTTGTCCATATAGACCAGCTTCTTATTTCCTACATCATGCAGATATTGACGTTCCTCCTCGCTGATGCCCCAATACTGGCACAGACCGGAGCCCTGCATCAGACGCACGGGCAGGAAGGGCAGTCCCAGAGAGGCCGCATGCAGCTGAAGCATGACGACGTCCTGAGAATAATCCTCATATTTAAGAGTCCCGCTCTCGATGGCCGCCCGGAAGCGTCTGGCCACGTTGGTGTAGCCGGAGTTGGCGGTATAGCAGTTGATATAGGCCTTGACGCGGCCCTCGCCGATCATCATGTCCCAGTCGCCGCCGGCTGCGCCTGCCCATACCGTGAAGTCCTTTTTCCCCTGGCGCAGGATCTCGTAAACCGCTGCGTAGGGCTTGCGGTTGGTGGTAAATCCGCCGAAGCAGATGGAGTCGCCGTCACACACGTATTTGGCGACTGCTTCGGATAAGCTGCATACTTTGTTCATAAATGATATCTCCTTTCGGTTTATCATATATTGTCACCTGTATAATATCAATCAAGCCCCTTACTGTCAAACCAAATGTCGCCTTATTGATTTTTTGCAATCAAAATTATAACATCTTTAGCTTTTGTTAATATTATTACGATTTTATATATCCACTGAAAGATAATAAACAAAAGAAAATAATGTTTAGCCTTGCGAATGCCTTTTTTTCCGAATTGACAAACCGGGGGCGCCTCTATAGAATGGGACAACATAAAGCCCCATCTGTCAGATATTGACATCAGCGGCAAGGAAAGGGTCCGCAGGACGCCTCTCTGCCGGGGCCAAAGGAGGATTTCACATGAAGGTTGCAATTTTCGGCGCCGGCACCATGGGCAGCGGCATCGCGCAGGCATTTGCCGCAAAGGGACATACCGTACTGCTGTACGCTTCCAGCCCCGCTTCCGCTCAGCGTCACAAGGATAAGCTGTCCGCTTCTCTGCAGAAGAGAGTCGAAAAGGGCAAAATGACGCAGGAAGCCAAGGACGCCATCCTGGCGCTGATCCTGATCGGGGAAATGCCCGACACCGCCGATGCCGACCTGGTCATCGAATGCATTAAGGAAGATATGGCGGTCAAGAGGGCCCTGCTGAACGAGTTGGACACGCTGTGCAAGGAAGGCACCATCTTCGCCACCAATACCTCTTCCCTGTCGATCACGGATATGTCCATGGGTCTGAAGCACCCCATGGTGGGCATGCATTTCTTCAACCCCGTGGCCAGCATGAAGCTGGTGGAGATCATCCGCGGCATCAGCACGCCCGATGAGACCTTCCATTTCGTTTATAACCTGGCCCTGGAGCTGGGCAAGGAGCCCGTTGAGGTCACCGAGGCCCCCGGCTTCGTCGTCAACCGCATCCTGATCCCGGAGATCAACGAGGCCATCTGCGTGCTGGAGAGCGGCATCGCCTCCCGGGACGACATCGACAAGGCCATGAAGCTGGGCGCCAATCATCCCATGGGGCCCCTGGAGCTGGGGGATTTCATCGGTCTGGACGTGGTGCTGGCCATCATGAACACCATTTACGATGAGACCTGCGATTCCAAGTACCGTCCTTCTCTCCTGCTGAAGAAGATGGTGCGGGCCGGCAGACTGGGCCGCAAGAGCGGACAGGGCTTCTACGAATACGTTAAATAAGCTGCAGTTAAGCATAAAATGTTAAAAGAGACTCCGGAGTTCATCCTTTATCCCGGGTCTCTTTTTTTCAAACTTCTCTCACCCCGTCAATAGTTATGAGGAAGTTAATTTCCGCCTGTTTTTCGCAAAAATTATCGCGTTTTTCACATTTTCTGTTGACATTCTCCCTCAGGTTGGCGTATAGTATGAGGGTAAAACCATAAGAACACCTATATGGGTGTTTTTTGTTGGCAGAAGTTTGTTATTTTTTTAACAATATTTGAGGAGGACACTATGGATTTTGCATTAAGTCAGGAACACCTGATGGCCCGGGACCTGTTCAGAGCCTTTGCTCAGAACGAAGTCAAGTCCCTGGCTCAGGAAGTCGACGAAGAAGAACGTTTCCCCCTGGAAACCGTAGAGAAGATGGGTAAGCTCGGTTTCATGGGCATTCCGATCCCCAAGCAGTACGGCGGCCAGGGCTGCGACTACCTCACCTACGCTCTGTGCGTGGAGGAGCTGGCCAAGGTCTGCGGTACCACCGCGGTCATCGTTTCCGCTCACACCTCTCTGTGCGAAGCTCCTATCCTGGCCTTCGGTACCGAAGAACAGAAGATGAAGTATCTGCCTGATCTGGCCAGCGGCAAGAAGATCGGTGCCTTCGGTCTGACCGAACCCGGTGCCGGTACCGACGCTGCCGGACAGCAGACCAAGGCTGTCCTGGAGGGCGACCACTACGTACTGAACGGCTCCAAGGTCTTCATCACCAACGGCTACTACGCCGACACCTACGTAATCTTCGCCATGACCGACAAGTCTCTGGGCAACAAGGGCATCTCTGCTTTCATCGTAGAGAAGGGCTTCCCCGGATTCACCTTCGGCACCAAGGAAAAGAAGATGGGTATCCGCGGTTCCGCTACCTATGAGCTGGTATTTACCGACTGCATCGTTCCCAAGGAGAACCTGCTGGGCAAGGAAGGCGAAGGCTTCAAGATCGCCATGAGCACCCTGGACGGCGGGCGTATCGGTATCGCTTCCCAGGCTCTGGGCATCGGCGCCGGCGCTCTGGATCTGACCGTGGAATACGTCAAGACCCGTAAGCAGTTCGGCCGCACCCTGGCTCAGTTCCAGAACACCCAGTTCCAGCTGGCCGACATGGCTACCCGTATGGAAGCCGCCCGTCTGCTGGTCTACAAGGCTGCCGTCGAGCACGATGACGGCAAGAAGCACGACGGTACCTCTTCCTCCATGGCCAAGCTGTATGCCGCTGAGGCCGCTATGGAAGTCACTACCAAGGCCGTTCAGCTGCACGGCGGCTACGGCTTTATCCGTGAATACGATGTGGAACGCATGATGCGCGATGCCAAGATCACCGAGATCTACGAAGGTACTTCCGAGGTCCAGCGCATGGTCATTTCCAAGAACCTTCTGAAATAACCTCGAGATAAGGAGACGAAATCATGAAAGTTGTTGTATGTATCAAGCAGGTTCCTGATACTGCCGGCGGCGTAAAATTCAATCCTGACGGCACGCTGGACAGAGCCGCTATGCTCGCTATTATGAACCCCGATGACAAGGCCGGTCTGGAGGCTGCTCTTCGTCTGAAGGATCAGTACGGCGCCGAGGTAACGGTCGTTACCATGGGTCTGCCGAAGGCTGACGTGATGCTGCGTGAAGCCATGGCCATGGGCGCCGACAAGGCTGTCCTGGTCACCGACCGTGTACTGGGCGGCGCCGATACCTGGGCTACCTCCCAGACTCTGGCCGGCGCTCTGCGCGCGCTGGACTATGATATCGTGATCACCGGCCGTCAGGCCATCGACGGTGATACCGCTCAGGTGGGTCCTCAGCTGTCCGTACATCTGGGACTGCCTATCGTCAGCTACACCCAGAAGCTGTCCATCGACGGCGAATACGTGATCGCCGAGCGTCTCTTCGACGACCGTCATCACGTGCTGAAGGTGAAGATGCCCTGCCTGCTGACCGCTCTGTCCGAGCTGAACGAACCCCGCTACATGACCGTCGGCGGTATCTTCGATGCTTTCCAGAAGCCCGTCACCATCATGAACCGCAAGGATCTGGTGGACACCCTGGATTCCAATATCGGTAAGGCCGGCTCTCCTACCCAGATCGCCAAGGCTTCCGATAAGGTCCGCAAGGGTGCCGGCACCAAGTACGTTCCCGAAGATGCCACCGACGCTGCCGAGTACATCGTCAAGGTTCTGAAGGACAAGTTCATTATCTAATCAGGAGGAAGACATAATGGCACTGGAAGAATACAAGGGCGTATATGTCTACGCCGAACAGGTTGACAATAAGGTAAGCAACATCGCCCTGGAGCTGTTAGGCAAGGGCAAGGCTCTGGCTGCCGATCTGGGCACCGAAGTGGTCGCCATGCTGCTGGGCAGCGATATCAAGGATCAGGCTCAGGTCCTGGCCGAATACGGTGCTGATAAGGTCATCGTCGTAGATCATCCCTACCTGGTTGACTACATGACCGAACCCTACACCCAGGCTATCTCCGCGATCATCAAGAACTTCAAGCCCGAGATCGTGCTGTTCGGCGCTACCGCCATCGGCCGTGACCTGGCTCCCTGCGTGGCCGCTACGGTCCACACCGGTCTGACCGCCGACTGCACCAAGCTGGACATCGGCGATTTCCCGATGATGCCCATCCCCGGCAAGGAACAGCTGCACAATCAGCTGCTGATGACCCGTCCCGCCTTCGGCGGCAACACCATCGCCACCATCGCTATCCCGGATTTCCGTCCTCAGATGGCTACCGTGCGTCCCGGTGTTATGCAGAAGCAGGCCCGCAACGCCAAGGCCGTTGCCAACATCGTTGAATTCGATGCCGGTCTGGAGAAGAACAACCGCTTCGTGGAGATCATGGAAGTGGTCAAGAAGGTTTCCCAGTACGTGGATATTCAGGATGCCAAGATCCTGGTTTCCGGCGGCCGCGGCATGAAGAACAAGGAAAACTACGAGCTGGTGCTTCGTCCTCTGGCCAATCTGCTGGGCGGACAGGTATCCTCCAGCCGTGCCGGCGTTGACGGCTTCGGCATCCCCAAGGAGCTGCAGGTAGGTCAGACCGGTAAGACCGTTCGGCCTAAGCTGTACATCGCCTGCGGTATCAGCGGCGCCATCCAGCATCTGGCCGGCATGGAAGAGTCCGATCTGATCATCGCCATCAACAAGGATGAGACCGCTCCCATCTTCGACGTTGCCGACTACGGTATCGTCGGCGACCTGTTCCAGATCGTTCCGCTGGTGACCAAGCTGGTAGAGCGCGAGCTGGCCAAGAAGAAGGACGCCTGATCACGGCAAAACAAGCTGTCCGGCGGTGATCCCGCCGGGCGGAAATAAAAGAAGAATGCGTCGGGTTTTTCCCGGCGCATTCTTCTTTTTTGATTTGTCCGAGTCTGCGGACTTTGGTCTTTCCTCCAAGGTCTCGGAGGCTTCGACCTCTTCTCTCCACTATGCCTTTAGTTCCGCTCTTCTTCGGCACGGATGATATTCCGAGCCTTTGCTTCAGCTTCTGCATACCGCTCTCCCGTTTCACGCGGCTCAGCTCAGAACAGACGCCGCAGCAGCTCCTTCATCACAAGGAAGCGTTCCTCGATGCTTTCTGTGATCAGATACTCCTGCCGGGTATGCAGATTTCCTCCGCAGGGTCCGCAGCCGTCCAGTGTGCCTACGCCGTAGCAGGCGACCCAGTTGCCGTCGGAGGAGCCTCCGGTGGTCAGCCACTCCGTAGGGCAGGCGACAGCTCTTCCGGCTTCCTCGAGCGCCGCAAGCAGCTTCCTGCTGTTGTCATTCAGAAACATCGGCGGCTTGGCATCTCCCAGATCCACCGCCTCGATACGGCAGCGCGGATTAAAGGGTGTCTGCCGGATCCGTTCCAGCAACGCCTCCAGCCGGTCCAGGGCTTCGGGCTCCAGATACCGGAGCTGAAAACGCAGCTCCGCATAGTCCGGGACCTGCCCGTTATCCAGGCCGCCGGTAAATTTGTCGATGGCCAGCGCAGTCCCCCGTTCGAGCTCCGTCAGCTTCTCCAACTTGGGGATCCAGCGGGCCAGCTCGGAGACCGCGTTGGCGCCCTTTTCGAAGTCCGCCCCCACGTGCGCGGCGATGCCGTGCGCCTTCAGCAGATAATGGCTGCAGCCCTTCCGCACGCCCACGAACTCC
The DNA here is from genome assembly GCA_045617825.1 of Lachnospiraceae bacterium. GTDB lineage: Bacteria > Bacillota > Clostridia > Lachnospirales > Lachnospiraceae > UBA6987. The sequence goes on from JAZLJI010000068.1 coordinate 18,522, forward strand.
CTGCGCGCCCTTCCGGGCTCAAAGACCAGGCAGTAGGAGGTCCGCCGCGCCAGCTCTTCGATCAGCCGGTGCGAATAGACCGAGCCCCGTTCCTCGTCGCTGTTCATCACGACGCAGAAGCGGAACCCGAGCCGTCCCTCCTCCTTCAGCGTCTTTAACAGGTAATAGACCAGAAGGCAGCCGCTCTTGCAGTCCACGCAGCCGGGGCCGTGTCCGATGCCCTCCGCGTCCACCGTAAGGGGCCAGCCCGCCACGGTCTCCGTATCGAAGACCGTATCCATGTGGGCCAGGAACAGCACGTCGATCGGCTCCTCACGGCCGCCCTCCTCCGCCGTCACCAGCAGGATCGGCGCGTCCTCACGGCCTTCCGGCAGGACCCGTTCCGTACGGAAGCCCAGGGCAGCGTATTTTCCGGCAAACCATTCCGCCATCGCGGCAACCCCGGTGACGCTTCCCCTTCCGGAATCGATCCGGCAAAGCTCTGCCAGATCCGAAAGAAATCGCGAAATGTCCATATATTATCCCTCCTGCCGTTCCCGGCAAATCCTTTCCCCTGCGCTCGCTCTGAGCCGCGGCTCCCCCGGGCATCGCGCGGGAGGCATAAACAGAAAAAGCGGAGCACCCGCCGCAAGGCTGCGCTCCGCTTTTCCCTGTCTGAAGCCGGCGGTCAGCTCTCCTGCAGGTAAGCCCATTCATCCTCTTCTAATGTGTCAAGGAAGTCCTGTCCCAAACGCCTGCGGATGATCTCCGCCGCCTCGCCCATATTCGGTCTCCGGCTGCTCAGATTATGAGCGTCCGAGCCGATAAAGCAGATCTGCCTTGACGCCAAGGCCTTGAGCGTCTTCCGCCTGGTGCTCAGCCGGATGACGGCCTCCGCATTTGTCTGCAGCAGGATTCCCAGCCCCCGCAGGCGGTCCGCCGCCTCCTTCGTCTGATAGGGAAGACAGCGCTCCACGTGAGCGATCACGATGCGGGAACGGCCGGAAGCCATGTATTCCAGCTCCTTCCAGATGCTGCCGGTCCAGTGCCGCTGAGGCATCTCCAGAAGCAGCAGGCGGCTGCCCTCCAGCCGGAGCAGGCTCAGGCCCTCGGCATGGCTGATCCCCGGAAAATAGCACACCTCCGCTCCCAGCAGGAGCTTCATTTGCGGAAAATGCTCCGCGGCCTCCGCCTTCAGCTTGCTCCAGGCCGTTTCTCTGCGGGCTAAAAAGGCGGAAACACTGCCCTCCTCGCCGTAGAAATGCGAGGTCGCGCACAGGGTATCCACCCCCTGCGCCGCCATTGCCTCCAGCATGGCCAGGCTTTCCTGTACGTCCCGGCTGCCATCATCCAGACCGGGAAGGATATGACTGTGAAAATCGATCATGCTGCCGGTACTCAGTCGTAAGAAGGCGTGTTCTTATAGTACTTGCTGTAATGCTTGCTGCCGTAGGTGCCGCCCTCGTTCTTCGCGTGGTCCAGAACGAATCCCAGGATCTTGACGTTCGCCATCTCCAGATGGTTCACGCAGTCGTCCAGGCTCCGTTTGTCCGTATAATCCTCCCGCACGACCACCAGCATGCCGTCCAGCAGCGGGGCAAGCGTCAGTCCGTCGGAAACGATGTTCACCGGAGGCAGATCCACCACGATAAAATCGAAGTTATCGGAGAAGGCCTTGAGAATGGCCTTCATCCGCTTGGAGCTCAGCAGCTCGGAAGGGTTGGGAGGGATATCTCCCGCCGGAAGCACGTACCAGTTGCTGAGCACGCCGGAATTCACCACGTTCAGCCGTCCGCTCCCTCCGGAAATAAAAAGGTTGGAAAGGCCGGGCGCGTTCTCCAGCTCCATCTTTTTCGCGATGGAGGGAAGACGCATGTCGGCGTCGATCAGGAGGACCTTCTTGCCGGTCTCCGCCAGCGAATACGCCAGATTGATGGTCGTCGTGGACTTTCCCTCGGCACGCATCGAGCTGGTGACCCCTACGATGTGGCATTTGCGCTCCTCGGAGAGGGTAAACAGCAAATTGGTACGCAGGAGCTTATACGCTTCCGCCGCTTCAAAATTCAGATTCTTGTGGAGCGTTTTGCGCATGGCGGTGAGAGTCAGCATTTCTTCTTTATACTCTTTCATACCGTACCTCCTCAGATCCGCTCTGAGCCGGTGTCATCCGCAGCCAGCCCGTTATTACCGTTTCCTGCCCGGTCGTCATCCGTATTCGGAGCGGTCCCGTAATAGCCGTATCCGGACTGACCGTGCTTTCCGTACTTGCCTCCGACGGACAGAAGATCCGGTACCGCCGCCAGAACGGGAATATCATATTTGCCGGTCAGGTAATCTTCATTATGGATAACGTCGTCCAGCAGATCCCGGATCACTAAGACCAGACAGGTCACGATGCAGCCCAGCAGCGCGCCGATGATCGTATATTTGACGATGCTCGGAGATACCTTCTTCAGGGAGGCCACCGCTTTGTCTATCGTGCGCATGGAGCTGCCCTCGATGGTCGCGGCGATCCGCTCGGGGAGCACGTCCGCGATCGTATTGGCGATCAGGGCCGCCTCGTACGGATCCTTGGAGGTGACGGTCACCCGCATGACCTCCGTGTTGTTCACCGCTTCGGCCGTGATCATTTTGGAGAGCTGCTCATAGCTGTAGGAAACGCCGGACTGGCGGATCACCTGCCCTGTGGTCGTATGGTCCTTCAGGATCACGATATACGTATTGACCAGCGAGCGGGACGCGGAGATCTCGCTGGTGCTGATGCCGCCGGTGCTGCCGGGCGTTCGGCTGCTGCTGTTGACGTACAGCAGCACGCTGGAGGCGTACTTGGGCGCCATCGCGAAGCGCGAGATGCAGAAGCCGACGATACCGCAAAGAACCGTGACGCAGACGATCAGCCAAGCCTTCTGCCAAAGGATCTTCGCGATATGCAGCAAGTCAATTTCAAAATAGTCTTCGTTCTGTTGGTCTTGTCTGCTCATAGGATCTCCAATCACTCAGGGACAGCCCTTTTTTGCGCTATAGCCGGCAAATCACGCTATAGTGCATACTTGTTTTAGAGTAGCATTTTCCCTAATGAAAATCAAGATGATCCGGGGAATTTCATCGTAAAAACTGACGGCGCCGAGCCTCCGCGGGCTGTGCCGAAGCCGCGGCCTACAGGATAAATCCGCCGTCTACGCCCAGGACCTGCCCGGTGATGAAGGAAGCTCCCACACCGGCCAGGAACGCCACGGCCTCCGCCACCTCCTCGGGCCTGCCGATGCGGCCCAGGGGCGTCTCCTCCGCCAGCCCGCGCAAAGTCTCCTCTCCCAGCACGCCGGTCATTTCCGTATCGATGACACCGGGAGCCACCGCGTTGACCCGGATCCCCGAGGGGCCCAGCTCCAGCGCCAGGGAACGGGTAAGGCCCACCAGCGCGTGCTTCGTGGCCGCGTAGGCCGCCTCACAGCTGGCGCCGCGGCTGCCCCAGATCGAGGTGACGTTGACGATGCAGCCGGATTTTTCGTGAAGCATGTGCGGAAGGACCGCCCGGATCGCGTTCCGCGCGCCACCCACGTTGACGGCAAAAAGGCGCTCCCAGTCGGCATCCCGCTGCTCCTGAAACAGCCCCTGCTCGGCGATCCCGGCGTTGTTGACCAACAGAGTCACCGGACCGAAGGCCCTTTCACACGCCGAGGCCATTTCCTCCACCGCCGCCTTATCCGCCACGTCCGCCCGGAGGGCGATGGCGTCCCGGCCTTCCTGTCTGAGCTCTTCTGCAAGAGCCAGCGCCGCAGCCTCACTGCGGGAATAATTGACGCAGACCGCATAGCCCAGCTCCGCCAGCTTCCGGGCGATGGCCCGGCCGATGCCTCTGGCGCTTCCGGTGATCAGTGCTACCTTTCTTGCCACTTGCTTTTCTCCTTTATGTTCTGCCTCGGAGCCTGCGCTCCGCCCTCATCATCATAATCGAAAACCCCCTTGAAATTCAAGGGGGTTTTTCTGCCGGCGGCGGGAATCGGACCCGCACGCCATCGCTGGCAACGGATTTTGAGTCCGCCTCGTCTACCAGTTCCAACACGCCGGCATGGGATAGCGGTATGATAGTATCATAGTTCGGGACCGCTGTCAACAGGCTGCCGGAAGAGATTCGCCGCGCGGACGCGCAGGGCTGCTCAGCCGAAAAGGCCGGGGAGCGCGGTCTTCAGGATCGCCGTCATCGCCCTGCCCATCGCCTCGTGGCCGCCTGCCAGCGGATGCAGATAATCTCCCTGCAGATAGGCCTTGTTCTGCGGCATCAGCGTCAGGCCGTCCACCGTGGTATAGCCATAGGCACGCGCATTTTCCGTCATGATGCGGCGGTGCTCCTCCAGTGTGAGCCCCCGGGCGTTGCGGCTGTTGTCCCAGCCGGCAAAGGGCGGCACCGGGACCCGGTCCCGGTAGACCGGCGTCATCACGAAGGTCGGTACCTCAGGATAGCGCGCCTTCAGCCGCTCGAAGAAGGCCCGGGAATCCCGGTCGATGTCCTCTCCCAGCGTCCAGTCGTTGGAGCCGTAAGCCACGGTGATCACCTCCGGCTGAAAATCGATGTCCGCCCAGGGATGCATCCGGTACGTGAAGCCGCTGCAGGCCTGGTTCAGCACGTCGGCCCCCAGCAGTCTGCCCATCAGATTCACGTAGGACTGGCTGGGCATGGGCGGGAAGGCTCCCTGGGAAATGGAATCGCCCAGAGCCAGCAGCCGCGGGCGCTCTTCCGCCGGGGTCAGACTGCCCTCGACCTCAAGATCCTTGATCCCCATGGTGCCGTAGTTCGGGAAATACACCGTCACCCGGCCGGGCTCCGTGGGCCGGTAGGTAAATACGCCGTCCTCCACGCCGGGGATCCTGACCAGCCGCTGATGCAGCCGTAAGGCGCCGTTTTCATACACATCGAAGGCCCCGGGGACCGCGCGGCTGAAGCCCCGCAGCCGATAGGCAAAGCTGAAGCTCCGGAAATCGCCCGACAGCTCCAGCCGGATCCCCGCGGAGGATTCTCCCACGAACATCCGACGGTTCTCCGCCGTGGGCATCTGCAGGACCTGCTCCTCCAGAAAACGGTTGTAAAAGCGGTAGCCGTCCTCGTCCTCCAGGGACCGAAGCGCCCCGCGCACCAGGCTGTCCTGGGTCTTTGCGTCAAGCAGCATTTTCCTGTTCTCCTTTATCGGTATTGCGGCCGCCCGCTCAGGCAAAAAGCGCCGGCAGAGCATTTTTCAGGATTTCCGTCATCGCCGCGCCCATGGCCTCGTGACCGCCTGCCAGCGGGTGCAGACGGTCCGCCTGCAGGTAAGCCAGCTCATGCGGCATCAGCTTCAGGCCGTCCACCGGCGTGAAGCCGCAGGCTGACGCGTTTTCCGTGAGGATGCGGCGCTGGTCCTCGAGGGTGCGGCCCAGGGCGTTGCGGGTCCTGTCGTTTTCCGCGAAGGGCGGCACGGGGGCCCGGTCCCGGTAGACCGGCGTCATCACGAAGACCGGCACGCCGGGGAACCGCGCCTTCAGCTGCCCGTAGAAGGCCCGGGAATCCGCGTCGGTATCGTCGCCCAGCGTCCAGTCGTTGGTGCCGTAGGCGACCGTGATCACGTCCGGTTTGAAATCGATCGTATCCCAGGGATAGAGCTTATGACGGAAGCCGCTGCAGGCCTGATTCAGCACGTTGGCGTTCAGGTTCCGCCCCACGATGTTCACGTAGGACTGACCGGGCATGGGCGGGAAGGCGCCCTGCGTGATGGAATCGCCCAGGGTCAGGAGCTTCGCGCCCTCTTCGGCGGGGGCAAAGCTGCCCTCGATCTCCAGGTCCTTCAGGCTCAGCGCCGCATAATTCGGAAAATACACGGTGATCCGGCCGGGCTTCGTGGGCACGTAGGTGAAAGCCGCCTCCTCCACGCCGGGCACGGTCATGCTGCGCTGGTGCAGCCGCAGGGCCCCGTTCTCGTACACGTCAAAGGCTCCCGGGCACTGCAGGGTATAGCTGCGCAGCCGGTAGGAAAAGCTGAGGCTGCGGATCTCTCCGGTCACGTCCAGGCGCATCCCCGCCGAGGAAAACGCCACGAACTTCCAGGCATTGGGCTGCCGGCAGCTCTCGATCCGGCGGACCTGGTCCTCCGTGAAGCGGTGATACAGGCGGTACCCGTCATTTTCCTCCGCCCGGATCGCGCCGAAGATCAGGCTGTCCATCGTTTTGGTATCAAGCAACATCAGGAATGTCTCCTTAATCTGATATACTGCCCCTACTATAGCATTTGCCGGTCGGCTGTCAAGTCCGGATTCCGGCAGGCGGCGCTTTCCGAACCGGGCCCCGCCGCGGAGGCGCGGAGCCTGCGGCAGCGTTTTTTGCGTTTTGTTAGCACTCTCGCTCGGTGAGTGCTAAATTTTGCTTGACAAAGCCTCCGTGCCTTTCTATAATGTAGCTGAAGCCCGGAAAAAGGGCTTTCCCCGCGCCGGGAAGGGCGCGGGAGTCCGAGACCTGTCCCGTCGGGCGGTCTGATGCCCCTCGGGAGGAAAAGGAGGTTACCATGAATACGGATCATTATACGCAGAAGACTCTGGAGGCCCTTAAAGCTGCCCAGGACCTGGCGCTGGCCAGGGAGAATTTTCAGATCGAGCCGGAGCATCTGTTTCTGGCGCTGCTGACCCAGGAGGGCGGCTTCATTCCTTCCCTCTTCGGGAAAATGGGGCTGGACACCGGTGCCCTCACGGCGGCCGCCGAGGCCTTGGCCGACCGGCTGCCCCGGGTCAGCGGCTCCGGCCGTCAGCCCAGCAGCGTCGTCATTTCCCCGGACACGGAGCGGGTGCTGCAGTTTGCCCAGCGGGTCGCCGGACAGATGAAGGACGAATACCTGTCCGTGGAGCACCTGATGCTGGGGCTTTTCGAGCACCCGGGCAGCGGCCTCGCCGAGCTTTTCCGGCAGTACGGGGTGAAGAAGGACGCCTTCATGAAGGTGCTGGCCTCCGCCCGGAATTTCCGGATCACCAACGACAATCCCGAGGACAGCTTCGACGCCCTGGGCAAATACGGTACCGATCTGGTGGAGCGGGCCCGCAGCGGGAAGATGGACCCGGTGATCGGCCGGGACAGTGAGATCCGCAGCGTGATCCGCATCCTGTCCCGGAAGACCAAGAACAATCCCGTGCTGATCGGCGAGCCCGGCGTGGGCAAGACCGCCATCGCGGAGGGCCTGGCCCAGCGGATCGTCAAGGGCGACGTCCCGGAGGGGCTGAAGGACCGCAGCGTATTTTCCCTGGATATGGGCTCGCTGGTGGCCGGCGCCAAGTACCGGGGCGAATTTGAGGAACGGCTGAAAAGCGTGCTGGAGGAGGTGCGGCGCTCCGAGGGCCGGATCATCCTCTTCATCGACGAGCTGCATCTGATCGTCGGCGCCGGAAAGACCGACGGCGCCATGGACGCCGGGAACCTGCTGAAGCCCATGCTGGCAAGGGGCGAGCTGCACTGCATCGGCGCCACCACCCTGGACGAATACCGCGAATTCATCGAGCCGGATGCCGCGCTGGAGCGGCGTTTCCAGCCGGTCCTGGTGACGGAGCCCACGGTGGAGGACACGATCTCCATCCTCCGGGGCCTCAAGGACCGCTATGAGATCTTCCACGGCGTCACCATCCACGACCGGGCGCTGATCGCCGCCGCCACCCTCTCCGACCGCTATATCTCCGACCGCTTCCTGCCGGACAAGGCCATCGATCTGGTGGACGAGGCCTGCGCTTCTCTGCGGATGGAGATGGATTCCATGCCCGCCGAGCTGGACGACCTCCGCCGGCACATCATGCAGCTGGAGATCGAGGAGCTGGCGCTGAAGAAGGAAAGCGACCGGCTGTCTCAGGAGCGGCTGGAGGCGCTGAAGCAGGAGCTGGCCGCCTCCCGGGACGAATTCAACGCGAAAAAGGCCGCCTGGGATCTGGACAAGAGCGCCGTGGAGCGCACCAAATCCCTCAAGGAAGAGATCGACCGGCTCCAGGCCGAGATGGAGGAGGCCCAGCGCCGCTACGATTACGAAAAGGCCTCCCGCCTCCGCTTCTCGGAGCTGCCCCGGCTCCAGGCCGAGCTGGAAAAGGCCGCAGCCTCCGCCAATGGCCGGAGCGAGGGCTCGCTGCTGCGGGATACCGTGACCGAGGAAGAGATCGCCGCGGTGGTGGCCCGCTGGACCGGGATCCCCGTGGCCAAGCTGATGGAGGGCGAGCGGCAGAAGGTCCTGCATTTGCCGGAGCTGCTGCATGAGCGGGTGATCGGCCAGGAGGAGGCGGTTGATGCGGTCTCCGAGGCCATCCTCCGCTCCCGGGCCGGGATCGCCGACCCCAAGCGGCCCATCGGCTCCTTCCTCTTCCTGGGCCCCACCGGCGTCGGCAAGACCGAGCTGGCCAAGGCTCTGGCACAGGCCCTCTTCGACGACGAGAAGAACCTGATCCGGCTGGATATGTCGGAATATATGGAGAAATACAGCGTGTCCCGGCTGATCGGGGCGCCGCCCGGCTACGTGGGCTAGGACGAGGGCGGCCAGCTGACCGAGGCCGTGCGCCGGAAGCCCTACGCGGTGGTGCTCTTCGACGAGATCGAGAAGGCCCACCCGGACGTTTTCAACCTGCTGCTGCAGCTGCTGGACGACGGCCGGATCACCGACTCCCAGGGCCGCACGGTGGATTTCAAGAACACCATAGTGATCCTGACCTCTAACCTGGGCTCCCAGGCGCTGCTGGAGGGACTGGATGCCGCGGGAAATATCACCCCCGCCGCCCGGGCCCAGGTGGAGCAGCTGCTGCGGGCGAGCTTCCGGCCGGAGTTTCTGAACCGGCTGGACGAGATCGTTTTCTACAAGCCCCTGGAGCGGGAGCATCTGGGCCGGATCATCGACCTGCTGACTGCGTCCCTCGCCGCCCGGCTGAAGGAAAAGGGCCTGAGCCTCAAGGTCACGGAGGCCGCCAAGGATCTGATCCTGGCGGAAAGCTTCGATCCGGCCTTCGGGGCACGTCCCGTGAAGCGCTACCTGCAGTCGCAGGTGGAGACCCTGCTGGCCCGGGCGATCCTGGCCGGCGACGTGGGGGAGGGCGACTGCCTCACGGTGGATGCAGAGGACGGCAGGCTGGAGGTACGCAGCAGGGGCTGAGCCCTTTGCCGAAAGCCGCCTGCGGCGGCCGGAAAGCCCTATCCTGCGGCGGGTGCATAAAAAATAAGACAGCAAGGCCCTTGGCGGTGCGGCGGTCCGCACGGTCAAGGGCCTTGTTCTGTTCCTTCGGGTATCCGAAGTCCTGCCTTACAAATTCAGATACGCTTTCACGTTCTTATAGCAGATCCCTTCGACGATCTGCTTCAGAGCCTTCTCGTCGTTCGGGTATTCGCCGTTTTCCACCCAGGAGCCCAGGAGCTCGCAGAGGATGCGGCGGAAATATTCGTGGCGGGTGTAGCTGAGGAAGCTGCGGGAATCGGTCAGCATCCCGATGAAGCCCGGCAGATACCCCTCGGCGGCCAGCGTGGTCAGGTGGCTCATGATGCCGCTTTTATGGTCGTTGAACCACCAGGCGCAGCCGTGCTGGAGCTTGCTGACCGCTTCATCGGTCTGAAAAGCACCGATCACGGAGTCCAAAGCCGCGTTGTCGTTGGGATTTAAGGAGTAAAGGACGGTCTTCGGCAGCTCGTCCGTCTCATCCAGGGCGTTGAGGAAGGCCGCCAGCTCCCTGATCGAGGGAGCGTCGCCCAAAGAATCGATGCCGGCATCGGGGCCGAGCGCGCGGAAGACCCGCTTGGCATCGTCCCGGATGACCCCGAAATGCAGCTGCATGACCACGCCGCAGCGGTGATACTCCCGTCCCAGCGCCAGGAGCAGCGCGGTCTTGAACTGCCGCAGCTCCTTCGCGGTGAGGCCTTCGCCCCGCAGACGTTTGCCGAAGATGGCTTCGAGCTCCGCCTCCGACGCGGGGGCAAAGGGGACCGCCTCCATGCCGTGGTCGGCAGCCCGGCAGCCCATCGAGACGAAGAAGGCGAGCCGTTCCCGGAGGACCGCCGTCAGCTCGGCAAAGCTTTTCGGCGCGCCGAGGCGGGCCAGATAGTCGGGATAGTCCGGCTTTTCAATGCCCAGCGCCCTGTCCGGGCGGAAGCAGGGCAGCACCCTGACGGGGAAGCTCCCGTCCGCCGCCAGAAGGCGGTGCCATTCCAGCGTATCCGCCGGGTCATCCGTGGTGCACAGGGCGGTCACGCCTGAGCCGGCGATCAGATGACGGGCGGACAGCTGCGGCTGCTTCAGCTTCGCGCAGCAGAGCTGCCAGACCTCCTCGGCGGTGTCGCCGTTCAAGATCCCCTCATAGCCGAAGTAGCGCCGCAGCTCCAGATGGCTCCAATGATAGAGCGGATTGCCGACGGAAAGGCCGAGGACCTCCGCCCATTTCTGAAATTTCTCCCGGTCGGAGGCGTTCCCGGTGATGTACCGCTCCTCGACGCCGGCCCAGCGCATGAGCCGCCATTTGTAGTGATCGTTTTCCAGCCAGAGCTGGGTCGGATCGTCAAACTGCCGGTCCTCCCAGATTTCCCGGGGACTGAGGTGGCAGTGATAGTCGATCAGAGGAAGGCCCTCCGCGTAATCGTGATACAGGTGCCTGGCTGTTTCCGTTGACAGCAGAAAATCCCGGTCCAGAAATGCTTTCATGCTCAGACTCCCGAATAGGCGTTGAAGCCGCCGTCGATGGGCAGGACAACGCCGGTGATGAAGCCGGAGGCCTTATCGTCCAGCAGGAAAAGGAGCGCTCCCACCAGCTCCTCGGGCTTGCCGAAGCGGCCCATGGGGGTGGCGTTCAGGATCTTGCCGGTGCGGGCGGTCGGTGAACCGTCCGGATTCCAGAGCAGCTTCGCGTTCTGCGCCGTGGAGAAAAAGCCGGGAGCGATGGCGTTGCAGCGGATGCCGGTCTTGGCAAAATGCACCGCCAGCCACTGCGTGAAATTGGACACGCCGGATTTGGCGGCGGAATAGGCGGGGATCTTGGTCAGCGGCGTAAAGGCGTTCATGGAGCTGATGTTCAGGATGCAGCCGCTGTTTTTCTCCACCATATCCCGGGCAAAGGCCTGCGTGGTCAGCACGGTGCCCATGATATTGAGGTCGAAGACCTTGCCGAAGTTCTCGGCGCCCAGGTCGAAGAAGCTCTTTTTATCCGGGTCGAGCAGGGTGTCCATCGCGAAAAATTCATCGTCCGCGGTGGCGGCGGCATCATTGCCCCCGGCGCCGTTGATCAGGATATCGCATTTGCCGAAAGTCTCCAGGACCGTCTGATGAGCCCGGGCCACGCTTTCGGCATCCGTGACGTCAACGCCCACGGCGAGGGCTTCCCCGCCGGCGGCCCTGATGAGCCCGACCACGGCCTCCGCCTTGGAAAGCGTGCGGTTCAGGACCGCGACCCTGGCGCCGCACAGGGCCAGCGCCTGGCAGAATTCACGGCACAGCACGCCTGCGCCGCCGGTGACGACGGCGACCTTGCCGGAAAAATCGGGCTTATAAGGAAGTTCCATAGCTGTTCTCCTTTATGCGTTGTAGGTGCCGGCTGCGGTCTCTCCGCCGTGCCCGGTCCAATTGGTGTGGAAGAAGCTGCCGCGGGGGCTGTCCAGCCGCTCATAGGTGTGGGCGCCGAAGTAGCCCCGCTGCGCCTGCAGCAGATTGGCCGGAAGGCGCTCCGTGGTATAGCCGTCGAAATAGCTGAGGGCGGAGGTCATCGCGGGGGCGGGCACGCCGTACTGCAGCGCCGCGGCGGCCACCTGGCGCCAGGCGGGCAGCAGCTTTTCAACGGTCTCCCGGAAATAGGGATCCAGCAGCAGGTTGCTCAGCTGCGGATCGCGGTCGTAGGCCTCCTTGATCTTACTCAGAAAGACGCTGCGGATGATGCAGCCGCCGCGCCACATCAGCGCGATGCCGCCGTAGTTTAGGTTCCAGCCGTAGGTCCCGGCGGCCGTCCGCATGAGGGTGTAGCCCTGGGTGTAGGAAATGATCTTGCTGGCGTAAAGCGCCTGACGGATGCACTCGATGAAGGCCTCCTTGTCGCCGGTAAAGGCCGGGATCTCCCGGCGGAAAAGGGCTGCCGCCTTCGTCCGCTCGTCCTTCATCGCGGAGAGACAGCGGGCAAATACGGATTCCCCGATCAGCGTCAGCGGGACGCCCTCATCCAGGGCGGCGATGCCGGTCCATTTGCCGGTGCCCTTCTGACCGGCAGTATCCAGGATCTTCTCCACCAACGGCGAGTGATCCTCATCCTTGAAGGCCAGGATATCGCGGGTGATCTCGATGAGGTAGGAATCCAGCTCGGTCTCGTTCCACTGGGCAAAGACCTTGTGCATTTCGTCATCGGACAGGTGCAGCAGGTCCCGCATCAGCTGGTAGGCCTCGCAGATGAGCTGCATATCGCCGTATTCGATGCCGTTGTGGACCATCTTGACGAAGTGCCCGGCGCCGCCCTCGCCTACCCAGTCGCAGCAGGGAGAGCCGTCCTCCACCTTGGCACAGATGGCCTGGAAGATGGGCTTTACGTAAGGCCACGCGGCGGGACTGCCGCCGGGCATCATGCTGGGCCCCTTCAGGGCGCCC